>JAFKJJ010000375.1 GCA_017306025.1 Planctomycetota bacterium
GCGACCCGAGGCGCCACCTCGCCTACCTCAAGCGGGGCGAGCGGACCACGCCGAAACGACCCGGCCCGGGGCGCTTCACCCCGGGCCGGTCGCGTTCCCGCGTCGTCTACTTCGTGACCTGATGCGCGGAGGGCTCGCGGCACCGCCGGGCGCAATACTAACCGTCCGGTGGTGAAACCACGAATCGTGGGGTTGTTCCAGTCCACCACCGGACGGTTAGTATTGCGCCCGGAAGCGGTGCTGGAACAGCCCTCCCCGCGCGGACTGCGGTGGTAAGCGCTCGGCCGACGCAACATCGGCCCGCTCGAAGCGAGCGAGCTAAACGCATCCGCGGGAACACGACGAGGATAGCCGGACCGGCGCGCGAACGCAACCGGTCCGAGCGGCCGCGCCTACCCCACCCACCCGGCCGCCCGGGCCACGCCCCACGACTGCGACAGCACCAGCCACGCGATCAGCGCCCCGGCCGCGGCGTAGAGGAGGAACGCCACCACCGCCGACGGCCGGTCGCGCAGCGCGTTCAGCTCGTACTCGGCCCGTGCCCCCTCCTCGATCGCCACGCGCATCAACTCCGGCCCCCCGGCGACCAGCGCCGGCCGCGGCGCGGGCCGCGCGGGCGCATCTCCTTCGGAAGCCGGCTTCGTTTCGGCGGTCTCGGCCTTCGGTGGCTCGGGCGGCGCCTCCGGCGGGGCGTCGAAGAAACGCAACTCGCTCGGTATCCACACCACGCGCCCGTGCCGGCGGACCAGATTGCGGTGTCGGCGGGTCGGGTCGACCTCGGCGAGTTCTCGCAGCGCGTTGGTCGCGCGGGTGAGCCGGTCGTTGCGGTCGTCGGCGGTGGAGGAGAACCCGGCCAACTGCTCCTCGGCGAATTTGTCGGGCGTCTTGGCGGCCACCAGTTCGGGGCACCGCACCTGATACACGAAGTGCCCGGCCACCACGAACAGCGCGGCGAAGAAGCCGAGCGCCCACGCGGACGGCAGCCGGTGGTCGAACTCCCCGCGGTCGATCATCGCCTGGAGCCGGTGCGTGACGGCCCGGACCTGTTCGAGTTCCCGGGCGACCGGTTCGGACGCGGTGGCGCGCCGGTGCTCGGCCGCGTGGTCCAGGTCGCGGACCGCCTGGGAAACCTCCTGTCTGGACTGCCCCGCCCACACCTTCACGCCCTGCCAGACCCCGGCCAGGATCGGGACCAGCGCGAGCATCACGTAAGACGCTTTGGTGAGGATCTGGAGTCCGCCGACGGACCGCACCTTCTGCCAGGTGAAGAGGCGCATCAGCAGGCCCCGCAGCCATCCGGCCGACACGTACGTGACGGTCGAGAAGTCGGTGAACCGCCCGTCGACATCCGACAGCGTCGTTCGGCTGAGGCTCGCCCCGCTAAGGTCCGCCCCGAAGAGGCGTGCCCCGTCGAGGTGCGCCCCGCGGAGGTCCGCACCGAAGAGGCGCGCCCCGTCAAGGTTCGCCCCACGGAGATTCGCCCCACGGAGATTCGCCCCCAAGAGGGCCGCCCGGTTGAGATTCGCCCGCTCAAGGTGCGCCCCGCGGAGGTTCGCATCGTTGAGGTGCGCCCCGCAGAGGTCCGTCCCGACGAAAAACGCCCCGCCGAGGTCCGCCCTGTCCAGGTCCGCCCTGCACAGGTCTGCTCCGCTGAGAACCGCTTGGAAGAAGTTCGCCCCGTCGAGACGTGCTCCGCTGAGGTTCGCTCGGACGAGATGCGTGTGACTGAGGTCTGCCCCGCCGAGGTACAGCAGCGCGGATAGCGCCTGCTCGGGCGGCAGTTGCTCGCGCCAGGCGTTCCACTTGGCGACCCCTTCCCGGCCACCCTTTAGCAGCGCGATCGCTTCTTCGCGGGTCATGCGCATCCCCTCGTGTCGGTTGCGTTGAAAGCGATCAGGTTATCATGCGGTGCGCACGCATCACACCACGATCTTCCGACCGACGCGCCCGCTCTGCGGACCGCGCCTCACACACGAACCGGGTACTACGACTACCTCGCGAGCCGCGACCGCAAGGGAGCGGGGTACGCGCGCGAAGTGGCGCCCGCGGTGTCGGGTGGTGTCGCCCGCCACGCGACGGAAGTTCCGCCCCCGGTATCGGGCGGTGTCGCCCGCTCCCTCGCGGTCGCGGCTCGCCCGGAACCCGACGCCGCGCCGGCCCGTCGTGCGCGATCGAACGCGGGGGCGCTGGGCGCGTCGGTCGAGTATCGGGCCGATTTCACCGAACGGGCGCAAATTTTCTCTTTGTAGCGAATTGAATGAATATTTGCTGAACTTGCGATCCATCGTTGACAACGGTCCCCCGGCGTGCCATCATCCCTCCGTTCCCGTCCGACCAAGTCCGTTCGATCGCCACGGGCGCCCTTCGCGCCCGCCCGAGACATTTCGCCCGTTGTCCGTTGTCCGTCTTCTTCGCCCGCTACCGCTTCGCCTTTCCCGGACCGTCCAGGAGGACCACCATGCGCCGAAACCGGACCCGTCTGCTCGTCGAGAGCCTCGAAGCCCGTACCACCCCGGCCACCTTCTACCCGTCGGGCAGCGCCACCGACAGCGTGCTCGACACGAGCAGCCTGCGGTACGCCGTCGCGGCCGCGGACGCCAACGGCGACGCCAGCAACACCATCGTGCTCAACGACTACGAGTACGGGCTGTCCGCCGGCGAGCTGCTCGTCAACAACACCGGCGGGGTCGGCCCCAAGACCCTGACCATCACCTCCTCCACCGGGGCGAACGTCTACGGCGGCGGGGACCGGGTGTTCGAGGTCGACGGCACCGCGGCCGCGGTGTCGGTCGCGTTCAGCGGGGTGACCATCGCCTTCGGCTACGCCACCGACGGCGGGACCGTCGGCGGGACCGCCGCGCTCGGCGGCGGGCTGCTGATCCACAACGCCGCCGTCACCATGACGGGCGGGAGCCTGTACGGCAATGCGGCCGTCGGGTCGGACGGGGACGACGGGGCCGCGGGCGAGGACGGCGGGGCCGGCGGCGACGCCCGGGGCGGCGGGGTCTACCTGGCCGGGGGCAGCCTCACCCTCAACGGCACGTTCGTCGACAACAACGGGGCGACGGGCGGGGCCGGGGGCACCGGCGGGCGCGGCGCCAACGGCGAGGACGCCGAAGACGGCGAGGACGGTGAAGACGGGGAGGACGGCGAGAGCGGCGAACACCCCACGGGCGGGGCCGGGGGCGGTACGGGGTCGGCCGGGGCGAGCGCCACGAAGAGCAGCGAGGAGGACGGCGGCGCCGGCGGCAACGGCGGCAACGCGGACGGCGGCGGGGTCTACGTGGCGGCCGGGACCCTGACGGTCACCGACACCGAGATCGGCGGCAACACGGCGACGGGCGGGACCGGGGGCGAGGGGGGCATGGGCGGCCAGGGCGGGTCCGGCGGTCACGGCGGCAACGGGGGCCACGGCGGGGACGGGGGCGACGGCGCGGGCGGCACCGAGGACGCGATCGACGGGGTCTCCGGCGCGGCCGCGGACTTCGGCGGCTTCGGCACCAACGGGGGCAACGCCGCCGTCGGCGGCCA
>JAFKJJ010000012.1:0-21534 GCA_017306025.1 Planctomycetota bacterium
GGAAGCCGCATCAGGTGGCCTGGAACTTCGAGAAGTTCCTCGTCGGCCGCGACGGCAAGGTGGTCGGCCGGTTCCCGTCGAAGGTCGAGCCGATGTCGCCGGAACTGACCAAGGCGATCAAGACCGAACTCGACAAGCCCGCGAAGTAATACAGAAGGACTAACCACAGAGACACAGAGACACAGAGAAGGCTGGAGAAGTCGTGTTTTGAAGAACTTCTCCTGCCTTCTCTGTGTCTCTGTGTCTCTGTGGTTAGCTCCTCTTCGGCCGTCTTCTTTGTAGCCCCTTCGGCCCCTTCTCCGACCGACATGGTCCCGCTCGTGTGGCACCTCCGCGATCGCGCGCTGACGATCGGCACCCGGCCGCTCGTCATGGGCATCGTCAACGTCACCCCCGACAGCTTCTCCGACGGCGGAAAGTGGCTCGACACCTCCGCCGCAATTTCGCACGCCCTCCGGCTCGTCGAACTCGGCGCCGATGTCCTCGACATCGGGGGCGAATCGACGCGGCCCGGCGCGGAACCGGTGTCGCTCGACGAAGAACTGCGCCGCGTCGTGCCGGTCGTGGCCGAAGTGGCGAAGCGCGCCGCGGTTCCCGTCTCCGTCGACACCATGAAGGCGACCGTCGCGCGCGAGTGCCTCGCGGTCGGCGCCGCGGTCGTCAACGACGTGGCGGGCTTCCGCGACCCGGCCATGATTAGCGCCGCGAAGGAGTTCCGCGCCGGGGTGGTCGTCATGCACATGCGCGGCGAGCCGCCCACGATGCAACAGAGCCCGTACTATACGGACGTCGCCGGCGAGGTAACGGGGTACCTCCAAGAGAGGTTGCGGGTTCTGGGGGAATCCGGTATCCCACCGGAAGCGGTGTGCGTTGATCCCGGCATCGGCTTTGGTAAGACGCAGGCGCACAACCTGGAGTTGCTCGCGAACCTCGACGCCGTCGCGGCCCTCAATCGCCCGGTGTGCCTGGGCGTGTCGCGGAAGGGGTTCATCGGCAAGTTGTGCGGCCGCGCCGTGGCCGATCGTGACCCCGGCTCGCTCGCGGTCGCGTGCTTCGCCGCCGCCCGCGGGACCGCGCACGTGCTGCGCGTTCACGACGTCGCGGGCGCCCGCGACGCCGCGATACTGCTCGACGCCATCGACCGACACCGCCGCTGAGGTTTTCTCCCGTGTCCGTGCTCTCTCCGGCTCCCGTTTCCGCCGACGATCTGAGCGGCCGCTGCGCCGACCTCGCGAAGCGCGCGAAGGCCGCTTCGACCCTCCTCGCACAAGCCCCGACCCGCGCGAAAAATCAGTGGCTGCTCGCGTCCGCCGCGGCGCTCGAATCGCGCGCGGCCGAACTGCTCGAAGCGAACGCCGAGGACGTCGCCGCGGCCCCCGGCTTCGGGCTGAACGCGGCCGCGATCGACCGGCTCACGCTCAACCCGAAGCGCCTGGCCGCCGCGGCCGAGGGGCTCCGGCAGGTCGCGGCGCTGCCCGACCCGGTCGGCGAGGTGCGCGAGGCCACGCAGCGGCCCAACGGGCTCCAGGTGCTGAAGGTGGGGGTGCCGCTCGGGGTCGTGTTCTTCATCTACGAGTCGCGGCCGAACGTGACGGTCGACGCCGCGGCCCTGTGCGTGAAGAGCGGCAACGCGGTCATTCTTCGGGGCGGCAAAGAGGCGATCCACTCGAACGCCGCCCTTCACCGCCTGCTCGGCGACGAACTGGCACGCGCCAGCCTGCCCGCGGACGCGGTGCAGCTCGTCCCGTGGACCGATCGACAGGCGGTCGGCCATCTGCTCTCGCTGGGCGAGTACATCGACCTCGCGATCCCGCGCGGCGGCAAGTCGCTGATCCAGCGGGTCGCGGCGGAAGCCACGATGCCGGTGCTGAAGCACTACGACGGCGTGTGTCACGTGTACGTCGACGCCGCGGCCGACCTGGCGATGGCCGAGCGGGTCGTGGTGAACGCCAAGTGCCAGCGCCCGGGTACCTGCAACGCGGCCGAGTGCCTGCTCGTTCACCGCGCGGTCGCGGACGAGTTCCTCCCGCGCGTCGGCGCGGCGCTCGGGGCGAAGGGCGTCGAGCTGCGCGGCTGCGAGCCGACGCGGCGGCTGATTCCCGCCGCGAAGCCCGCCACCGACGACGATTACCGCACCGAATACCTCGACCTCACGATGTCGGTGAAAGTGGTCGCGGACCTGGCCGAGGCGGCGGCGCACATCGCAACGTTCGGCTCGCACCACACCGACGCGATCGTCACCCGCGACCTGAACGCGGCACGACAGTTCACGCGCCAGGTGGACTCGGCCGCGGTGATGGTGAACGCGAGCACCCGGTTCAACGACGGTTTTGAACTTGGCCTGGGCGCGGAAATCGGTATCAGCACGGACCGATTCCACGCGCGCGGGCCGTGCGGGCTGCGCGAACTGACGACCTACAAGTACGTCGTGACCGGCGACGGCCACGTGCGGGAGTAGGTCCGAAGCGAGACGGGCCGGCGCCCCGACCCACACTGTTGGGCGACAGATGACGTACGCCGTGTTCATCCTGGTCGCAGTCGGCGGGCTGGTCTGGCTCGCCTGTCGGCGCCCGCGCCCGCGCCGGTGGCTGTTGCCGCACCGGGCCGTAGTCCCCCGCGCCGTCGCCGCGGTGGACCGACAGCACCGGCACCTCCAGGCCGGCGGGCTGCTCGGCGAGACGACGTGCGAGCAGACCAAGACGCACTTCCGCGAGCTGCTCACCGCGGGCCGTGCCGACGACATCGAGCGCGAGCTCCGGCCCGGTCTGGACTTCGCCGTGCAGGTGCGGGCGCTCGCCGAGATCGGCGGCCCCGACGCGGCCGACGTGCTGGAACGGCAGCTCGCCCGACCGCTCTGTGCCGATCCGGTCGAGCAGTCGTGGTACTGGCTGGACGTCGCGGCCGGGCTCCGCCGCATGAACCGCACCGAGGCGCTGCCGTCGGTGCTTCGGTGTACGGACGCCGCGGCCGGGTTACCGCCCGGCGCGATGCTCGCGGCCGAGGCGGTGGCGTTCCCGGGCTTCGCCACGGCGCTCAAGTACCCGGTATCCGTCGACGGGCGTTCCGCGCTCCGCGCGCTCGTCGCGACCTCCCGGGCGGCGCGCGAAGGGATCATCGACCTCGCCGGGGTCGTGCGCGCCGGGCTGGGCGACCTGCTCGCGGACGTGTCCGCGAGAGCGGAGTCCGGCGCCGACCCGTGGCTCGCGGCCGCCGTGATCGAAGCGGAACGTGTCTTCCGCCGGCTGGGGCACTGGGTGCGACTGCTCCCCGCCGACGCCCGCGCGCTGGCCGAGCGCCAGGCGATGCGGCTGTGGGCGACCGGCGAGCGCCGGCTCGCGTGGCTGGCCGGGGTCGCCGACCGGATGCTGTCCCGCTTCGCGGCGGCCGGCGGCGAGGAACAGGGCGCGATCCTGCGGGGCCTGTTCGAGCTCCGCGCCGACGTGACGCGGCTGTTCCCGCACCTGCCGGACCGGCGGGCCGCGTGGTGGGCCGACGCGGCCCGCGCGCTGCGGTGGTCGAAGTCGCCGGCGGCCGGGCCGGTACTGGCCGGGCTGGCGCTCCGCCTCGTGCGGAAGGAGCGCACCCACGCACGGGCCGCCGTCGTCCTCGGGGCGCTCCGCGGGCACGCGTGCCACGAGTCGGAGCGCGCCCTGTTGCGGGCCGCAGCCGCGCCACACCCGACGATCCGGGCCGCGGCCGCCGGCTCGCTCGGCTGGTGGCCGCCCCACGACCCCGACCGCGTCGTCCGCGCGCTGCGCGTCGCTCGCACGGACCCGGACGCCGACATCCGGCGGGCGGCCGTGGCCGCCCTGGCGCGGCTCGGCGAGCGCGCGGCGCTGACGGAAGTGGCCGCGGGTCTGCACAGCGAGGAAACGGGCATCCGCACGGAGACCGCCGCGCGGATCGCGACCGAGGAGTTGACGTGGCTGTGGCCGGACCTGGAAACGGCGGCCCTGTCGGACGACGCCGATTCCGCACTCGCGGCCGGCGAGGCGCTCGAACAGCTCCGCGAACGGCTGTTCGGCTTCGCGGAATGAGTTTTTCCGATGGGGCCGCCCTCTCCGAGAGCGACGGCTACCGAGTGAAGAGGCGCTGCGGAGATCAAATGCCGCCCCGTTGGGCGCCCCGGGCTCTTGGAGAGAGCCGGCCACCCGAGCTTCGGGCGGCTCGCTCTCCCGGCCGGACCGTCAGACCTGCCGACAGATCCGACACACCCGACGGGAAACGACGGCCACCGAGTGAAGAGGCGCATCGTGGGATCGCGTCTCGCGATCTCGGAGGCGATCCTCGGCTCTCCGAAGGCCGGCCGGCCGCCCGAAGTCCGCTCAACTCCCCCATCTCACCGAACCGATAAGCGAGGAAGCCCCCGCGTCGCTCGTGGCGACACGCGGCCCGTACTTTCGGAGTAAACGATGCGGTTCGCCGGGCGACTCGCACCGCTGCTCTGCCTGTTCGCGGGCTGTGGGTTCGCGCAGAAGCCCTACGCCGACGACCCGCTCTTACGGGGCGGCCGGAGCGTGTGGAAGGTCCGCGATCCGGCTCCCCTCGCTCCGCCGCTGCCCGCCGTGCCGCCGCTCATCGAGCCACCCCAGCCGCCGCTCGCGCCTACTTCCCCGCGATGGGAGTGAACACGACGGTCCCGTTGTCGTGACCGGTAAACACGCCCTTGCCGTCCGCGGAAAACGCGATGCAATAGCCCGGCGACTTGATCGCCTTGGTGAACTTCGGCTTGTCCGCGTCCAGCGCCCAGACCGTGATCTGGCCCGAATACCCGCACACGGCGAGCGCCTTCGCCTTGTCCGACCACGCGATAGCATACGGGTCGTCGGTGGTCGGGCCGAATTTCTTCAGCTCCTTCGGGTCCTTGTACTCTTTCGGCTGCTCTTTGGTATCTTTGGCGTCCTTCTTGTCCTTGACATCCTTCTTGTCCTTGGCGTCTTTCGGCTCCTTCGCATCCTTTTTGTCCTTGTTTTCCTTTGGCCCCTTGGCGTCCTTTGTCTCCTTCTTCGGCTCCGGTTTCGCGTCCTTCGTGGTCCACGTGCGGATGGAGCGGTCCATCGACGCGGTGACGACCGTGTCGTTGCCCGCGAACACGACCGCCGTCACCGGCTGCTCGTGCCCCTTGAGTTGCGTCAGTTCCTTCTGATCCTTCACGTCCCAGATCTTCACGAGGCTGTCCTTTCCGGCCCCGGCCGACGCCAGCAACTTGCCGTCGGGGCTGAAGGCGACCGCGTACACCGACCCGTCGTGCGAGCCGAGCGTCTTGAGTTCCTTGCCGTCGGCCGGGTTCCACAGTCTCACGGACTTGTCCGCGCCGGCGGTGGCGAGCGCCTTGCCGTCCGGGCTGAAGGCGATCGTGTCCACGATGTCGGTGTGGCCCTTGAGCTCGGCCTTCGTCTTGCCGTCGGTCACGTCCCAGATGCGCGCGGTCTTGTCCTGGCTGGCGGTGGCGACGATCTTGTCGTCCTTCGGGTGGAACACGACCGCGTACACCGGCCCGGTGTGGCCGGCGAGGACCTTCTTTTCCTTGAGGGCGCCGTCGGCGCCGATGTCCCAGAGTTTCACCGTGTTGTCGAACCCGGCCGTGGCAAGCGTCTTGCCATCGGGCGAGACGGCGACGGCGTGAACGAGCGCGGTATGGGCCTTGACCGGGGCGGGTTGGGCCTTCACCCCGGCGGACGGGAGCACGGCGACAACCCCGACGACGAATAGCGGTAAGCGGCAGCGTTGCATGGGTAGCTCTCGGAGGAGTGATTCGGGCAGGACCGACATTCTGCGCGGCGGGCGAGTGAATGACAACCACCAAACCGGCGCGGGCGTGCGATTCGTGCGCCGCGGCGGTCCGGTTTCGGCTTGACGTGCGGGGCGGACCGCGTAGAAATGGGGGTGGAGGCGCGTTTAGCTCAGTTGGCTAGAGTACCACATTGACATTGTGGGGGTCACTGGTTCAAGTCCAGTAACGCGCACTCAAGTAACCGGCCGCAAACCTCAACGAAACAAGGGTTTGCGGCCGGTTGTTTTTTGTCGCACATCAGTCGATTCGTTTGTCACCGATCTCGGCTCACAGCCATCGCCGGGTTTGGAGTGAACTCCGCCACGCGGGCTTGCGGCCCTTCTGCCACCGCTCGCATTGCCCCCGGAGGGCACCCTCGGGGTCGAAATGGTATCGATGGGTCTTCAGGACTTCTTCCCCGATCTCCCTCCGTCGTACCTTCTCGTCCCTGAACTGCTCGACCGTCATTTTGGCCGCGGTGGGGGTGCGATGGGGACGTTCAACCCTTCCGCCTCGGCCCACGCCTCCAGTTGGCTCCGCAGAGCGGCCGTCTTCGCCTCGGTGCTCTTCTTCGCTTCGTCCGCCAAGTTGAGATCAAGAAAACGCCGTTCGTCCCCTTTCACTTCGGGCCTAGCCATCACCTCCTCGGCCCAGGTATCAAGAAAATATCGCGAGACCCGATACAGTTGGCGGTTCCGGTCGCGATATGCGGCGCGCCCGGCCGGAGTGTCCGTCTTCCACTCGGCCTTCAGCTTGGGCGAAAGCGGGTCGGTCACCACCCTGATCGTCAGTTCCGCGCACCTGTCCAGTTGGTCGCTCCACTTCCCGCGGCCATCGGCTATCAGCCGCGGCAGGTAATCGTGGACCCGTTGAGAGTGTACCGGGTCGGCATCTGGGATCAGCTTCAGGATCATCACATCGGAGATCACCTCGGTGAACCTCGCGGTATACCGGACCGGCGCCCGCGGCGTCAGGGTGGGCTGACTCGCCGCCCGGTGCGCCTGTTCGGCCGCAGCCTTCAACCACGTGCGACAGTCGGCCGCGTTGTCGGCCTTCATGGCCGTCGCCCCGCCGGCGAAAAGGTTCGCCGCCAACAGCGCGTGCCCCAGCGCCTCCGGGTCGTCGGCCACCAGCGCCGCCAGTCGTTTGTTGATAGCGTCCAGCTTCTCTCGGAGGGCGGGATCGCCGAGATTCTCCACGACTCGCAGGGATTCCTTGTAAACGGCGTCGGTCTCCTGACGGAACAGCAGGTTCACGGTGGGCACCGGAAGCCCCAGTGGGCGGAACGCCGTTGCCGCGACCAGGGCCTTGTGGGCCTGGTAGTGCAGCGAGTTGGCCTTCACCGCCGCGCAGAGCTTTTCCAGCGCCGGCCTGGGTCGGGTTTCCAACAGTGCTTCGGCGTAGAAGACGTCGGCCGGGGTGAACAGCTTGTCGCGTTGGTCGGCGGGGATCTTCTTGCGCCCTTCGAGCGCCTCTTTGATCAGAACACGCCCTCGGGTCGCTCCCTCCATGTCACACAGCAGGTGCTCCCCGCGAACCAACTTCACCCACGCGGCCGCCGGGCCGAGGTCGGGGTCGGCCTCCAGCGCCTTCAACTCGGCAAGTAGTGCCGCCTCGTTGTTGGTGTCGAAGTAGCCGAACAGCCGCTCGACCCGGAGCAGCCGCGCTTTCGCGGGGTCGGCACCGCGGACGAGTTCGTCGTACATCCCCAGGGCGGTCGGCCAGTCGCCGCGGGCGACGGCGGCGCGGGCCGCAGCCGTCATCCGACTTGTCCACAGGGCGTACTCGGCCGAGTTCCGTTCGTTGACCAGTTTCACCTGAAGTTTCGCAGACAGGGCGTCCGCCTGCGCGCGCCGCTTGTCGCTCTCGTTTGCGTCGCGCTCCTTCTCGGCGACGTCCGCCCTGCTTTTCGCGGCGTCCAGCTTACTGACTACGGCCCATCCGGCCAGCCCTGCCAGGGCGGCGACCGCGAGGGTGGTCGCCGCGACCCACGCCCGGTTCCGCCGAACCCACAATTCGAGCCGGCGTCCGCGGCTGTCGCCGCGGACGGCCTGCCCGTTCAGCCAGCGCTCCAACTCGTCGGCCAGGGCGTCGGCCGAAGTGTGCCGCTCACCCGGATCGGCCGCCAGCGAGGTCATGATGACGCGGGACAATCGCGGATCGACCTTCGGGTTGATTTCGTGAATCGGGGCGGGGCCGAAGTCGACCGACCGCCCGGCCAGGAGGCCCGCAACTGCCTCGCGGGTCGCGGGGGCGGCGAACCGGAGTTTTTCCTGCGGCGTGTCCGGCGGGTTGGCGAGCAGGTAGTACAGCGTCGCCGCCAACCCAAACACGTCGGCCGCCGGGGCCACTTCGCCCCGCCACTGCTCCGGGGCAGCGAAGCCGGGCGTACCGCCGGTTCGCGACTCGCCTTCCTCGTTACTGATCGCCAACCCCCAGTCGGCCACTCGAATCTGCATCGCGGTCGGGTCGGAGCCGGCTTCGGGCAGCATCGGGTCTTCGTCAGCCCGGACGTGCGGCGGTTCGGCCCAGAGGAGCAGGTTGCTCGGCTTGAGGTCGCAGTGAACGGTGCCGCGGGCGTGGGCCTTCGCCAGCGTCCGCACCACCGGGAGGAACTTCCGGACGAGCAGCGCCGGGTTCGTCGTCCACGCGCGGGCGTAGCGGTCGGCCGCCCCGCCGAGCGCGTACTCCAACACCAAGAACGGCTTCCCCTCGACGTCCGAGTTGTACTCGTGGACCACGACGACGCCGTCGGGCACGTTTGTCGCCCGCCGGGCCTCTTCGAGCAACCGGGCGTGGACGAACTTCAGGACGACGAACCGCCGCTCCCGTACGGCCCACGCGGCCCACACCTCACTCTGCCCGCTGATCTGGAACCGGCGGAGCAGTTTGAACCGGCCGAGAAGCGTGTCCCCGGCGACAAGCGGGGGGGCGCCGGTCCCGTTGGCGAGCGGGGCGAGCGGGTCGTCGAGCTCGTCGAACTCGTACTCGCCGTCCGGCGTGCGGCCGTCGTCGATGGTGTTACCGGAGTCGCTCACGCGGCACCCCCGTTCCCCTTGTTACCTTTCTTCCGCCCGGCCCTCTTCCGTTCCGGGAGTTCTGGCACCACGTCGGGGAAGTTGGCGTGCAGCCACTCCAGCGCGTGCCAGTACCGCTTGTTCGCGGTCGCGGTGTCGATGCCGAGCATTTGCCCGATCACCTCGAATGTGGGGACCGCCGGCGGACCCTCGTCCCCCGCGACCCGTTCCAGTCCGACCAAGTGGCGCGCCTTCACCACGTCCGCCAACGGCGCGGGGCGATGGCGGTCGTGGCGGGGTGTGGGGTCCTGCCGCCGCTCGAACGCGGCCAGTTCCTCCACAGCCTCCTCGAACCGATCCAAGGCGAGGGTCTCGACGTCGGCGGTCGGAGCCGGGACGCGGTCTGTGACGGCCTCGAACAGCCGACGGTTGGCCCGCCGCTCGGCGGATGCCTTCCAGTACACCGTCTGAACGACCAGCGCCCGGAAGTGGCCGGTGTCGTTCATCTCCAAATCCTTCCACTTGACGAACAGGCTGGCGACGGCGTCGTTGATCGCCTCGGTGACGGCCACCGGACGCCCGGGGCGCCGGCCGACGCACCGGGCGAGCAGGTTCTTCATCGGGCCGGCCACGTATCGGTACAACTGGTCGAACGCGGCGTCCCGCTCGGCCCGATCGGAGTGTCCGGCCTGCCGGATGAAGCGGGTCAAGTGTTCCGAAGTGGGCCGACCGTCCGCCACCGCGACAGAAGGCGACATCGTGTGAATCTCCAAAAAACTGTCCCGAATGTGCAAAACCCGTCCGGCCGGCGCCGTGTGTGGGTGAGTGAGGTGATGATCGCGAAGGTGGCGCTCGGATCATAAGCTTGCTCACGCGGTCCGGTCAACCCGCGGCAACCGAGATTGGCCAGATTTGACGAAGGGCCACTCCGATGAGCACTCGATCGCAGTTCGCCCTGCCGTTAGCCGGGTCCAGGTCGCCGTCTGTACCAGAGCGGTGGATCGGTAGACGGAACTCACGTTGGGAAGTCGGCCTACCGCGCAGAAAATGATTTACAATTAATTATGAATAAATATTTAAAATAATTAAATACAAATTTTTCACAATCATTTCTGCGCGAGAGAACAGGATTTTGTTCATTTCGTGCAACCCATAACGGTAAAATGCGACCGCTACCGTACCCGTACGGACAACCAATCATGGCACTTGTCGTCCTTTGCCCCAATCCCGGCTGTAAGGCCAAGTTGACCCTTACTGCGGATCGAGCCGGGACAACGTTCGATTGCCCACGCTGCGAAACTGCCATCGGCGTGCCCCGTGCGGTTCCCTCACCGAGTATGCACACGCTCCCGGCGCCGACTGTTCCTCCCGCGCTCGTCCGGGGGCATTCTCCCCCGCGTCATTCACCCGCTCCCGCGACACCCTCAGCGACTCGGAACGGGAGGTGGCCGGCCGTTTTCGTTACCAGCGCCGGGATACTCGTGCTTGTTGGGATAAGCGCCGTCGCCACTAAATCGCTCTGGTTGCGTCCCACGAAGAGCAGTGCGCAAAGCGAAGTGGCGAGCGCGGAGATCGTTCCTGACGCTCCGACACCATCACCCACGGCCTCGGGCTCCGAACCTCCTCGGATCGTTTCTACTCCGAAGACGATAGCGCGCGTCCAACCCACTCCCGTCGCTCTGGAAACTGACGTACCGCCCCAGCCCATTCCCGTCACTCCGGAAGCTGACCTACGGCCACAACCCACTCCCGTCGCTCCGTTGCCACACACGCCCGCACCACCGCACGCCCCGGTGCTCCCATCTTTGCCCATCGGCAGCGACCCGCCCGTGCCCGTTCGCGCGCCGATACAAGATGTGAAACCGTCTTTGAACGGCCGCTGGAAAGGCTACTTCACGCAGCTAAAAGGACTGTCTGGTTCAGGAGGAAGCTTGTGTCCTGCCGAGGCGTCCTTCAAACAAGAGAGGGATAACGTCGCCGGAGAGTTTCGCATCGCCTTGGCCGACAAGCCCGAGTTGTTCCATATCACGTCGGTCGGAGGAGAGGCCAGGAATGGTCAGGTGGAGTTCACAGACAAGAAAGTCGTCAAAACAACATCGGTCGCGCCGAGCCGGTGGTACTCCAATCGGACATTCACCGGTAGGGTATCCGAGTTCGGTTCCATCAGCGGTTCCTGGACCGACCCAACCGCTACCAAAGGGAACTTCGGGAACGGGAAATTTGCCCTCGTCCGGATGGACTATGCCATCCGTATCAAGCGCGGTCCGGTCAACGACCAAGGGCTCATCCCGGGCAAGCTGTACCTGAACGAGACCTACCTCGGTGAAGTGTACGAAAACCCCAAATTCGTCATTCCCGTCGGTGAATACAAAGGGGGACTCAGAACCAAATCCGGGAAAAACTACTTCCAGGGGTCGGGTGGGGTAATGGGGGAGAAAGGGGACTTCCTCCTCGAGGTCGTCGGTGTCCCCAAGCGGACGGATATTCTCATTCACCCCGGGAACAAGCCTGAACACTCCGAAGGGAGTATCCTCACCGGCGCCGTTATCGAGAAGGGCACGACCCGCTCCGCCCCCACGGTGCTGAAGGCCCTCCGCCTCCATTTCTATGGGGAAGATAAACCCGCATCCGCGACTCCCGTCTACGCAGAGAAAGCGAAAGGGATCACGATCAAGATCGAGGACGACGAACCCCAGAAACCGTGACTCGTCTCGTCGAACTAAGGTTTCCGTGGTTTTATCTTTTGCCTCGCGTCCGGTGTCTTGTTTGTCACCGATCTCGGCTCGTCAGGTCTGTCGGCGGGTTCAACCCGTTCCCGGTGTTCGGGCCGTCGAGACCGCCGTACACGTCGCCGAGTTTGAGCTTACCGCGAACGAGCAGCATGCGGTCGGTGGCCCGTCGGTAAAAATCGAAGAGCGGGCCGACAACCGCCTCGCCTTCCAAAATGCCGAGCGCCTGGGCCACCGCCTCGTACGTCGACATGTGGTGCCCCTTGAGGTTGCGGCGCACGGCCCTTCCCGAGAATGCCCGGTCGGGGAGCGCGGCCTTCACGGCGTCGGCGAGGAGCGGCAGGCGCTTCACCATCCGGCTGGCCTGCCGCCAGTTGCCGTCCGGGACGACGAGGGCCGGCGGCGACGGCAGGGAGGCGACGAGTTCCGGCGTCAGCGGCCGTGCGCCGTGGCCGGGGAACAGCACGACCGGCGTCGCCCCTGCGGGCACGTGGGCGGCGGGGTCGGCCGGGGTCGGGAACGCCCCGTGGCAGAGGACCGTGGTCTCGCGGACCGCGAGCGCGAGGAGACGAACCGTGTTGCTCGTCCGGCCCAGGTCGCTGACGTGGACGACGACGACGAGCGGCGTGCGGGTTGTTATTCGCGGCGCGTGCGCACACACGCACAGCCACGTTTGGAGGCGGCAAACGGAGCAAGGGGTGGGGTCGCGGTCGGCAGGCATCGGGCTCCTGATCGCTCGGGCGGACGGCGGGGACGAACGAGACCGGCCCCACAATCAGTTTATCGCTTGCTCCCGGTGCCCTCGTTCCACGGGGCCGGCAACTTGACCGGCGGGATCAGGTCCCCGCCGCCCGGCTTCGCCGGTACCGGCGAAGCCGCACCGCCCTTCCGCCCCAGAGCGCTCTCCGGCTTGGAAAGCCATTCCAGCCACGCCTCCTCCAGCGCGTCCACCGACTCGAACCCGAATACCGCCTCGGCCGCCTTGTCCCAGGACTCGGCCGTGTTGCCGTCCGTCCCCAACTGGACGAACGCGACCAGC
The DNA here is from genome assembly GCA_017306025.1 of Planctomycetota bacterium. Classification (GTDB taxonomy): domain Bacteria; phylum Planctomycetota; class Planctomycetia; order Gemmatales; family Gemmataceae; genus Gemmata. Next base: position 12,559 of record JAFKJJ010000012.1, read on the forward strand.
CGTCGGTGCCCGTCCGCCCCGGGGTTCTGGAACAACCGGCCGACGTGGGGAATGTCCTTGAGGAGCGGTGTACCGGGCGCGGACCGGCTCGCCAGGAACCGCGCCACGGAGTGCCCCTGGGCGTACAGGACGATCATGTCCCGCGGGTACTCGGTCATCCGGAACATCACCCGCAGGCGGATCGCGCGGCCGGCGCTCAGCAGTTCCCGCGCCCGCACGTCGTGGTTCGCCTGCTCGTCGTCGGACTCGGACAGTACGGCCGTACCCTCGTCGGCCCACCGCGGGACCGGCTTGCCGAAGTACGAGGCCAGTACCGTGTGCGTCACCTCGTGCGGCAGCGCGGACGCGAGCGTCGGCAGGAATGCGCCGCGGAGTTCCATGTTGGCCGTCGTCATGGTCGGCCCGCCGCCACCGTTCTTGCCGAAGGTGAAGGCGGTCGCCCCGCCGCTCTTGTCGTCCTGGGTGAACCGGATCACACACGGCTTCGGCCACGGCGGCAGCTCCCGACCGAGCCATTTTAGTGCGATCGTGCGCCGGTGGTATTCGGCCTCGGCCGCGATCACCCGGGCCATCATCGGGGTCGGGGCGTGAACCACGAAGTTGGCCGCCTTGGCCTCGGTCCGATTCACGTCGCGCGGCGGAATGCGTTCCGGCCCCGGCGCCCCGCCGGGAGCACCGGCCGGCGGCAGGTCCACACGATTGGTCCCGGCACTCGCCGGAGGAGCGGGCGGAACCGGCCGGTCCTGGGACCACGCGACGCCGAGGCACACGAGAGCCGCCGCCGCGGTCGCCGCCAGTGCCGAAAATTTGAACTTCGCCATGTCGTCCATGACCCCTTTCGCAACCGCGACCGCCGCCGTGTGCGGCGCGCCGCCGTCGAGGAACTGAAGCGCCACCGCCACCGCTTGCCGGGCCAGTGCGGGCGGGACCGCCCCGGTCGCTTCGCTCGCACCCGCGACGAGCGCGGCCCCCACGGCCGGGACCACACCGCGCCGTTCGAGTCGGGCGCGGAGGACCGTCCTTGCTCGGTCCAGCCGCCGCCGCAGGGTGCGGACGCTGGAGCCCAGATCGACCGCCGCTTGCTCGTGGGTGCGCCCGCCGACCAGGCACAGGACCACCGGGTCGCGGAGTTCGTCCGGCAAGCGGGCGAGTTCGTCGTCCAACACCGCGGCCAGTTCGCCCGCGTCGGGGCACACGGTCGGGGGCTTCTCACGACCGGCGCCCCGCTCGTGCCCCGCGCGACGGTGTTCCGCCCTCCGCATTTGTCGGGCGACCCGCCCCGCGGTCCCGACGAGCCAGCTCCCCACCGCCGCCGGCTTGCGGACGGCCGTGGCCCGGCAGGCGAGAATCAGGAAGACGGCCTGGAACGCGTCGTCGGCGTGTGCCGGGGCCAGCCGCCGGCAGACGCGGTGAACGACCGGCCCGTGCCGACGGACCAGTTCGGCGAACGCGGCCTCGTCCCGTGCGGCCGCGAACCGGCAGAGCAGTTCGGCGTCCGGGGTCGGGCCTTCGACCGGCGGGCAGAGCTTGAGGAGCGAGACGGGCATCCGTGGCCCTCGGGTGGAGCGGGCGGTCCCTTCACCCGGGTAGTGTCTCGTCGCGGGGGAATGCGGCCAACTTTTTTCGGCGCGGTCACTTCGGCGGGTTACACGAAGCGCGGCTCGAACGTCTTCACCTTCGCACCGGTGGCCGCGCGGGTTGATCGCCCCGCGCTTGCGATCCGGTACCGCCTTTCCATTCCCCGCGGCCGGGCCGCCCGATAAGGCGCACGACCCGAACGGTCACCCGAATCACCCGCCTTCTTCAACAAGAGGGCGCTGGCGTTCCCCCCCGGTGAGAGCTATCGTCAAACTGGGCGGAACGGGATGACCGCCCCCCGCGCCGGACGGATCTCACCGTTGTGGTTGGCCCGACCGCGGAGCCGCTGCCCGTGACCGCACACCCGCACGCCGATGGTCCCGACCCGCCGCCGGTCCCCGGCGCGCGCCCCGAGGACCGCCCGCCCGAGCACAAGGCCGACCCGCGACACCAGGAGACACAGTTCATCAGTTCCGTTCCCCCCGTCGGCGCCGAGCCGGACGACCTCCGCGCCGACCTCGCCGCGGCGTTCGGCGACCGCTACGAACTGGGCGACAAGCTCGGGGAGGGGGGGTTCGGCGCGGTCTACCGCGGGTTCGACCGGCGCCTCAACCGGCCGGTCGCGGTGAAGGTGACCCGGGCCGAGCGCCCCCTGCACGGGGACCCCGCACAGCTCCTGACGGAGGCGCGGCAACTGGCCCAGTTGCGGCACGCGGGCGTCGTCACCGTCCACGACGTCGGCACCGGCGGCCGGCGGTGCTTCGTCGTTTCCGAACTGCTGGCCGGCCCCACCCTGTCCGCGTGGCTGCGGGGCCACCGGCCGATCTGGGCAGAGGCCGTCGAGATCGCCGCGGCCGTGGCCGACGCCCTGGCCCACGCGCACACCCGCAGCATCGTCCACCGGGACGTCAAGCCGTCGAACGTGATCCTCCTCGACGGCCGGCGGCCGGTACTGGTGGACTTCGGCATCGCACTGTCGGACGCGAACGCCGTCGGGTCGCGCGGGGTGGTCGTCGGCACCCCGGAGTACATGTCGCCCGAGCAGGCCCGCGGCCAGGCCCACCGGCCCGACGGGCGCACCGACGTCTACAGCCTGGGCGTCGTCCTGTACGAGATGCTGTGCGGCCGCCCCCCCTTCCGCGGGGAGGACTCGTGGCTGCTACTCCGCGCCGTGCAGGAGGACGACCCGCAGCCGCCCCGACAGATCAGCCCCGAGGTACCGCCCGACGTCGAGCGGATCGTTCTCAAGGCGATGGCGAAGCTCCCCGCCGACCGCTACTCGACGGCCGCCGACCTCGCCGCCGACCTGCGCCGCGCACTGCGCCGCACGGAGCCCCCGGCGCCCGCCCCCCCGCCCCCGTCCCGGCCGCACGGTCCCGAGGCGCCCTCGACCAACCTGCTCCACGTCCCGGCGGCCGAAAGGGAGACCGACCGCGGGCGCCGGACCGACGCGCCCGGGGGGCGGTCGCCCGCCGAACAGGCGCGGGCCACGGCGGTCGCCGAGCGGCGGCAGATCACCGTTCTGTACTGCTGGTTCGAGCCGCCGGGCGACCCCGAGGACGTGGAGGCCGCGCACGAGCAGTTCCTCGCGTTCCGCTCGACCTGTCAGGACGTCGTCGCGCGGTTCGACGGGCTCGAACTGCCCACGACCGGTACCACGTTCCTCGCCTGCTTCGGCTACCCGGTCGCGCGCGAGGACGCGGCCCGGCTGGCGGCCCGCGCCGGTCTACAGATCGCCGGCGGGGCCGCCGACGGCGCGACGCGCGCCGCCGTTCACACCGGGCAGGCGGTGGTTACGGCGACCGCGGCGGGGCGGCCGGAGGTGGTCGGCGAGGTGGTCAACGTCGTCTCCCGACTCGACGCACACTGTCCCCCCGGCCGCGTCGTGCTGACGGCGGCCGCGCACCGGCTGGTTCAGGGGTATTTCGACTGCGAGCCGGCCGGGGCGGCCGCGCCCCGCCCCGGCGCCCCCGCGGCGGCGCTCTTTCTCGTCGCCGGGGAACGGGCCGCGCACAACCGCGTCGAGGCCGCCGACCCCGCGCGCCTCACCCCGCTCGTCGGCCGCGACCGCGAGGTCGGGCTGCTCCAGGAGCGGTGGGAGCAAGCGGCCGAGGGCATGGGGCACGTCGTGCTGCTCGTCGCCGACCCCGGGCTGGGGAAGTCGCGGCTCGTACGGGTCATCCGCGACCACGCCCGCGGCTCCGAGCCACAGGCCGACAGCGACCACATCGGGTCCGACGGCCCGGCGGTCGTATGGTACTGCTCGCCGTACCACGCCGGCAGCCCGTTCCACCCCGTCATCGACTCGTTCGCCCGCGCGCTCGGGCTGGCCCGGGAGCCGGACCCGGCTAAACGGCTGGACCGGCTCCTCACCCGGCTCCGCGAGGAGGGCATCACCGACCCGGAGCGGGCCGCACTGTTCGCGTCGGCGCTCTCGATCCCGTTCGCGGGCCGGCTCCCGGAGCTGGGGCTGAGCGCGGAGCGGCAGCGCGAGTTGTTCCGCGCGGCCGTACTGGACTGGCTCCGCAATCGGGCCGCCCGCCGGCCGGTGCTGTTCGTGGTCGAGGACCTGCACTGGATCGACCCGTCCACCGAGGAACTGCTCGCCGAGTTCGTCGAGCAGTGGCACGAGGCGCCGATCCTGGCCGTGTTCACCACGCGGCCGGAGTACGAGCCGCCGTGGAAGGGGCGGACGCACCAGACCGCCGTCGCGCTCACGCGACTGACGAAGCGCCAGATCGGGGAAATGGTGCGGGCCGCCACCGGAAGGGCCGACGTTCCGCCCGAGGCGGTCGACCGGGTGGCCGACCGCACCGACGGCGTCCCGCTGTTCGTGGAGGAGTTCGCGCGGGTGCTGGTCGAAGGCGGGGGCGGCACCGCCGGGTCGATCCCGGCGACGCTCCGGGACCTGCTCCTCGCCCGGCTCGACCGAATGGCGAGCAACAAGGACGTGGTGCAGCTCGGCGCGGCGATCGGCCGCACCTTCTCGTTCGAGATGCTCCGGGCGGCGTGCGAACTCGACGAAAGTGCCCTTCGCGCCGAACTGGACAAGCTGGTCGGCGCCGGGGTGCTGTTCGCGAAGGGCGCGCCGCCGCGGACCACGTACACGTTCAAGCACGCGCTGATCCAGGACGCCGCGTACCAGTCGCTCGTCAAGAGATACCGACAGCAGGTCCACCTGCGGATCGCCGAGGCGGTCGAGCGGTCGTTCCCGGACGCGGCGGAAACGGAACCGGAGGTGCTGGCCCACCACTTCACCGAGGCGGGCCACACGGAGCGGGCGGTCGGATACTGGACCCGGGCGGGCAACCGCGCCCGCGGACGGTCGGCGTACGCCGAGGCGATCCGGCACCTGTCGCGGGGTCTGGAGCTGCTCGCCGTGCTGCCGGAGGGACCGGACCGCGACGCCCGCGAGTTCGGGCTGCGGCTGCCGCTCGGCTCGTGCCACCTCGCCGCCTCCGGATACGCGGCCCCACCGGTTGAGGCCGAGGTGGTCCGGGTCCGCGACCTGTGCGAGCGGCTCGGGCCGGCGTTCCCGCTGTTCGACGTGATGATGGTGTACTGGGCGCTGCGGTTCATCCGCGGGAAGAACGCGCGGGCGCAGGAGATCGGCGACGAGCTGCTCGCGCTGGCCGACGAGCGCGACGACGGGTGCCGGACCGAGGCGCACTGGGCGTGCGGCTGCACCGCGTGGTGGGCGGGCGACTTCGCCGGCGCCCTGGAGCACCTCGAACTGGCCGGGGAACTGTACCGGCCGGAGGCGGCCGCCGGGCACGCCGTGTACACGCAGCAGAACTCCGGCCCGCTGCTCACCTCGTACACCGGTCTGGCGCTGTGGGCGCTCGGCCGGCCCGACGCGGCGCGCAAGAAGGCGGCCGAAGCGGTCGCGTTCGCCGAGCGGCTGCGCCACCCGTTCACGCGCGCGGTCACCGCCTGGCAGACCGGCTTGATGCACCAACTCGGCGGCGACGGGTCCGGGGCGCTCGCCGAGGCGGAGCGGGCGCTGGCGATCGCACGGGAGCAGTCGTTCGCGTTCTGGATCGCGCTCGCGACCTCGTTGAAGGGCGCCGCGCTGGGGCAACTCGGCCGGTCGGCCGAGGCGGTCCCGCTCTTGACCGACGGGCTCCGCGGCGTCGAGGCGACCGGGTGCGAGATGGTCCACCAGCACTTCCTCGGCTGCCTGGCGGACGCGCTGTGGGCGACCGGCCGGCGCCCGGAAGCGTGGTCGGCGCTCGACCGCGCGCTGGCGCTGACCACGCGCGACTGCGAGCGGTACGTCGAGGCCGAGCTCCTGCGGCGGAAGGCCGCGTTCCTGCTGGACGAATCGCCGGAGAACGAGGCGACCGCGACGGAGCACCTCGAAGCGGCGCTGAAGGTCGCGCGCGGGCAGGGGGCGAAGTTCTTCGAGTTGCGTGCGGCGGTCGCGCTCGGCCGGCTCTGGCATTCGGCCGGCCGCACCGCCGACGCGCGCGAACGGGTGCGGCCGATCGTCGAGTCATTTACCGAGGGCCTCGATTCTCCCGACGTGGTTCAAGCCCGCGAGTTCCTCGCCGGGCTCAGGTAGCGCGGGGGGTGCGTCGCTTCTTTTGTGGTGCGGGCGTCCCGCCTGCATCGAGTTCGGTCGCGGGCGGGACGCCCGCACCACAACAAAATCGTGCGGAGGGGTGTTGCCGATGGGACTGACCTGGGACCGTGTCAAATTGTGGCTGTGGGCACGGTTCTTCATCCTGCTCATTGCCGTCGGCTCCGGCTCGCAGCGGCGGCGGATGTCGCACAACAACGGGATCGCCGGCCGCGGCAAACTGCGCATCGTCGACGACCCGAAGTTCCCGGCCGCGGACTTCTTCGAGCCCGGGCGCGAGTGGGTGGTCCGCCTGCGGCACGCCAGTTCGGGCTACATGGACGACGCGATGAGCCCGGTCCGCAGCGCGAGCATCAAGTTCGCCGACACGCGGTACGTCAGCCCGTTCGACCTGCAGTTGAACACCGGCCGGCACTGCTTCTTCTGGAACGCGGCCAGCTTCCTCGAATTCGCGTTCTCGCGCGACGAGCACGAGGGCGTCGAGTACGTGAAGTACCACACAAAGTACGCCGACGGGCGGAAGTCGGCGGCCGACGCGCAGATCAAGGTGCCGGAGTCGTTCGCGACGATGTACTACCACAGCCACACGCCGTTCGCGTGGAAGGCGAAGGACGGGGTGGCGCGATACGTCCGCTTTCGGCTGATCCCCGGCGACCGCGCCCCGGAGCAACCGCCGCCGAACCCGGAGTGGGTGGCGAAGGTGCGCGACGACCCGGCGCTGGCGCCGATCGCCGCGGACCAGCGCGCGGTGGACGGCGAGACGCGCGACGTCAACTACCTGAAGAACGAGTGGGCGGCGCGGGTGCGGTCCGGGCCGGTTCACTACATCCTGCAGGTGCAGTTCCACGAGGTGAAGCCGAACGACCCGGACGTGATCCGCAACCCGCTCGAACCGTGGGACGAGGCCACCCACCCGTATCTAGACATGGCGACGGTGGTGATCGACGCTTTGCTCTCTCATAAAGAGCAGGACCAGATGGCGTTCGAGGTGACGAACATGCCGGCCAGCATGGACTTCCTTCCGGCGCGGTCGATGCAGGACTACAACTCGTTGAACTACATGCGGCGCCAGGCGGTGTGGGCGATCCGCGCGCGCCGGCTGGTGTCGATGATCTTCGGCCTGCAAAAGCCGATCGCCGACGGTGACATGTCGGTGCGGAACAAGCGCCTGCCCGGGATGTGACGTCGCGGGCGCCGCGGGCGCGGCGCTCCGGGTTTGAGGGAAAGACGCCGGCGCAAAAACCCCACGTTCCGAAGTCTCAAGAACCGAGCGACGAGCACCGGGCCGACCTCCGGCCGCGTCACCGCACCGGGGTCGATCCCGGTCGGCCCTCGACTTCCGGGTCGGCCCCGGACTCGCGAACGAGATAACCCTGAATCGCCTGCCGGAGCAGCAGGGCGACCGTGATTCTCTTCGCCCCGGCCAGATCCTCAAGTGCGGAGAACTGGTCGCGGGACAAGAGCAGGGCGAGTTCCACGATCTCTTCACCCCCAACGGGGTCGCGGTCACCTCCGGACCCGGTCCGGTGGGCAGACTCGTTCACGGTCATCGGGCACCTCGGGCGATCCTGCCGGCAAAAGTGGTTCGGGGTCGAATCACCCGACGGCGGCGCGGACCCCACGCAAAGCCGGTGCCGCGGGCCGGTTCGACCCGATCCGCTCGTGAGAAAGCGAAGATCGGGTCCCGGTTCGGACACAGGCGGGTGCGCCGGTTCGCACGGGACCGTGCGATTCGTGCTCACCCGCGGCCGCCGGACAGCAGGTGCCGGCCCTTGATTAAAGACGGCCGTTCGCGGCGATGTGCGGCACAGGTTCGCCCGGACCACCTCAAGCCGATCGAGGACGATCTCCGGCCACAGGCCCGGTTCATGCACCTCTTCTCGCCCCAAAGACGGGACGACGCCCTCACCGCTATTCAGAGGGAAGGACGAACTACCGGAAGGACGTGCGCGGCCGGAACCCGCCCTCACCTGCGCCGTGACGCCAATCGGTTTCATAAGCCCCGCCCTCATCATTACCCCCTTCAACCGCGAGAGATCACTGTGTCAGTTCGCATCGCGTGCGTGCGCACTGTGCCACCCGGGCACATCAGCGCCCGGAAGCCGCGGCCTTCCGAGCGGTCCATTACCGCCGCAAACGGTTCGGAAAGTGCGAACTTGCGCCGCAAACGGCACAGCAATAACGAGCTCGGCACGGCGGCTGCATCGGTCAGGCCCATTCTCATCCTTCCGGGCTGGCACCGTTCGTGCCAGCGGACCGTGCCCCTACAGGGGATGACGTCTCGTTTTGACGGGAGAAGCGGAGTTATTGCGCCCGCGATTGGAACCGAGCAGCAGATCACAACGAACCACACCAAGGAACGACAATGCCGATGACGACCCCCACGCCCGAACGGGTGCGTCAGACCAACACGCCGACCGTGCTGATCGCGGATCGGAATGCCGCTCTTCTTGAGGCCGTGAGCGGACACCTTCGGACGCGCGGGGTCGCCGTGGAAACGGCGGCCTCGGGCGTCGAGTGCCTTCGCAAGCTCCGCTCGTGGGACGGCGGAATTGCCGTCCTCGACCTCGACCTGCCGTGGGGCGGGGGCGACGGTGTTCTGGCGGTCCTACGGGAAGAACCCGACCTGGCCCCCTTCGGGGCCGTTCTCGCGACATCCAACGATTCCCCCCACCCGGAGCGGTTGACGCGCCCCGTCGTGGGCCTGTTGGAACGCCCCTACACTCCGGAGGCCCTGTTCGACGCGGTCTGCCGTGCCCTCGACGGTGAAACGCGACAACGGGTCAGGGCGCCGGCGTGCGAACGGTGACGCTGCT
>JAFKJJ010000012.1:21547-22588 GCA_017306025.1 Planctomycetota bacterium
CCCTGCCTGGCCGCACGGCGGTCCTTCACCGCTCCCCAAGGTGAAACGCAGAAGCGGCCGGCTCCTTGCGGGCGAGAGCGCCCGCTCCTCGAAGTCTCATCGGTCCCGCAAGCCAGATCGGAATGGATAAGCAACGCGCGTTCGACGGCACCAGAGAATCTGAGCAGAGTTTACCGCTTGTAGCGACGGTGCAGGTCGCGGGCGTGCCAACCGCCGGTCGCCCGGCCGCAAGTCGGGCACCCGCGCCGCGAATCATGGTGGGGTCGGCCGTGCCGCCCCGCATGACCCGCACGAGGTGCCACGATGAACTGGAAGCGATCCCTTCTGCTGATGGCCGTCCTGATGCTCCTGACGGCCTCGGGCTGTTGCCACCCGCACCACCACCGGTGGTGGTGAGTCGATTCCAGAACGCTCGCCGTTCTTGTGCGCCGATCTCGGTAGTCCTTCCGTCAAAATGTCAGCGGAACACGAGCACTCGCCGTTCGGCTGTGGTTCGACCGTCTCCCGGCTGGCTGGCCCGGCGGAAAATCCGCCGGCGCCCGGTCTGCGAACATCGCCCCGTGGGCGGCATCGCAGTTGCGTGTCGGTACACGCGCCCGATGAAGGAGGCGACACTCGCCCGCTCGGAGGTGCTGACATGATCCCCGCCGCCATCTACGTCTTCGCCCTGTTCGCAACCGACCCCTCCATTGCTCAGGCGCCGCGGAACCCGGACGTGACGTCTCGGGGGAGCCACGAATCGGTCGCCCCGCCGCGGCACGTCCCCAGCTCGGGTCTGACCCTGGAGATGCTTCACGGCCTGCCGCCAACGCGCGACGCCTGGTTCCAGCCGCAACCCCAGGTCTCGGTGTACCAAACGTACATCGGGGTGTACCCGTACTCGTATCCGTACTCGTACTCGTACGGACTGGGCGGCTACCGACCGCCCATGACCGGGGGTTATTACCGCCCGTGGGCGAGTTGGTGGTTCCGATAAGGTGAACGGACCACGGCGCCCCGGTGCCCCTCGCCAACCTCTGCCAGCGGCGTCGGGATTATGCG
>JAFKJJ010000376.1 GCA_017306025.1 Planctomycetota bacterium
GGCGACGATCCCCAGCTGGTGGTAGGTTTGGGCGGCCCCGTGCTCGTCGCCCAGCCGCTCCTCGATCTCCAGGGACTTGCGGTACCACCCCTCCGCGCCCGCGAAGTCCCGCCGCTCCTCGGCCACGCGCCCCAGGTTGTGGTAGGCGATGGCCGCGTTCGCATCATCACCGATGCGGGCGAAGTACTCGGCTGGCTTCTTGTACATCTCCTCGGCCCGGACCAGATCTCTCCGTTCCAGCGCGATGAAGCCGAGTTGCCCGGACGTCATGGCGACGTGAGGCTCGTTCCCCAGGCGCTCGTTGACCTCCAGGGACTTGCGGTACCAACCCTACGCGCCCGCCAGGTCCCGGCGCTCCTGGGCCACGATCCCCAGTTGGTGGTACGCCCCGGCCTGAAGTCCCTCACGCCCGAGTCGCTCGTTCCAGCCGGCCAGATCGGCGAACAGTGCAGCGGCCTGCGAGAGCCGATGCGTGTTCAGGGCGAACGTCGCCAGTGTCTGGGTCAGCGCGCAGTACTCTACCCCCAGGGCCAACCGCTCGGCCTTGCGCCTTGCCGAGTGGAAGTTCCCCTCCAGCACTCCGAACGGCCCCCGTTGCTTGTGCAGGGGGCGCGGCGTCAAGGAGTCGGCCACGCCCGCCAGCACGCCCACGAACGCCCGGCCCCAGTCGTCGCCGGCGCCCGTGGCGCGTGCCACGGCCGAGCGCAGGTAGCTCGTCAGCAGCGGGTGCAACTCGTACACGCCTGGGCCGACCGAGCGCAGCAGACCGGCGTGCGTCAGCGCCCCCAAACACTCGCCGACCGCCGCGGCCGGCATCTCCGGTGCCGCTCGCTTCGCCATTTCGGTCAGCAGCGATTCCACCACGTACCCGTCGTGCAGTGACAGCGGCACCAGCAACGGCTGCCACGCGGCCGGGAGGGCGTCGGTGGCGAACCGCAGCGTTGCGAACAACCTCGTCTCCGACTCGTCCGCAGCCCCCGACCGCGCCGCCACGAAATTCGCCTCTAACCGCGCCGTCAGTTGCGCCGCCGACTCCTTCTCCAGCCGCGTCAACAGCACCCGCATCGCCAGCGGGTGACCGCGCAACAGGTCCAAGAGCTTCGCCACCTCCGATTGTGTGCGGTCCACCGTCAGCCCCAGATCCTTCACGATCGCGTTCGCGTACTCCCACCGCTCCTCGCCGTCCAGCCCGCCCAGCGCTACCGGCTTGCCGCGGTTCGGCGCCCCCAACCAGTCCTCCGTCGAACGGCTCGTAATCAGCACCTTCGTCTTCCCGCCGCGCAGCCCGGCCAGAAAGTCCCGCAGCCGGTCCGCGTCCTCGGCCGACAGGTTGGGCGTTACCGCCGTTCCCGCGATCCCGCGCACCGACTCGAAGTTGTCCCACGCGATCAGCACCCGCCGCTCGCGCAGCGCCGACACCAGCAGTTCCACCTTCTGTCCGGCGTCGAGCGTGGCGAACGCAGGGTTACCGAAGACCACCTCGCCGAGCCGGTTGAACACGTACTCGGCCGACCGTACCCCGGCGAACGAGAACCACAGGGCACCGTCCCCCAACCCGTTCGTCTCGTCGAGCCACCGCAGGAACCCGCGCGCCAGCGTCGTCTTGCCGACGCCGCCCAGCCCGGTAATGAGGACCCCGGCCGGGTCGCGGTGCAGCGCCCGCTCCAGTTCCAGAACCGCCCCGTCCCGGCCGACGAAGCCGTAAGGGTCCGCCCTCTTGTCCTCGCGGGCCTCTTCGGGCAGGCGGCTCTCCCGTTTGGCGGGAGCGGCGGCCGTCGCCGCGAAGGACAGGTCGGGCGGTTCGTGCTGGTAGAGCACCGGGACGAACCAGTCTTCCAGCTTGTGCGTACCGCGCGGGCACACCCGCCCCTGGTCGCGGAACATCTCCTGCCGGCCCGCCCGGACCGCCCGCGCCAGGTCCCCGGACGCGAACACCTCCCGGTAGAACGCCGGGAGGAACCGCTGTGCCCCGCTGACGTACAGCGCGTAGGCCATCGCCACCACGCCCCGCATCCCCGCCTTCAACAGCGCCGCCGCGGCCGAGGCGAACTGGTCCCGGGCGTCGCCGTCCACCATCGCCGACTGGCACGCGTTGAGCACCACGGCCGGGACCGCGTGCTCGCGCAACAGCTCCGACAGCGCGGTCGCGGCGATCGGGTCGGGCTTGCCATCCTTCTCGAACACCAGCCGCCCCTCCTTGGCGAACAGAGTTTGCCCGCCGCCGGGGTGAATCGGGTCGTCGGGTTCGCCGTCGGCCCGGTACGAGCCGTGGCCGTCGAAGTGAAGGACGTGGTAATGAGCCGGATGCGCCTTCAGGTGCGCGCGGAGGTTGTCGAACGTCGGCGGGCGGAGAACGTGGATCGAAACCGGCAACTTGAGCCGGTCGGCCATCTCGACCAGCGGCCGGGCGATCGAGCGGTATCGGACGTCTTCCGGGTACGGGCGCGCGATGACGAGGAGCACGTTCACCCGGTCGCGGGGGAGTTGCTTGGGCGGGTCCGGGTCGCGGCCGACGTTGAGCCGGCGCTCGACCTGGCACTGGTTGGCGAGCCGGCCGGCCTCCGGGTCTTCGAGCGCCTCCCACGGCCAGCCGAGCACGGCCGGGCTGTCGCTGACCACGCGCAGGGTCAGGTGCGCGAGGCCGTTGGCGACGGCCTGCTCGTAGGCGCGGCGGGCCGGCGGGGGCGTGAAGAGGGCGTCGAACGTCTGCCGGCCCCACTTCCGGAGGGCGGCCCGGACGCGCTCGGCGTGCTCGGTTTCGGGCGGGAACGGGTAATCGAGGAACACCTCCAGGTACCAGCGGAGTTCGTCGGTGAGGCGCGCGTTCGGGCGCCCCTCGACCGGAACGCTGTTCGGGGGCGCGACCGCGACCGCGGGCGCGGCCCGACCGTCACCGAGTCGCTCGACGATGAACTTCGGCGGATCGCTGTCGAGGTCGTGACGAACGATGAGGGTGGCGTGGGGCGGCACGGAATCACCATTGGGCCGGCTTGAGACCGTTGAGACGGTCGATTATCCCAAATCGGGCGGGTGCGACGAAAGGGAAAAGCAGAAGCCCGAGCGATGAGACGTGCGGACCGTGCGTTCAGGCGGTGCGAGACCCGGAAGCCGACCGGTGCTCGTCATCGAGGCGTGCGGCCGCTTCGATTTCCCTTCACGGGGGCGAGAGCAACGGAGAACGAGCTACGCACGCGTCGGCGGGGATGGTTCGGTGTCCGGCCGGTTCCGTACACGCGGCCGGAAGGGCTTCGATCGCGGCGCGGTCAGTTCTCGGTCGGTGGTGGAGGTTGGGACGCGGCCTCTTCGATCATCCGCAGGTCCTCATCGGAAATGCCCGCCTCTCGGGCACGCGCGAGCAGAGCCGTGCGAACATGGGCGGGCGCGGCGCGGGCAATTTCGGCGAACTGCTGAAGCGCCTTCTCAACGGAGTGCGGGTCGTTGAGCCGAGCAAAGCGGGTGAGCGCGTCAAGGGTGGAGGCGCCCGCTTGGTCGTGGTGATCCTGAGCGAGCTGCAGCAATGCTA
>JAFKJJ010000377.1 GCA_017306025.1 Planctomycetota bacterium
CCACGGCCGCGATGAGGCCGACGTACCCCAACCGCCACTGCAAATCGCGCACCGGCCGGAGCACCTCGTCGCGGCGCTCCTGCACCAGCACCACCCACCCGGTATCGACCTTCTCCGGCCCGACGCGCACGCGGTGAACCGAGGCGAGCCATTGCCCCCCGTACTCCGGCCGCCCGGGGGCGCCGTCGGCCGCGGTCGATACCGGATCGGTGTAACCCGCGCCCTCCGCGAACGGTACCGGCTCGTCGTCGGCCGCGTCCGCCGTGTCGGCCCACTTCACCACCGACTCGGCGTAATAGAGAGGCGGGTCGGGTTGGCCCCTCACCGTCGCCCAGTACGGGTGCCGGAGGACCAGCCCGCGGCGCCCGTTCTTCGCGTCCGGGCGGGTGTCGATCAGCACCGCGAACCGGTCGGCGCTCTCCGCCACCACTTCGCTCAGGTCGATCGTCATGCCGACGATCCCGAGCGGCCGCGCGCCCGGCCCGTCGCCCGCCACCGGCACGCTGAACGCGACCGACCACACCCGCTCGCCGGCCCCCAGTTCGCGGCGGAACGCCACCGACCGGTGCGGCCCCGGGATCATCCCGCGCGCGGGCGGCGGATCGGTCGCGGGGCGCTCGCCCCGCCCGGTGAAGTAGTCGCGGTAGCCGCGGTAGACGTGCCGGTGCTGCGGGTAGGGCGGCGCGGTGCCGCGCTGGTACCCGTCGGCGTCGTCGGCGAACCAGACGGACGACTTGTCCGCCGGCGCGAACTGGCGGTCCCCGCGCTCCTTCCGCTCCGCGAGCAACTGGTCGAGCCGCGCCCCCGCGCCGGGGTCGTCCTTCATCCGGTGGCCCGAGTGGAGCAGTTCGCGAATCTGTGGATTGCGGGCCGCGGCTTCGAGTTGTACGAACCGGAGCTGGATCTGGGCCGCGATCTGCCGCGCCTCGGCCTGGGCCGCGAACCGGTTCGCCTCCCGCGCGCGGCCCTCGACGCCGTGCGCGGCCGTGGTCACCGTCGTGCGGAACAGGTACTGTCCCGCGAGCGACATGAGGAGGAACAGGAGCGCGAACGTCAGCCCGGTGACCCACAGGAGCGGCCGCCGCACGCGGCGCAGGTGCCACGCGTCGAGCGCGGTGAGCACCGCCTGCGGGTTCGGGAACCGCTTGCTCGGCCCCGGTTCGAGGCACCGGTCCACGATCGCGGCCAGGCCCGGATCGACGCCCGGGACGGAACGGTGCGCGCGGGGTTTCGGTGAACCGAAGATGAGCTTGCGGTACGCGGCCAGTTGCGCGTCGAGCGGGCCGCCGGCCGTCACCTCCGCGGCGCCGATTTCGGTGCGGTGCGGCGGCTCGCCGGCGAGCATGCGGTACATCACCGCACCGAGCGCGTACACGTCCCAGCGCGCGTCGGGCGCGGCCGTCAGGTCGGCCTGTTCGGGCGCCATGTAGAACAGGGTGCCCAGCGCCGGCGACATCTCGTTCGTCAGCCGCGACTGGCCGAAGTCGGCGAGCCGCGGTTTTTTGTCGTGGTCGAGCAGGACGTTGGCGGGTTTCAGGTCGCAGTGCAGGATGCCCTTGTCGTGCGCGTGAACCAGCGCGACGGCGATCTCGCGGAAGAGGCTAACCGCGTCGTGAACCGACGGGCGGTGCGCGCGGAGCAGGTCTTCGAGCGACCCGTTCTCCATGTACTCCATCACGTAGTACGGCGGCTCGGACTCCCACCCGACCTCGAACAGTTGCACGACGTAGCGGTCGGAGAACAGGTAGCGGAGCTTCTCGACCTCGCGGGCGAGTGCGGCCCAGTCGAGCCCGCCGCGGCGCGTGAAGAACTTGATCGCGACCCGGCGCCCGCTGTTGCGGTTGACCGCGGTCCAGACCTCGCCGTACGCGCCGTGGCCGAGGAACTGTTCCTGGTCGTACCCGGGCACCTTTGCAGGCGGCCGGCCCCCGCGCAGGCTGAGTTCGCGTGCCGCGGCGACGTCGGCGTCGCCCATGACCGGTGTCAGCCCGGTGTCACTCACGGTCGCGGTGGCTCCCATAACCAGAAACTGCGCCGGCCGGGCGACTTGCGCGGGCTTCTCGTGTGACGGGCCGGCGGCCCGTCACACCGTCGACGGGCCGCCGGCCCGTCACACGAGAAGCCCGCACCGAGCGCGGCGCCTTCCGCAAGATACTGTACGCGGGGGGCGAAATGAACCGGGGAAGATCGCGCCGCGGGATGGAAACCGCCCCGCCCGCGCGACACAATCACTTCATCACCCCAAGAGGACCACACATGACGCTCTCCCGTCGCGACGTTCTGGCCACCGGTGCCGCGCTCACGCTCACAGGGGGCCTGCGCCCCCCGCTCCGCGGCGCCGGCGACAAGAAAAAGAAGCTGGTGATGATCGCGGGCAGCCCGAGTCACGGTCCGGGCGATCACGAGTTCAACGCCGGCGTCCACCTGTTTGAGAAGTGCCTGAAGGGCTTCCCCGGGCTCGAAACGGTCTCGTTCTTCAGTGGGTACCCGAAAGACGATTCCGCACTCGACACCGCGGACGCGATCGTGTGCTACGCCGACGGCGGCGGCAACCACCCGCTCGTGCGCGAGAAGCACCTCGAACGGGTCGGCAAGCTCATGGCGAGGGGCGTCGGCCTGATGTGTATGCACTACGGCGTCGAGGTGCCCAAGGACCTCGGCGGCCCGGAGTTCAAGGAGTGGATCGGCGGCTATTACGAGAGCCTGTACTCGTGCAACCCGATGTGGTCGCCGGAGTTCAAGGAGTTCCCCAGGCACCCGATCGCGAACGGCGTGAGGCCGTTCACGATCCGCGACGAGTGGTACTTCAACATGCGGTTCCGCGACGACGCGAAGTCCGTCACGCCGATCCTCTCGGCAGTGCCGTCGGACGCGGTGCGCAACGGCCCGTACGTGTACCCGAAGGGGCCGTACAAGCACATTCAGGAGGCGAAGGGCCGTTCCGAGGCGATGATGTGGGCCGTCGAGCGGACGGACGGCGGCCGCGGGGTGGGCTTCACCGGCGGGCACGTTCACCGCAACTGGCTGGAGCCGAACTTCCGCAAGGTGGTGCTCAACGCGCTGGTGTGGCTGTGTAAGCTCGAAGTGCCCGCCGACGGCGTGAAGTCGGAAGTGACGGAGGAGGACATCCGGGCCAACCTCGACCCGAAGGGGAAGAAGTAGCACAGAAGACGCGCCGAAAAGCTTGGTTTCTACAGATTTCGGCGCGTCTTCTGTCCCAGGGCTCATGTCGTCGGAATGATGCCCGCGTGACACCTCGTCTTCGCGTTCTGCTTTTTGATTGACCGAATTGATGAAGTCCAGTACCATCCCCCTCCGTTCGCTTCAATCTCGACCGAACGCCGAACCCATCCGGGGGGTGTAGGACCGGGTTTGCGTCTGGTTGGTGTTGGAATATCTTGCCGAGTAGCAAATCTCTCCGGAAGTTCGCCCCAAGTACAAGGCAGGACGACCGATGGCAAAACACAAGCTGTCCTCTGAGCAACTGGCGGCGCTGGAAGAAC
>JAFKJJ010000378.1 GCA_017306025.1 Planctomycetota bacterium
GCGCAACGCCGTCGAACGGTGTCACAACTTCTTCGCCCAGTTCGGTCGGGTTGGGCGACGACTCGACCGCAACGCCCGATACTACCTCGGGTGGTGCCAGCTCGCGGCCTGCGTCATCTTCATCCGATCCGGTTTTGTCCGGTAGTCCTGAAAGCCCGCGGCGCGTTCGAGTTCGAGCCGCTCGCGAAGTACCTGGCGGCGCAGGGCGCGTACGTGCTGTTCGAACTGCCCGACGGCTCGAAGTGGACCGTCCGACTCGGCCCCTCCGACGGCCGGTACGTTCACCTGCACCCCGGGCGCTGGGTCCCGCACACGATGCGGGTGCAGGCGAACACGCTGCGGTCCGCGGTGATGGCCCACGCGCACGCGAAACTCCTCGGCGCCGGCGCGTCCGACCTGGCGGTGGTGAACGAGGCCCGCAAGCACTATCTGAATATGCTGCCGCTTCGTGAACTGAGCGGCGCCGGCGGTCTCGGCGCGGTCATAGCGGCACTGGACGGGTAAGAACTCGTCCGCAGATTACGCAGATTGCGCAGATTTGGAAGCGAGAAGGGCGGTCGGCCCGATCTCATTCTCTTTGGCTTCAAATCTGCGTCCGTCTGCGTCATTTGCGGATACTCTGTATTCGTCAGAGCCGCGCCGAGGGTCCGCATGTCCACGCCGTCCATCCCGCGATCGTCCGGCCTGCTCCTGCACCCCACCAGCCTGCCGGGGCCGTTCGGCATCGGCGACATCGGGCCGATGGCCTACCGCTGGGTCGAAACGCTCGCCGCGATGAAACAGTCGTGGTGGCAGGTGCTCCCGCTCGGCCCGACCGGCGCCGGCGACTCGCCCTACCAGTCCTTCTCCGCGTTCGCGGGCAACGTCAACCTGCTCAGCCCGGAGGTGCTCCAGCAGGAGGGGCTGGTGTCGGTCGACCTGTGGGCGGGCGAGCAGTTCCCGAACGACCACGTCGACTACGCCCGGGTCACGCCGTTCAAGGCGAAGCTGCTCCGCGCGGCCTGGGACGCGTTCCGCGGCGGGCGGGCCGGGCACCTCGCGCACGACTTCGACAACTACTGCACGGTGGAAGCCGGGTGGCTCGACGACTACGCGCTGTTCGTCGCGATCCGCGAGGCGCTCGGCGGAACGAGCCTCGTCGCGTGGCCCTCGGACCTCCTGCGCCGCAACCCGGTGGCGCTCGCGGAACTGGAGAAGAAGCTCGCCGGCGAGATCCTGCTGCACAAGTTCGGGCAGTTCCTCTTCGACCGGCAGTGGGGGGCGCTCAAGCGGTTCGCCGGCGACCGCGGCGTCCGGGTCATCGGCGACGCGCCGATCTTCGTCGCGCTCGACTCTGCCGACGTGTGGGCCAACCCCGACCAATTCCTGCTCGACGCGGACCGCAAGCCGACGGTCGTCGCCGGCGTGCCGCCGGACTACTTCGCGGCCGACGGGCAGCACTGGGGCAACCCGATCTACGACTGGCAGCGGATGGAGCAGACCGGCTACGCGTGGTGGTGCGCCCGGGTGCTGCGGCAACTGAAGCAGGTCGACCTGATCCGCCTGGACCACTTCCGCGGGTTCTGTCAGGCGTGGCACATCCCGGCCGCCGAGAAGACCGCGCGGACCGGGCAGTGGGTGGACGGCCCGGGGATCAAGCTGTTCGAGCGGCTGCGCACGGCGGTCGGCGGGCTGCCGCTGATCGCCGAGGACCTGGGCCTCATCACGCCGGACGTGATCCAACTGCGCGACGCGCTCGCGCTGCCGGGGATGCGGGTGATCCAGTTCGCGCTGGAGGGACCGACGAACCTGCACTGGCCGCACAACTACGTGCCGAACTGCGTGTGCTACACCGGCACACACGACAACGACACCGTGAACGGGTGGTACACCACGCTCAACGAGCGGGACCGAAATTACCTGACGCAGACGCTGGGGAAGACGGTCGGCGACCCGGCGTGGGACCTGCTCTGGCTCGCCTGGGAGTCGGTCGCGGCGCTGGCCGTCGCCCCGCTGCAAGACGTGCTCGGCCTGGGCACCGCGGCGCGGATGAACCGGCCGGGCGTCCCGACCGGCAACTGGCGGTGGCGGTTCCGTCTCGACCAGTTCCGGCCGGAGGTGATCCACCGGCTCGCGGACCTCACCACCCTCTACAACCGCGTGCCGTCCGCGGCGGCGCGGTAGTCATTCGCCGTATTCGTCCTTCCACTCCTCGTACCACGCCATCTGGATGGCTTCGAGGAGCTTCTCGTTCGACTCGTTGGGCTTGCCGGCGAACCCTTCGAGGTTCAGGACGTGCTTATGGAGGTCGGTAAACCGGACCGTGAGCGGGTTCAGCGTGTCGAACTGCTCGAACAGCGCCTCGCCGATCTCGCGCGCGTCGTGCCAGGTCATGAGCGTCTCCCGTGGTCCGGTGTCTCCTGTGGTCCGGTCACCCGTGACCGGTCTTCTGTTGTTCCCGCGCGTCGCGCCCCGGTTTGCCTCGTTCGCAATCTCGGCCGCATGCCGGAACCCGGTCACGGAGTGACCGGACCACATCACCGCATCACAACTTGCTCGGGTCCAACTCGCCCTCGCCGGAGCCGCCGAACCGCTTCTGCAGCACTTCGTTCATGATGATGGTCGCGAGCGGGTTCGTCGCGCCCGCGTGCGCGTCGATGGCCGCCTGAAGCGCCGCGACGTCGTTTCCGGCGACCGCGGAACGCAGCGCCGAACCGGTCCGGTCGATCGCGGCGCGCTGCTCGGCGGTGAGCCGGTCGCCGGCCTCGGTCAGCCCCTTCTCGGTGGCCCGCAGGTCGCCCGCGGCCTTGTTCCGCAGTTCGATCAGGCGCCGGGCGGTGAAGTCCTCTTGCGCGTGCTCGATGCTCGCGCTCACGAGCGCGTCCACCTCGGACTGCGTCAAGCCGTGCGCCGGCTGAACGGTCACCTGGGCCTGCGCGCCGCTGCGGAGCTCCTTCGCGGTCACGGTGAGGATGCCGTCCTGGTTGACGACGAACGTGACGTTGACCTGTGCGAACTGCGCCGGCATCGGCGGGATGCCCGACAGCTTGAACGTGCCGAGGAACCGGCAGTCCTTCGTGAGCTCGCGCTCGCCCTGGTAGATGTTGAGCAGGATCGCGGTCTGGTTGTCGGCCGCGGTGGTGTACCGCGTCGTCGCACGGGCCGGAACGGTGCTGTTGCGGTGGATCAACTTGTCCACCACGCCGCCGAGCGTTTCGATACCGAGCGACAGCGGCACCACGTCGAGGAGCAGCATGTCGCGGCGGCCGCTGGTGAGGATGTCGGCCTGCACGGCCGCGCCCATCGCGACCACCTCGTCCGGGTTGAGGTCGGTGTGCGGCGTCTTGCCGAAGAACTCGCCGACGCGCTTCCTCACATACGGGATGCGCGTCGAGCCGCCGACCAGCACGACCTCGTCGACCTTCGCGGCCGTGAGTTGCGCGTCGCGGAGCGCGGCCCGGCACCGGTCGAGGCTGCGGTCGACGAGCGGCTGAATCAGTTGCTCGAACTCGGCGCGGGTAA
>JAFKJJ010000379.1 GCA_017306025.1 Planctomycetota bacterium
CCGGCGAGTACACCGACCTGGTGAAGCGCGGCATCATCGACCCGACGAAGGTCGTCCGCAGCGCCCTCCAGAACGCGGCCAGCGTCGCGACGCTGCTGCTCACCTCCGACGCGATGATCGCCGAAGAACAGAAGAAGGACGAGAAGAAGGGCGGCGCGGCCGCCGGCGGCTACGACGACATGTACTAAGAAAAGTGTGAATGCGAGTGTCAGCGTGAGAAAAAGCGGGCGGCCCGGCTACTCCACACGGAGTAGCCGGGCCGCCCGCCCCTTTGCACTGAGGTCAGTCCGCGGCGCGGGTGACGTACACGCGGTCGCCCGGCATGAGCGGATAGTTCGTCGTCGTGACGCCGTTTTGCGTAATGGCGGCCCAATCGACCGGAAGCGTCTGCCACGGCGCGGCGGCGTTCGGGGTGCGGCGCGCGACGCGGACGCTCCCCTTGTTCGCGGCGCCGGCCGACCCCTGAACGTTGGCGACCGCATCAAGGACCGTTTCGCTCCCGGTGACGGGGAACGAGAACACCTGCTCGCCCGTCCCGGCGCGGTCAATGATGACGTAGTAGCGCTTACTGTTGTACGCGATCACGTCCACGATCACCTTCAGGTTTTCGGGGCGAATACCGGTCTGTTTGAGCCCCTCCTGTGCCCGCAGGTGGGCGCCGATCACCTCGGCCGCGCGCCCGATCGTTAGCCCGGTCACCGTCACCGAACCCCAGTACCCGAGGCCGACGGTGCCGTCGGGCCGCGCCTGGAACTGCCCCGAAATCGGCTGAACGGGGAGTCGGTCGGTCCTTCCCGATTTCGGATCGCGAACGACGACCTCGATCGACAACACGTCCGGAGGTTCGATGACGTAGGGCGGGAGCGAGACCTTGTCGAGTTCTCGCGGAACCGTCCCCGGTTCGGGAGCGGTCGCCGGCCCGGGCACGGGCGGCGGTACGACGGGCGTCGGCCGCTCCACGAGCGCCGCGGCCAGCGCGTCGAGTTTCTGTTGGGTCTGAAGCTGGGCGCGCCAGTTTAGCACCGAGAAGCCCGCAAGGGCCAAGCGCCGAGAGAATGAACCATCGCATGCCGGTCCCCCTCTGTCGTTCGACAGAGGCTTAAACCGGCCGGCGAAGGGCACGTCAACCTCAACCGCCGGCGCTGCGCAGCGAGTGACCGGTCGGCCCGGACTCGGCTGCGGTGCTCTGGCCGACGTGACCCGCGACGAGGTACCGATGAAGCCGGGCGGGCCGCTGCTGCCCCGAATGTTCCGCGAATTCGTGGCGATTGGTCGTGGCGGTTGTCGTTTCTTATTTAGCGGCGAAAACGTCGGTGGCATCGGTCGATTCGGGAAGCGATCGCGCGCCGTCGCGGAGGCGCGTTCGATCTCTTGGGTCATCGTCGGAGAGCCGGATTAGCTTGCGAAGTGTTTCTTCACCCTCATGAAATCGTTCCAAATCGGTTCGGCCGGTCACACCGCCGATCCGAGCGACGCGGTTCGAGGCGGTCGGCGCGGGCTGCGGGACGGTCAGCGGTTCCGCCGCGCCGCGGCCGCGGCGCGGATCTGTTCGGCCAGTTCATCCGGGCGGAGCACCCCGAGCAATCGGACGGTGCGCCCGGCCGCGCACAATTCGACCCACCCGACGCCGAGCGGCCGGTCGAGCCACGCGGCACCCGCGCGCACCTCGGTAATTTCTTCGAGCCACACCGGCGGCACCGGCGCGTGCCAGAACCCGAAATCGACCAGCACGGCCTTGTCGGTGAGGCGGTACGAGTAAGTCACGGTGCGGTACAGGTACGCGGTCAAAAGCGCCGGCCACACGCACCACGCGAGCGCGAACACGGCCAGCGCCCCGACGCGGTCGGCCAGTTCCGACAGGTCGTCCAGGTACCACCGCCCGGTCCAGACGACCAGCGACGCGACGGCCGCTACTGCGGCCGTCGGGATCGCGGCGCGCGGGTGATACCCGGCCCACGCCCGGTCCGCCTGCGCCGGGTCGTCCGCACGATCGGGGGTAGTCATTTCGTGCGCCCCGTGACTCGGTTCGTGGGCCTCGCCCACACGGGTGGCAAGGTGTACTCACGATTCACTTTGGAGGTGTCGAGGAAAATCACATTTCGTTCAGTTATTTGTTGAATTCTTACGCCGGACACGATAGTTAACCTACAAATTCTCCGTACCGATCCTCGGGCTTGTCGTATTGTTTAAGTGGGCTCGCGCCCGAACAATACTTGCCCTCAACACCTCGACAATGATATGAACTATCTGCTCCAACGCCGAACGACCCTCGCCCAGCTCCAGAAGACCCATGGTGTGGACGCGTTTCTGGTCACCACACCGGTGAACGTCAGCTACCTGACCGGGTTCACCGGCGAGGACAGCTACTACGCGTCCGTGCCCAAGCACGAGATCATCGTTAGTGATACGCGGTTCGAGGGACAGATCGCGGAGGAGTGCGGGGACCTGGAGGCGGTGATCCGCCCGCACACCAAGACCACCCTGGAGGCCGCCGCGGACGTGTTGACGAAGGCCGGGGCCAGGACCGTGGGCGTGGAGGGCAACCGGATCACGCTCGGCGAACTGGAGGCGCTCAAGGCCCTGACCCCGAAGGTCACGTTCGTTCCGCTGGAAGGGGTCGTCGAGGGACAACGCGCGGTCAAGGACGCCAGCGAGGTGAAGCGGATCGAGGACGCGATCCGGGTCGCCGAGCGCGCGTTCCGCATGTTCGTCGCGACCCTGCGCGAGGCCGATACCGAGAAGGACATGGTGGACGCCCTGGAGGGGTACGTGCGGCGCGCCGGCGGGCGGTGCTCGTCGTTCCCGCCGATCGTCGCGGTGGGCGAGCGCGGCGCCCTGCCCCACGCCCCGCCGACCGCCAAGCAACTGGGCGACGGCAGCAAGCTGCTCGTCGACTGGGGCGCGGACCTGATGTACAAGTCGGACCTGACCCGGACCCTCAAGAGCCCGTTCGGGACCGCCCCGAGCCGGCGGAACAAGATGGAGCGGGTCGGGTACCGGTTCGACGACCTGTACAAGGTGGTCCTCGACGCGCAAAACGCGGCGCTGGCGGCGATCCGACCCGGCGTGAAGGCCCGCGAAGTGGATGCGGCCGCGCGGAAGGTGTTCGCCAGCGCCCAGGTCAAGGGCGTGGATCTGAAGCTCGCCGACTACTTCACTCACGGGCTCGGTCACGGGCTCGGGTTGGAGGTCCACGAGGCGCCGAAGGTCCGGGCCAACTCCGAGGACGTACTCGAAGCGGGCATGGTCATTACGGTCGAACCCGGCCTGTATCTGCCGGGCTGGGGCGGCATTCGCATCGAGGACGACGTGCTCGTCACGCACGACGGCTGCCGGCTGCTCAGCACCCTCCCCCGTGAGCCGTCCACCCTGGCGATGATCTGATCCGCTCCGCGAGAACGGGCGTGCCCGCCGGTGGCCTCCGGCGGGCACTCATCATTTTGCCGAGGTGGGCGACCGCCCCGGCCGTCGCTAAACTAGCCCCTCTTCCCCGGGTCTCG
>JAFKJJ010000380.1 GCA_017306025.1 Planctomycetota bacterium
ACACCTCTGCGCTGGCCGTGAACGACCCGGCGCTGGCCGGCCGAGTCGACGACGAGCAGAACGGTCGGCGCGTCCGGGGGGGCCGGGCGCGGTGCGGGCGTCTGGGCCGGTGCCGGGGTGTCCTGCAGCGCCGCGGCGAAGCGCGCGTCCGGAGCCGTCCCGGAATGGGTGAGCATGGCCGGTGTCGGGCGAGAAGGGAGGTACGGACCGGGGGACGATCCCCGTGTTCGCACCACCGATCGTAGAACGCACGCCGATCCGACGCGACGGCCGAAAATCCGATACCTGCCCGAATTTCGTGTCGGGGGAAGACGAATTTCCGTGACGGTAAATATCTTCGCGCCGGCGCGAACCGTTCCGTCAGGTCAGACCTTGATGAACACCTTTCGCCGGTACATCCACTCGAGACCGAGCCAGAACACGGTCAGCACCGCGAAACCGCCGACCAGCGGCTCGTAGGCGGCCGGCGGGTCAAAGAGGTCGAAGCCGAACAGCCGGTTGAGCCACTCCGGTGGTCGCACGAACACGTCCGGCCCGAAGTGCGTTTTGAACGACTCGACGACGAACCCCTTGAGGAGCCACGCCGCGACGTAGGCCGCGATGGAGTTCGCGCCGATCACCACGAGCGGATACGCCCACTGGCCGCGGAAGCCGGTGTCGAGCAGCGCGGCGAAGCCCGCGAGGAACAGGAAGCACCACCCGCCGCTGAACAGCACCCACGCGGGCGTCCAGATGCGCTTCACGTTCGGGCAGACGCCGGTCGCGTCGAGCGCGTACCCCGAGGCGAGGAGCGCCAGCCCCACCGCGGCGAAGTGCCGGACCTTCGCCCACGGCGCCCCGCCGGCGCGGAGCCAACCGCCGGCGATCAGGCCCAGGACCATCGTCGCGAGCGTCGGGATGAAGCTGAGGGTCGCATATCCGCCCTTGTTGTGGGTGGCGTGGGTCCACGGCTTGTCGCGCGGGAACCGGTTCAAGAACCACGTGTCGAACGCGGCCGCCGCGTTGGTGTTCTTGTCCCAGTGCGCGGCGAAGCCGGTCGGGCGCTCCCCGGCCGGCAACCCGGCGACGGACGCGTAATCGAAGTCCGGTGCGGGCAGGGGGTAGAGCGCGAAGGCGGCCCAGTAGCCGACGAGGAGCGCCGCGAACGCGGCCCACTGCCACGCGACCCGCAGGTGACCGAGCGCGAAGAGGAACATGTAGCCGAGCCCGATCTGCGAGAGCGTGTCGGTGAAGACCCAGTTGGTCTGCTTCTGCCCGTATGAGCGGAGGAACACGCCGAGCAGGACGAGCACGGCGGCCCGCCAGAACGCGTGCAGCCAGCGGACCCACGTCGCCTGTCCGCGGGCGGCGCGCGACGCGAGCGAGAAGGGGAGGGCGACCCCGACCAGGAACGAGAACGACGGCTGGATGAGGTCGTGGAGCGAACACCCGCGCCACGCGACGTGCTCCTGGTGGTGCGCCAGAAAGCCCCAGAGCGCGGAATTCGGAAGCGCCTTGTGGACCGCGCCGAGCCGGAGCACCTCGGCCATCATCAGGAACATGACGAGCCCGCGGTACGCGTCCACCGACGCGACGCGGGCGGCAGGGGCGGGGGCGGTAACCGGTGATGACATCGGATGATCCGGTGTGCGGTTTCCTTCGCCCCCGGCGAGGGAGGGGCGGAGGGAATGTTGTGTCGTGAGCCGCGCTCCCGTCAGTCTACCTTCTTCGCGTCGGCCGGGAGCGCCGGCACCCGCCACTTGCGGACCGTCTTGTCCCAGCTCGCGGAGAACACGAACCGGTCGTCCGGCGCGAAGCAGGCGCTCTGAACGCCGTCCTTGTGCCCCTCGAACCGGTGCAGCTCCCGGCCGCCCGCGAAGTCCCACACGCGGACCGTCTTGTCGTAGCTCGCGGAGGCGAGTTGCTTGTCGCCCGGGCCGAACGCGATCTGATACACCTGCTGGGTGTGGCCCTTGAGCCGGCGCAGTTCCTTGCCGGTGGCGAGGTCCCACACGTGAACGCCCTTGTCGCGCGCCGCGGAAACCGCGGTCTTGCCGTCGCGCGTCGTGGCGACGGTGTACACCAGCGTGCCGTCGTGCTTGTCGTAGGTGCTCTTCACGGCGCCGGTCTTCGCGTCGTAGACCGTCACGGCGCCCGCGTCGTCGCCCGCCAGCACGTACTGGCCGTCCGGGGTCACCGCGACGCTCTCGACCGAGTTCCGGCCGTCGCCGTAGCGCCTGATTTCCGCGCCGGTGGTCAGGTTCCACGCCCGGCACGTCTTGTCACTTCCCCCGGAAATCAGCGTCTTGCCGTCGGCGGCCAGGGCCAGCCCGCGGACGGCGATCGTGTGCCCTTCGAGCTTCCGTACCTCCTTTTGCGCCTTGAGATCCCACACGCGGATGACGTTGTCGCCGCCCGCGGTGACCGCGTGCGTGCCGTCCGGGGTGACGACCACGCTTCCGACCCACCCGGCGTGCCCTTCGAGCGTCTTGAGCGGTTGCCCGGTGTGCGCGTCCCACAGGCGCACCGCGCCGTCGTTGCCGACCGAAACGAGCGTCTTACCGTTCGGGGTGACCGCGACCCCGGCCGCCGCGCCGGTGTGCCCTTCGAGCGTCCGGTCGAACAGCTCCGGGTGGTCCCGTTCGATCTCCCGGACGCGCTCGTCGGGCTTGAGGTCGTCGTCGCCGGTGGCGACCGCCAGCGCCGCCGAGTACCACTCCCACGCCCGCTCGATCAGCCGTCGGCGTTCGGCGTCCGTGTAGTCGCGCGCCAGCTTGTACCACGCGTCCGCGACGACGGTACGGTCCTTCGCGGTCTTCGGGTTCGCGAGGTCCTTCGTTGCGGCCGCGGCCAGTTCCTTGCTCGCCCCGCGCGTCAGGTGCTTCAGCCCCACGTCCCACCGGCCGCGGGTGAACGCCCAGTACCGGCCGAGCGCCTCGTTGGCGGCCGCGTCGTCCGGCCTGGTCTTGATGGTGTCCACCGCGGTCTTGAGTTCTTCCGCCCGCGAGAGGAACCGGCGGGCGTCGGCCAGGACGTTCGGCTCTTTGGCCTTCTGGGCGGCCGCGACCCGCAACCGGGCGAGCGCGACGGCCCCGGCGTAGTCCTCGCGCGCGAGCGCGCGCTCCGCCCCCTCGGTCGCCAGCGCGAGCAACCCGGCCGCGGCGTCGGGCGGCAGTTCGGTGTCGCCCAAGAGCTTGAGCGTGTCGGCCGCGAGGTCCGGCGGCGTGCCTTTGAACCTGGTGGTGAGCGCCGCGAGCGCTTCGAGCGCCAGCCGGGCGTCACCGCCCCGCGCCGCGAGCCGCCGCGCCTCGTCGTAGCACGCGTACTGAACGGGCGCCGTCTTCCGCTTGGGCGCGACCTCGAACAGCTTGCGGGCCAGCGCCTTCTTCGCCTCCGGGTCGGCTTCCGCGGCGGCGTAGCGCTTTTCGTACACGTCCTTCAGGAGCGCCACGGCCTCTTTCAAGTCGCGCTCCGGGGGAACCGACGGCTCGTCGGCGGCCG
>JAFKJJ010000013.1 GCA_017306025.1 Planctomycetota bacterium
GCGGCCCGCGCGCGCTCCAGCCGCGCGCGGGCCGCCAGGCGCCGGACCAGCCGCGGCCGGGCCGCGACCCACCGGTCGATCGGCCCGGCCAGCCGGTACACGAGCGGGTTGACCGAGATCGACACGATCGCCACCGCGACGACCGCCTGCACGGCCTCGTCGGGAATCGCGCCCAGGGACTTCCCCAGCGTCGCGAGGATGAACGAGAACTCGCCGATCTGCCCCAGCGCCAGCCCCAGCCCGACCGCGGACCGCACCGGCCGGCCGAGCAGGAGCACGACCGCGAACGTGGCCGCCGGGGTGCCGAGCACCACCACCGCGAGGGTCGCCGCGACCAGCCCCGGCACCTTCGGCAGGAACGCCGGGTCGAACATCATCCCGACCGAGACGAAGAACACGACCGCGAACGCGTCGCGCATGGGCAGCGCGTCGGTCGCGGCGCGGAGGCTGAAGTCGCTGCGCCCGACCACCATTCCCGCCAGGAACGCGCCCAGCGCCATCGACACCCCGAACGCCATCGCCGAGCCGACCGCGATCCCCAGCGCCACCACCAGAACGGTGAGCGTGAACAGCTCGCGCGACCGGGCGGCCGCGACGTGCTTCAGGAGCCACGGCACGACCCGCCCGCCGACCAGCAGCACGAGCACGCCCAGCGCGACGATCTTCAGGGCCGCCAGCGCGACCAGCCCGGCCAGCCGGCCCGCGTCGGCGCCGCCGGCCCCGAACAGCGCGGGCAGGAGGACCAGGACGAACACCGCGAACAGGTCTTGCACGACGAGCCACCCGACGGCCGTGTGGCCGAGCGGCGTGTGGAGCTCGTTGCGGTCGCCCAGGACGCGCGTGAGCACGACCGTGCTCGCGACCGAGACGCACAGGCCGAACACGACGGCCGCCCGCCACTCCCACCCGAACGCGGCCGCGACCCCCGCGCCCAAAGCGGTCGCGGCCAGAATCTGGACGAGCGCGCCGGGCACCGCGACCCGGCGGACCGCGAGCAGGTCTTCGAGGTGGAAGTGGAGGCCGACGCCGAACATGAGCAGGATGACGCCGACCTCGGCGAGCTGGTCGGCTAGGTGCTTGTCGGCGACGAACCCGGGCGTGTGCGGGCCGACCGCGACGCCGGCCAGGAGGTAGCCGACGATCGGCGAGAGCCCGAGCCGGTGCGTCAGGTAGCCCAGCCCGAGTGCCGCGGCCATCCCGCACGCCAGCGTCGTAATCAGGTCCGGTTGATGCATCCGGTAACGGTACGGACCGGCGCCCGCTCGGACACCCGCTTTGCTGCGGCTCTCGGAAGTGGGCTGCCGGCGTTTTTATTGTGGTGCGGGCGTCCCACCTGCATCGAGCTCCGTCGCAGGCGGGACGCCCGCACCACAATAAAGGCGGACCGTCACGGCCGGCCGCCGGACTTCGGCGCGGGGTCGTTCGCGCGGATCTCCTGTAGCCGCTTCTCGTACTTCTCGAACAGCCGCGTCTGCTTGCTGGTCGGCTCGTACGGCCGGCCCTCGATGAACACCGCGAGCACCTGCGTCGTCGCCTGCAACACGTCGCCGTTGGCGATCACCAACGTCGCCTTCTTGCCGGCCTCGACCGTCCCGAGCTTGTCTGAAACGCCCAGGACCTCGGCCGGGTACAGCGTGACCGCCTTCAGCGCCTCGTCCGGCGGCAGCCCGTATGCGACTGCCATCGCGGCTTCGTACGGGAGGTTCCGCGCGTTGTGCGAGCCCGCTGAGCGGATGCAGAACCGGACGCCGGCCGCGTGCAGCTTCGCGGCCGCCGCGAACGGCGCGTCGTACTTCTCGCCGAACTCGCGGGGCAGGCTCATCACCGGCCCCAGGATCACCGGCACGTCGCGCCGCTTCAGCTCGGCGGCCACCTTCCACGATTCGAGCCCGCCGCTGATGATCGGCTTCACCTTCAGATCGTCGGCGAGCTTCAGCGCGCCGAGAACGTCGGCCTTGCGGTCGGCCGAGAAGATCACCGGCTTCTCGCCGCGCACGTAGGGGAGGAGCGCCTCCAGCCGTGGGTTCGCGGGCAGCGCGGCGCCCGCTTTCTTGGCCGCGTCGTAGCGCCGGGCGGTCTCGAACAGCTCTTTCAGCCGCTTCAGCTTCTCCTCGCGGCGGGACCGGATGGCGGACGCGTCGCCGCTGTCGAACGCCAGGTTCGGGTTGGCGTTGAACCCGCGGAACCCGCCCCCTTCGCTCGGGTACTCGATGTGAAGCGCGAGCTGATCGACGATCACCATTTCGGCCGGGACCCAGCCCGCCATGTTGATGAGCGCCCCCTGGCCGGGCATCAGCGAGCCGGTCGGGCGTGTGAGGGCTGTCGTCACGCCGTTGGCGCGCGTCACCGGGATCAGTTCCGAGTCCGGGTTGATGCCGATGCTGGCCCGCAGGTCCGGCTGGAAGTCGCCGCCGTCGCGGGAGTCGTTCGTCTCGCGCGCCGAGTCGATCTCGACCAGCCCGAGGACCGTTCCGGCGTCGATCATGCCGGGGTAGAGGTGCAGCCCGGTGCAATCGACCACGCGGACATCGGCCCGCCCCTCCAACAGCCCCCCCCGGGGGACCACGTCCGTGATTTTTCGGGTCGCCGCGTCGATCACGACCGTCCCGACGAACGCCGCCTTGCCCGGCTGGTGGATCGTTCCGCCTTTCAGGACGTAGGTACCCTTCGGAAGCTCGGGGATCGCGGGGAGTTTCGCGGTGGGCTTGGCCGGTTCGGCCCGCGCCGCGGGGTTCGGCGCGAACTTGTCCGCGCGCTGGAAGAAGACTTCACCCTCGACGAGCGTCATCTCGCACCGCGCGTACGAGTTCAGCGGGTGGCCGTTGAAGATCGCGAGGTCCGCGTCCTTGCCCACCTCGACCGTGCCGAGCCGGCCGTCGAGGCCGAGCTGCTTCGCGGGGTTGAGCGTGATCGTGTGGAGCGCCTCCTCGGGCGTGAACCCGCAGTACTTCACGAGCTTCGCGGCCTCCTGGTTCAGGTGGCGCATCAGCTCGTTGTCGTCGGACTTCAGACAGACCGGCACGCCGGCGTCGCGCAGCAGCCGGGCGCCGTAGGGGATCGCGTCGAACGCCTCGATCTTGTACGCCCACCAGTCGCTGAACAGGCTGACGCTGGCGCCGTGGGCCGCGATCTCCGGGGCGACCTTGTACCCTTCGAGCACGTGCTGGAGCGACTTCACCTTCACCCCGAACCGGTCCGCGACGCGCAGGAGCATCAGGATCTCGTCGGAGCGGTAGCAGTGCGAGTGAACGCGGAGGTCGCCCGCGAGCACGTCCGCGAGCGCCTCCAGGCGCAGGTCGCGCCGCGGCTCCGGCAGCGGGTCGCTGGTCCCCTTGCTCGCCTCGTAATCCGCCCACTTCTTGCGGTACGTCTGGGCCTCGGTGAACGCGCGGACGAGCACCGCTTCCACACCCAGTCGGCTGTTCGGGAATCGTCCGTCGGTGCGCTTGACGTTCTCCCCGAGGGCGAATTTCACACCCCGCGGACCGCTCGTCACGAGCATCTCGTTGGCCGACGTGCCGTACTTCATCTTGACGACCGCGTCCTGTCCGCCGATCACGTTGGCGCTGCCGTGCAGCAACCGGGCGGTAGTCACGCCGCCCCCCAGAGCGCGGTAGATCTGAAGGTCTTCGGAGTCGATCACGTCGCGGACGCGGACCTCCGGCACGACCGACAGCGACGCCTCGTTCACCCCGCCGCTGATGGCGAAGTGCGAATGCGAGTCGATGATCCCGGCCATCACGAACATCCCTTCCGCGTCCAGCACCCTGACGCCCTTGTCGGCGGCCAGATCGGGGCCGATGGCCTTGATCTTCCCGCCCTTCACCAGAATGTCGGCCTTCGGGAGCGTCTTCCCGGCGCCGGTGATGACCGTCGCGCCGCGGATCAGCACGTCGCCGCCGGTCTTGAGCGCCGGTTTGCGGTCCGCCTCGATCTCGGTGGTCGCGCGCTCGAACGCGTCGAGCCACGGGAGCGCGGCCCGGATCGCGTCGCCCTTGAACGGGGGGGAGGTCCGGTCCGACACCGGCCGGCCGCCCGTTCCGAACGGCCCCTTCGGGGCGGGGGCGGTCATCGGCATCGGCGATGGGGTGGTGTCGGGTTCGGTCATGGGGCGGGGGCGGAACCCCTTCTTCGGGACGACCGGGTCGGAGCCGCCGAAGGGCGCGGGCGGCGCGGCCGCGTCGAGATCGAACCGCACGCCGTCGGAGAATACGAACCTGTACTTCGCGGAGGACGCGTCGAAGTCGCCCTCGCACACGATAAGGTGAGCCGCGCGGCCCTTCGTGACGCGGCCGACCTGCGGCGCGACTCCCAGGATGTCGGCCGCGGTGCTGGTGAGGGCCGCGAGGGCCGCGTCGGACGGTAGCCCGGCCGCGATGGCCTTCCGCACGTTCTCGCGGAACCGGGTGACGGCCAGCCCCTGCGTCGTGAAGGCGAACGTGATGCCGGCCTTGTGCAGGGCCGCGGCGCACCCGACCTCCTGTTGCCGCAGGCGCTCGCGCTCCTCGCGGACGCGCACGGGCAGGTCGCTTTCGCGCTCCGCGGCCGCGTTGAAGTCGAGCCGCAGGATCACGGGCACCTGCTCCTTCGCGAGCCGTGCCGCCACCTTCCACGCGCTCCGTCCGCCGACGATGATCGGCTTGAGCTTGAACTCGACCGCGAAGTCGAGGGCGCGGTTGATCTCGTCGGCCGAGTCCGCGTCGAACGCGACCGGCAACTTGCCTTCGAGGGCGGGCCAGAGCGCTTCGAGGCACGGGTCCGCGGCCGGGCGTCGGCCGGTCTTGCCCCGACCCTCGTAGGCCGCCCACTGGCGCTTCAACCAGCCGGCGTCGAGCATCGTTTGCCGGCCGTGTGCGACGATCCCCATGAGCGAGATCGGGTAATCCCCGCCGACGACCCGCCCGAACCGCGCGTGCATCGCGACCGGGGCGCGGAGGAGGGCGTCACGCGGAACGGCCCCGCTGAGGCTCACGAGGGCGCTCGTGCCCGAGAAGTAGCCGCCCTCCGGGGTGACGAGGTGCGCGGTGAACCCCACCCGCCGCCACGCGGCCACCGATTCCTCGTCGAGCTTGAGCGCCGTCTGAACCGCGAACTCGGGCGTGAAGCCCTTGCGGTTGTCCGGCTTGGTGGCGATGAGAGGATCGGCGGCGATGTCCTCAACCGCGGGCGGGCCGCCCTGCGACCGCCGCAGCGCCGGGTCGTACCCGCGCGAGCTGCCGGCGTCGATGAACCCGGGATAGACGGTCAGCCCCTTGCCCTCGGTGACGAGCGCGTCCGGCGGGACCTCCGCGTCCGGCCCGACCGCGACGATGACCCCGTCGCGGACGACGACCGTGGCCTTCGGCAGCACGGTTCCGGCTTCCGTGACGACGCGGGCGTCGCGGATCGCGTAGGCGGTCGGCTTCAGGTCGGCCGATCGCGTGTCCGCGAGCGGAACGAGGAGCGCGGCGAACAGTGTGACGAGTGGCGCGCTGAGGAGCGCGGGACGGAGGTGCTTGGTTCTCATGACGGTGCGAGTCCGAGTGACGGAGGCGAGAGGTGGGCACAGTTTTATCACGGCGCGGCCCGGTCTGTCGCGTGAAAATTCGATCGGGCCGGCTTCTCGGTGCATCTCGCGGCCGACATGCAATTGCGTGCGAGATGCTACCTCGGTACCATACTGACGCAGCGGCGTCCGAATGATCCCCACCAGGCCACACCCCGTTTCCGGCTCGCTTCCGCCCGTTCTCCCGCGACACGAGAGCCGTCAATGTTTTCGAGTACACGCTCGCTCGTTCTCCTCTTGGGTGTCGCGGCCGCGCTCGCCGCGGCGGTCGGGGCCGACGACAAGAAGCCCTACACCGGAACCGGCTGCGCGGCTGACCCGGACGTCCAGTTCCGCGACGAGGTGTGGACGAAGGTCGCCCTCCGGCACTGCCTGACGTGCCACAAGTCCGGCGGCGACGCGGAGGAGAGCAAGCTCGTCCTGAAGGACCCGCGCCGGGCCGAGGGGGCCGCACGGGACGAGGCCATGCGCCACAACCGCGACGCCTTCGCCAAGATGGCGGCCGCGAAGGAGAAGGACGGGGCGCGCCTGCTGCTCAAGGCGGTCGGCAAGCTCGACCACGGCGGGAAGGACGTGCTCTCACCCGATTCTGCCGAGTACCGCGTGCTATCCGACTTCGTGCGCAAGGTGAACAATCCCAGGCCCGGACCGGCCGACGTCGCGATCGACCCGAAGGCGCCCCCGTTCTTCGACGGCGTCGCGGTGCTCGACGATCGGCGCCTCTTGCGCCGGGTCACGCTCCAGCTCGCCGGCCGGCTGCCCACCGACGCCGAACTCGCGGCGCTCACCAAGGACGGCGCGAAGGCCATGCCCGCGCTCCTCGACGCGATCATGAAAGAGGACGCGTTCTACGACCGGCTCCGCGAGGCGTTCAACGACATCTTTTTGACGCAGGGCGTGGACGGGAACGCGGACCAGTCGGTCCTCTCCTACGAGCACTTCGAGAAGACGCGGCACTGGTACTCGAAGTTCGACCTGAGCCACATCGAGGACGAGGCCGAGCGCCGGAAGGCCGGCTACAAGCTCGCCGACGACTACCGCAAGGGGCTGCTCGGCGAGCCGATGAAGCTGGTCGAACACGTCGTCCGGAACGACCGGCCGTTCACCGAGATCGTGACGGCCGATTACATCATGGTCACGCCGTACACGGCCCGGGGGTACGGGATCTACGACCAGACGAAGCCCGCGTTCAAGAACCCGGACGACCCGTTCGAGTTCATCCCGGTGCGGCTGAAGGCGCTCACGGGTCGGAGCCGGGAGCAGAACCAGGACTCCGCGACCGGGTTCTACCCGCACGCGGGGCTGCTGAGCACGTTCCAGTACCTGCGCCGCTACCCGACGACCGAGACCAACCGCAACCGGCTCCGCGCCCGGATGTACTACCAGCACTTCCTGGGCGTGGACGTTCTCGAACTGGCCGCCCGCGTGTCGGACGCGGCCGCGGCCACGGCGAAGTTCAAGGTGCCCACGATGCAGGCCGCGGAGTGCGTGGTCTGCCACAAGACGCTCGACCCCGTGGCCGGGCTGTTTCAGGACTACTGGCGGTTCGCGGACGAGGGGATCTACGGCAAGCGGAAGGGCGGGTGGTTCAAGGACATGTTCGGGCCAGGGTTCGAGGGCGAGGACCTGCCGGCTTCCGAGCGGTGGCGCGCGTTCCAGTGGCTCGGCGAGCGCACGGCGAAGGACCCGCGGTTCGCCGTCGCGATGACCGAGCACGTTTACTACGTCCTGACCGGCCGCAAGACGCTCCTGCCGCCGAAGGACATCGACGACCCGCTCTACCCGGCCCGCGTGCGCGCCTACGCCGAACAGCGCCGCACGGTCGAGGCGATCGCCGGGCGGTTCGTGAAGAACGGGTTCAACCTGAAGACCGTGTTCAAGGACTGGATCGCGACCGACTTCTACCGCGCCGACGGTCTGACGACCGCGGCGAAGGACCCGAAGCGCCGCGCCGAACTCGACGACGTCGGGGTCGTGCGGATGCTGTCTCCGGAGCAGGTCGAGCGGAAGGTGGCCGCGGTGTTCGGCGAGCGGTGGGGCCGGCTGAACGGCGAACTCGCGTCGCTCTACGGCGGCATCGACTCGAAAGAGGTGACCGAGCGGGCTACCGACCCGAGCGGCGCAATGGGCGCGATCCAGCGCATCCTGGCGAACGACGTCGCGTGTAAGCACGTGGCCCGCGACTTCGCCCGCCCCGCGAAGGACCGACACCTGTTCCCCGGCGTCGAGCCGGGTGTTCTCCCGGGCTCGCCCGAGGCCGACAAGACGATCCGCGCGGCCATCGTCCACCTGCACGAACGCATCCTGGGGAGGTACGACGCGCCGGACTCGGCCGAGGTGGACCGGACGTTCAAGCTGTTCGCGGGCATCGTCGAGGACGCGAAGAAGCAGAGGGTGGAGAAGCGGGAAGCCTACGCGTGCCGGCAGGGCGGCGCCGTGACCGAAGACCCGAACTACACCGTCCGGGCGTGGCGCGCGGTGGTCACGTACCTGCTGCGGCGGCACGAGTTCCTGTACGAGTGATGCTTGAGCTTGGGATCAGCCTGGGACCGCGGGCGAACCCCTCCCGCCTCGCGGAGGGAACCTCCCGCCCGCTCGTAGGCCCGACATTTTGCTATTCGGTTTCTCGCATCGCGAAACGAACCGCGAAGCAGCGGGCGGGACGCCCGCGGTCCCAGGACACCAGGGACGCCGGAGCCATTCCATGCGATGCGACGTCCTCACGCACTACGGGCCGGTCGGGGCACGGCAATGAACGAAGAGCCGGCATTCGTCGCGGCGCTCGTCGCGGACCCGTCCGACCGGACGGCCGCGCTGGTGTTCGCCGACTGGCTCGACGACCGCGGCGACCCGCGCGGGACGATGCTGCGGAACGACGAGGTCCGCGCCTGGATGGCGCCCACGTTCGAGAACCCGTTCCCCAGGTTGCGCGCGGCGTTCGAAACCGGAAAAGGGGTGACGAAGGCCGGCAAGATCTGTGCGCTGATCGGCGAGCCGGCGGTCCCGGAACTGCTTTTGCTTCTGACGCACGCGACGCCGATCGTGCGGCTGCGGGCCGTGAAGACCCTGCGCCTGATGGGCGCGAGGGCCAGGGCCGCCGTTCCCGCCCTCCTGGAAATGGTGAAGGGCACGAAGAAGGAAGACGCCGACGCGCGCCGCGAGGCCATCGGCCTGCTCGGTGTGCTGCGGGTGAAGGGGGCCGCGGCGGACGAACTCGCGAAGGGGCTGGACAGCGCGGATCCCGCCGAGCGCCTCGCCGCGGTCGAGGCGATGTCGAGCCTGCGGACCAAAGCGGCCGGCGATTCGCTCTGCAAGGCGCTGGCCGACCCGTCCGCCGACGTCCGGCGCGCCGCGGCGGGGCAACTCCGCTGGATCGCGGGGCCGTCGATGCCCTTCGCGGTCGAGCCGCTCCGCAAGGCGCTCGCGGCCGCCGATGAGAGAGTCCGGCGCTTCGCCCTGCTCGCGCTCGGTAAGATCGGCCCGAAAGCGGCCGCCGCGGTGCCCGCGGTGCTCCGCGTACTGAACGGCACCGCCACGGGGCGCAAGATCGTGATCGAGGCGCTCGCCCAGATCGGGGGCGGAAACGCGGAGGTGCTGGAGGCGCTCCTCGCGGAGCTGCGCAACCCGGACACGCAAGAGCTAGCGATCGGCGCGCTGGCCGGGTGGCCCACACTGCCCGCCGCGGCCGCTCCCGTGCTCCTGGCGTTCGTCCGGAAGCCGAACAGCGGGACCCCGTACCGGGACAACCAACTGAGTCGCCTGGGCCTGCAAGCGTTCGCCCGGGTCGTACCTCCTCCGCCCGAAGTTCTGGAGGAGTTCCGGGCACAGCTCACTAAGGGGCACGCCAGCGCGGTGGCGAAGGCGGTGGGGGAGATCGGTCCGGCGGCCGCGCCGCTGCTGCCGGACCTGGTCGCGGCGCTACACCGGGGCGGGTCGGACGCGTACGAGATCGCGACGGCGATCGGGAGGATCGGCGGCGCGGGGATCGCGGCCCTGACCGAGGCCCTCGACCGCGAACCGGCGGCGAGCGGTTCCGTCCCGCTCGCCGCGGCGGGCGGGCTGAAGGAGGCCGGGCCGGCGGCCCGGTCGGCTCTCCCCGCGCTCGTCGCCCTGCTCGCGCGGTTCCGCCGGACGAACCTACCGCTCGGCCTGAAGTTCTTGACCGGCGCGATCGTGGCGACGGGTCCGGACGGGGCGGTCGCCGTGCCGGACATGGTCGCGATGTTCCTCGACGAGGACTGCCCGAACCATTACGCGCACTCCCTCGGCGCCGCGCTGCGGGCGTTCGGCCCGGCGGTGCTGCCCTTCGGGGCGCAACTGGCCGAGGCGCTCCGACGACCCGGGGACGGGCGGACCCACGAGCGAATCATCGAGGTACTCGCCGCGCTGATCCCGCACGGCTTCGACGCGCTGCCGGCCCTCCGCGCCGTCTTGCGCCGGGCGATCGCGAACGACTCCGACGCGGGCGAAGGCTACCCGAACGACTACCGCCGGCGGGCGGTCGCCGGGGCCGCGATCGGCGGTCTGGCGGCCCTCGGCCCGGCCGCGGAAGAGGCGCTCCCGGACCTGGTGCTCGCGGACCAGACCTTCGACGGCTCGGAGCTGCGCGAGCGCGTGCTCGCCGCCTACGGCGCGATCGGCGCGGCGGCGGTTCCGCACATCCGCGCCGCCCTGACCCACCCGCAGCGCGACGTGCGCCTCGCGGCGATCAGGGCGCTCGCCGCGTCGGGCGACGCGGCGATGGAAAGCCAGGACGCGCTCCGCAAACTCGAAGCGGACGCGGTGCGGATCGTCCGCGCGACCGCGACGTCCGCGCTGCGGAACATGGGCACCCGGAAAAAGAAGCGCTCCTGACGGGCACCACCCGGAACGAATGCGACCCGCGATCGAACCCTGCGAGTGACTCACATGCGACGCGACTTCCTCAAGCTCTGCGGACTGGCCGGTCTCGGCCTCGCGGTCCCGTTTCGCGCGCGCGAGGCGCGGGCCGCGGAGAAGAAGGACGAGCCCTACGCCGGCCCGTACTACGTCGTGTTCAACGCCTCCGGCGGCTGGGACACCACGTACCTCATGGACCCCAAGGGGGTCAACGGGATCAACCGGCTCTACAAGGAGGGCGACGTCCTCACGAAAGGGGCGCACGCGTACGCGCCCAACAAGAAGGACGCGAAGGGCGGGATGTGCAACGAGGACTTCTACGCCGAGTTCGGCGCCGAACTCTTCACGTTCAACGGGCTCGATTATTCGGTGAACAACCACTCGCCCGGCGCCCGCTACATGGCGACGGGCAAGCTCGACAGCCTCGCGTACCCGACGTTCCCGGCGCTCGTCGCGGCGTGCCGCGGACCGGACTGCCCCATCGCGTTCCTCACTTTCGGCAATTACTCCGCGACTGGCAACCTGGTCGCGATGTCCCGCGTCCCGTACCTGCCGTCGCTCAAGAAGATCGCGCTGGCCGACGCGGTCGAGGGGAACGAGCGGTCGCCGTACCACGACAAGTTCGCGCTCGACCGCATCGAGGAGGCGCTCCGCGAGCAGAACGCCGCGGCCGCCAACGCGCCGCGCCTGCCCCGCGCCGAGCGCGGCGAGAACATGCTCTACGCGGCACAGGTCTCCTCAAAGGCCCTCCAGCGGGTGACGCAGTACATCCCGGCCCAGATCCCGAAGGAGCGACTCGGACAGCAGGCCGAAATCGCGCTGGCGTCCTTCAAGGCGGGCGTGTGCGTCTCCGCCAACCTGACCATCGGGCAGTTCGACAGTCACGCCAACAACGACGCCGACCAGATGAAACTCATCCCCGAGTTCTTGGCCGGCATCGCCTACCTGATGCGCCGGGCGGGCGAACTGAAGATCCGCGAGCAACTCGTGGTCGTCGTCCAGAGCGAGATGGGCCGCACCCCGGACTACAACGCGGGCAACGGGAAGGACCACTGGTCGATCGGCTCGGCGATGTTCCTGGGCCGCGGGATCAAGGGGAACCGCGTGATCGGCGCCACCGACGCGAAGCAGTTCGCGGTGCCGCTGGACCCCGCGACGCTCAAGCTCGACAAGGAGAAGGGCGTCCGCGTGCGTCCGGAGCACGTCCACGAGGCGCTGCGCGAGTACGCGGGCATCACGGACCATCCGCTCGCGAAGAAGTTCCCCCTCGGAGTGGCCGAGAAAGAACGGCTCCGGGGCTTCTGGGGCTGAGCGCGTCTTCGCGCCGGCCCGCGGCCTTTCCACACACGGTGTTACGATGATCCGATTCCTGCTCGTGCCCGCGGTCGCCTTCTTCGCCGCGACCGCCCCCGTTCGTGCGGCCGACAAGCCGGTGCGGGTGTTCGTCCTCGCCGGACAATCGAACATGGAGGGGAAGGCGCCGAACGCCCTCCTCGATTACCAGGCGATGGATGCGAAGACGAAGGACCTGTTCGCCCACCTCCGCAAAGACGGCAAGTGGATCGTTCGCGACGACGTGTTCATCAAGTTCCTCGACCGCAAGGGGCCGCTCACGATCGGCTACGGCTCGCCCGGCCGCACGGGCGCCGAACTGGAGTTCGGAACCGCGATGGGCGACCACTTCGATGAACCGGTACTGCTCATCAAGGCCGCGTGGGGCGGCCACGCGCTCTACAAGCACTTCCGCTCGCCCGCGGCCGGTTACCCCGCGGCCGAGGTGCTCGAAAAGGAACTCAAGCAGGCCCGGGACCGCGTCAAGCAGAACAACGAGAAGAACAAGAAGAACGACCCGCTGCCCACGATGGACGACGTCAAGAGGGACTACGGCTCGTCGTACCGGAAGATGCTGGCGGAGGTGAAAGAGGTCCGGGAGAACGTCGCCGCGCTGTTCCCCGCGCTGAAGGGCCGGACGCTGGAACTGACCGGGTTCGTGTGGTTCCAGGGGTGGAACGACCAGTACGGGGCGGAGAACGAGTACGAGTCGAACATGACGCACTTCATCAAGGACGTGCGCAAGGACCTGGGCGCGCCGAACCTGCCCTTCGTGATCGCGGCGATGGGCCAGAACGGCTCGAAACCGGCCACCGGAGCGATGCTTACGATCCAGAAGGCGCAACTGGCGATGAACGACGTGCCTGAGTTCAGGGGCAACGTCCGGACGGTCCGCACCGATGTGCTGGTGGACAAGGCGGCGGAGGAGCTGTTCCCGACGTGGCGCGAGAACAAGGAGAAGTGGGACAAGGTCGGCGGCGACTTCCCGTACCACTACCTCGGCAGCGCGATCTGGTTCAACCGCATCGGGAAGGCGACGGGCGGGGCGATGCTCGAGCTCCTGAAGGACCGGAAGTAAGCCCGCCCGCGCGCCGGCCGCTCTTTTCCCGGGCGGCGCGCGGTTTGCGTAACTGTCGTGCCACACTCGCTCGGGAGGATGGCATGAGGCGCCGCACGTCTTCCGATTCGGCCGCCGGGCCGGGGCTCGTCGACGAGGTTCGGAAGTTGTCCCATCCGCTCGCGTCGGCGGGCGACCTCGACCCCTTGATGACCCGCATCGGCGAGGCCCGGGTGGTGCTCCTGGGTGAAGCCTCCCACGGCACCCGCGAGTTCTACACCTGGCGCACCGCCATCACCAGGCGGCTCATCGAGGAGAAGGGCTTCAACTTCGTCGCGGTCGAGGGCGACTGGCCCGACTGCTACCGCGTCAACCGGTTCGTGAAGGGCTATCCCGGTTCGGACCCGAGCGCCGAAATCGCCCTTTCGACCTTCCGCCGCTGGCCGACGTGGATGTGGGCCAACCGCGAGGTGCAGGAACTGGTCGGCTGGATGGAGTGGTTCAACCAGGGGCGGCCGGAAGACGACAAGATCGGGTTCTACGGGCTGGACGTGTACAGCCTGTGGGACTCGCTCCGCTCCGTGATGCGCTACCTGAAGGAGCGGGGCGACCCCGGCGCGCTGCTCGCGGCGCGGAGGGCGGTGCGGTGCTTCGAGCCGTGGGGCGAGGACGCCCAGGAGTACGCCCGACACACGGTCCTCGTTCCGGACGGCTGCCGCGAGCCGGTGGTGGGTCTGCTCCGCACACTCCGCGCGCGGGTGGCCCAGAGCGACACAGACGTGACCGGCCCTGCCGGAATCGAAGATTCCGGCAGGGCCGGTCGAGAGCGGGATGCGTTTTTCGTGGCGGAGCAGAACGCCCTCGTGGTGAAGAACGCGGAGGCGTACTACCGGGCGATGGTGCTGAGCGACGAGTCGTCGTGGAACGTCCGGGACCGGCACATGGCCGAGACGCTCGAACGGCTGCTCGCGTTCACCGCGCCCGGCGCGCGGGCGGTGGTGTGGGAGCACAACACGCACATCGGCGACGCCCGGTTCACCGACATGGCCGCGGGCGGCGAGGTCAACGTCGGGCAGCTCGCCCGCGAGCGCTACGGCGAGAACGGTACCGTGCTGGTGGGCTTCGGGACGCACCGGGGGACGGTGATCGCCGGCCGCGAGTGGGGCGAGCCGTGGGAGCGGATGCAGGTCCCGCCGGGGCGGCCGGAGAGCTGGGAGGACGTGCTCCACCGCGCCTCCGGCGGCGAGAATCGGCTCCTCGTCTTCCCGGAGCAAACGTCGTCGTCTG
Organism: Planctomycetota bacterium; assembly: GCA_017306025.1. Taxonomy (GTDB): domain Bacteria; phylum Planctomycetota; class Planctomycetia; order Gemmatales; family Gemmataceae; genus Gemmata. The sequence goes on from JAFKJJ010000013.1 coordinate 14,100, forward strand.
CCCTTTCGGAGTGGCGCGGGCACCGGGCGATCGGGGTCGTGTACCGGCCGCAGTACGAGCAGTACGGCAACTACGTCCCGACCGTCCTCCCGCGGCGCTACGACGCCTTCCTCTACATCGACGAGACGTCCGGGGTGCGCCCGCTGTTCCCGGCGACACACGATCTGGAGGCCGACGAGGAGGCCCCCGAAACGTACCCCACCGGGGCCTAATACGGACCCCGGGAAGTGCCCGCCAGCCGTGGTCCGGTCACTCCGTGACCGGATGTTTTTGGAACCCGGTCACGGAGTGATCGGACCACACAGAGGCCGGCCGAGCCGCTCGCGCACCTCGTCGTCGGTCGTCGGGGAGAAGTCGTCGTACCACATGCCGAGACGAGGAACACGTCGAGCGGAGCGCCCAGCGCCTCCGCGACCTCGTAACCGACCGGCACGCCCCCGCGGGGCAGCGCCCGCACACGGACCCGCCCCCGTCCTCGTCGAACTGACCGTCAACGGCAAGAAGGTGAGCGCCAACGTCGAGCCCCGCGTCACACTGCTCGACGCGCTCTGCAACTACCTCGACGTCACCGGGTGCAAGCGCGTCTGCGACCGCGGCCCCTGTACGGTCATGCACAACGGCCGCACGGCCTACTCCTGCACCATGCTCGCCGCCGAAGCTCGCGGACAGGACGTCCGGACGGCCGAATCGCTCGGCGGGGCCGCGCTTGACCCCGTGCCAGCCGCATTCTCCGAGTGCGACGCGCAACAGTGCGGGTTCTGCACGCCGGGGTTCGTCGTTTCGATCCGCGCGGCGCTCGACAAGAACCCGAACGCCACGCCCGAACAGGTCGAGGCCGCGCTCGCCGGCAACATCTGCCGCTGCGGCACCTACGAACAGATGCGGTGCGCCATCGTCCAACTGTGCAAGAAGGGGGGCTGAGTCATGGCAGAAGGCTGGCCCAAGAAACGACGCCTGCTCGGCACAAAGGTCAAGCGGCTCGACGGCCCCGACAAGGCCACCGGGCGTGCGAAGTACAGCTACGACATCAACCGCCCCGGCATGCTGCACGGGCTCATCCTGCGCTCGCCGCACGCACACGCGAAGATCAAGAGCATCGACACCACCGTCGCGAAGAAGGTTCCCGGCTTCAAGGCGCTGGCGATGATCCTCCCGCCGAAGGACTGGCTCGTCGTGAAGGCCGAGGGCGACACGCTCGAACTCAAGAGCGCCCCCAGCAAGAAGAAGAAGGAGAAGGAAGAAACGCGCACCGTGAAGGCGGGGCCGGGAGTCACGATCTTCCGAAAGAACAAGGTCGTCACGCCTACCGACCTGAAGGCGGACGACCAGGTCCAGGTAGAGGTCGAGCGGGACGCGGTCGGCCGCGAACTGTTCTACGCGGGCGACGAGATCGCCGCGGTCGCGGCCGACACCGAGGAGCACGCGAAAGACGCGCTGCGGGCCATCAAGATCGAGTACGAGATTCTCGACCACGTCGTGAGCGAAGAGGAGGTCATCAAGAACCCCAAGCAGAAGACGACGCCCGCGGCGCAGAACTACGACGAGACGATCAAGGACGCGACAAAGGGCGATGTGGGCGCGGGGTTCCAGGAGGCCGAGGCGACCGTCGAGGGCACTTACGGCGTGCCGGTCATCTCGCACCAGTGCCTCGAAACGCACGGGCTGGTCGCCGAGTGGGACGCGGACGGCGGCTTGACCGTGTGGGCAGGCCTTTCAGGGTCATGGTGGTTATTTGGGCGAAGTGGTTCGCTGTGCGAGTAGTCGCGCCGTCGAGCGGTGAGCCGCCTTTCGGCCGGCCTTCACGCGCTCGACGATCCTCTTCGGCCCGCGCCTCGATTTCCGATAGCGCGCCCGATCGGCCGCCCGCGCGACGCTCACCAACCACTCCGCCAACTGATCCGCCGACCACCGGGCGAACATCTCCCACACCTCGGTCGGCACGTTGACCACCAGACCGTCGTAGGCCACACGCAACTCCACAGCCACCGCGTAGCTCGACGCCTCCCACACATCGTCCGAACCCGTGACCGCTGAATCCTCGGCCCGTTCCAGGGCCGCACTCACCACGCGCAACACGTTGCACGCGCACACCGCCAGCGCGAAGCCCAACAGCGCCGCCCTCGGGTAGCCCAGCGTGGCCACCTCGCAGCGCAGGCTCGTCGTCAACTCCAGGAACGAGCCCTCGATCCGCCAGCGCCGGCGGTACACCTCCGCCACCGACGGCGCACTCGCCCGCTCGGGCGGCAGGTTCGTCAACAGGCGGATCTCCGTGTCGCCGTCGGTCGTCGGCTCGTCCGGGCGCGACACCACGCTGCGGCACGAGGTCTTGCCGACCCGAACGTCCTGCTCGAACACCGCCCCCGTCTCGACGCGCCCGGCCGCCCGCAAGGGTGTCCGCTCGTGGAGCGTTGTGCCCCGGTGGTACCGGATCACGTAAAAGGACTGGCGCGTGTGGATCCCCTCGAATAGGGCATCGACCGCGAAGTTCCGATCGGCCACCCACAACTCGCCGCTCCCGACGCGCTCCAGAACCCGACCGACCAGGGACCGCTCTTGGGCGTAGGCGTCCTCGCAGGCGATCAGGTCGCTGAGCAATCCCGTGCGGTCGTCGCGCACTACCAGCGCCAGTCCCGGCAGCGCCGCCGCGCCGTGCCCGCGCAACTCCGTCAACCGGCGCTCGGTGCCGGCCAGGTAGTTGCCGTCGAGCTGCTTGAGCCGCAGACCCGTCACCGGATCGGCTTCGGTCGGCCAGCATTCCGCAACGGCACACAACCGCGCGGCGGTATGGCGTACGAGCGCCTCGGTAAGTTGTGGCTCGGTACGGTTGAGCTTGTCGTAGAGCGCGGAGAGGGTGACCGGGATGTCGGTGGGGCTGTGCTTGTAGGCCGAGTTAACGGAGGGGTGTCGCTGGAAGACAACGGATTCGAGGATGGCAACGAGGGTACTGAAGGAGAGTTGCTGGGTGTACTGGCGTTGGGCGGTCCGCTCGAACAGTTCGTCCAGCGCCGGGGCCGCGAAGGCGTGTTCCAGCGCGGCTCGTGTCATTACCGCAACCGGACGTTGGGCCAGATACTTCTGGAACGTCGCATCGAACAACATCGGCGCGGCCTCCGTGGGCGATCACGAAAGTCACGCCTAACCCCAATGCCCTTCAGTTAAGCGTAAAGCCGGTGCCTCCCTGGTATTGTGGGTGTGCTACCGATCCCACGACGCAAGGAGGCACCGGTGGACCCGAAGGTCGATCCAACTCCGTTCCTGCGGGGATTGTACCACCTGATCCCGCCCGACCGCATCGCCCCACCTCCTGGAGTCCGCCGGCCGCCCGTCGGTCCGGGTGCGCCGCATCCCGGCCGACGCCGCAACCCGGTTGGTGATCGCGCTCGGGTTGTTCGCCGACCTGTCCATACCCCAGGTGTGGCGCCGGCTGCACCCGGCGACCGACGCACCGGACCCGGTCGAGTCGGCGCTCGCCCAGGCCCGCGCCCGGCTCGGGGTCCGACCGCTGCGGGAACTGTTCGACGCGCTGGCCCGGCCGATGGCCACGCACCAGACGATCGGGGCCAGCTACCGCGGGTGGCGCCTGATGGCACTGGACGGCACCACGCTCGATCTCCCCGACACACCGGCCAACGCCCGCGCGTTCGGGCGCCCCGGGACCGACCGGGCCGAGGGCGCGTTCCCGCAACTGCGCCTGTTGGCCCTGTGCGAACTGGGCACCCGGGCCATCTGCGGGCTGGCCATCAAGCCCGGGCGCCGCAGCGAGCAGGTCATGGCCGGGCCGCTGATCGACCGACTCGAGCCGGGGATGCTACTGATCTGGGACCGCGGGTTCTTCGGATTCCCCTTGGCCGAGCGGGTGATCCGGGCCGGTGCACACCTGCTGGCCCGGGTCCCTTCTGGTGCGCTCCTGGCCCCGACCCGGCGGTTGGACGACGGGTCGTATCTGTCCGAACTCCGCCCCCCGCGCGGGTGGCCCGGTCCGGTGCTGACCGTGCGGGTGATCGAGTACACCCACGACGACCCGAACCGACCCGGGTGCGGGCAACGGAACCGACTCCTGACGGATCTGCTGAGCCCGGACCAGTTGCCGGCCGCCGAGGCCCCTTTGGGTGTACCACGAGCGGTGGGAGCAGGAACTGGCGTTCGACGAGTTGAAGACCCACCTGAGCGGACGGGCGGTACCGATCCGGAGCAAGACCCCGGCCGGCGTGGTGCAGGAGGTGTACGGGTTGGTGCTGGCCCACTACCTGATCCGGCGGGTGATCCACGACGCGGCGGTGACCGGGTCGGCGGACCCGGACCGGTTATCGTTCGTCGGTACTCTGCGGGTACTGTGGCGCCGGCTGCCGGAATCACCGGCGGCACCGCCGTCGGATTGGTATCGGGACTTGCTGCGGGAGGTGCGGCGCCAGCGCCTCCGGCCCCGGCGCCCGCGCTGGTACCCACGGGTGATCAAGCGGAAGATGTCCAACTGGGCAAAGAAGCGGAGCGAACATCGGCATCCGCCCCAGCCGACTAAAACCTTCCGCGAGGCGGTAGTTGTGCTTAACTGAAGGGCATTGCGCCTAACCCAACTCGTCTAAACTGCCAAGACCACCCTGAAAGGCATGACCGTGTGGGCTTCGACACAGGCCACCGTCTCCACCGCCGCGGCGCTCGCGGGGCGGTTCGGGGTGCCGCCCACCAAGGTGAAGTGCGTGACGCACTTCATGGGCGGCGGGTTCGGCAGCAAGTTCGGCCCGGACGTGCAGGGCTTCGCCGCGGCCGATCTCGCCCGGCGCGCGGGCGCGGCGGTCAAGATCATGCTCGACCGCGAGGAGGAGATCACCACCGCGGGCAACCGCCCCAGCGCCTACGGAACGGTGAAGATCGGCGGGAAGAAGGACGGCAGCATCACCGCCTTCGCGATCGACTGCCACGGCACGCCCGGCTACACCGGCGGGGCCACCATCAACCTGAACCTGATGCCCTACGTGTACAGCGATGCGGTCGCGAACATGAAGCGGTCGCACAAGGTCGCGTCCATCAACGCCGGCGGCGCCCGCGCCATGCGCGCGCCCGGACACCCGCAGAACTGCGTCCTGACCGAGTTCGCGGTGGACGACCTTGCGGCCAAACTCGGCATCGACCCGCTCGTCATCCGCCGCAAGAACCTTCCGCCCAACAACCCGAAGGCCACAGACAAGGTCGCGTGGGCGGCCCGGCGGCACGACATCTATACCGAGCAACTCGATCTGTTGGTCAAGCTCTCGGGGTGGAAGGAGAAGTGGCACCCGCCGGGCAAGGGGAAGGGCGGCACGGTCAAGCACGGCATCGGGATGGCGCTGCACACGTGGGGCGGGTTCGCCGCGGGCGGCACCACGCCCAACGAGTGTCACGTCTTCATCTCGAAGGACGGTACCGCCACCGCGGAAACCTCAACGCAGGAGCTGGGCACCGCGCAACGCACGGTCACCGCGATCGTGGTGGCCGAGATTCTGGGCCTACAGCCGACCGACGTGATCGTGAAGGTCGGGGAGAGCGTTTTCGGCTTCTCCAGCGGCTCCGGCGGTAGCACCACCTGCCCGTCGCAGGCGCCCGCGGCGCTCCTGGCGTCGCAGACCGCACGTGATGACCTGTTCAAGAAGGTCGCGCCGAAGATCGGGGCCGATCCGAAGGACCTGGCAATTGAAGTCGGCAAGGTGGTGGACAAGAAGCACAACAAGGGGTGGGCGTGGAAGGAGTTCTGCGCCCGGCTCGGCATGGACGAGGCGAAGGGGAAGGGGGAGTGGAGCCTCGCCATCTCCAACGAGACCGGCAACGAGAACATCTCCAGCGGCCAAGTCGCGGGGATGCAGTCGGCCGAGGTGCTCGTGGACACCGAGACGGGTGTGGTGCGCGTGACGCACGTCGTCGCCGTGCAGGACTGCGGGCTGGTCGTCAACAAACTGGCGTGCGAGTCGCAGGTGGCCGGCGGGGTCATTATGGGTCTCAACTACGCGCTGTTCGAGGAGAACAAGCTCGACCGCGTCACCGGCCGGCAGGTGAACCCCCGACATGGAGTTCTACAAGCTCGGCGGACTGCGCGACATGCCGAAGATCACCGTCCACATGCAAGACATGCCCGACCGCGGGGTGATCGGGATCGGCGAGCCGCCCACGATCTCGACCGCCGCCGCGATCGGCAACGCGGTGTTCAACGCGCTGGGCGTGCGCGTCCCGTTCCTGCCGCTGTCACCCAGGCGAGTCCTCGATGCCTTCGCCAAAGGGGGGAAGCAGTAATGAAGAACTTCACCTACCACCAGCCGACGACGATCGCGGCGACCCTCCCTCTCCTGGACGCGCAGTGGGGCAAGACGGAACTGCTCGTCGGCGGGACCGACCTGCTCGATCGACAGAAGGAGTACGTCTCACAACCCGACAAGGTGGTGAGCCTCACCGGCATCGGCGGCGCGTTCAAGGAGATCCGTGCGGCCGCGGGCGCGGTGCCGGAGGTCGTCATCGGCGCGGGCGTGAAGCTCGTGGATCTCGCCGAAAGCTCGCTCGGAACCGCTGCTGGTACTTCCGCGACGAACACGTTCACTGTTTGCTCAAGGGCGGGCGCAAGTGTTACGCGCAGGAGGGGGAGAACGAGTTCCACGCGATCTTCACGCAGGGCCATCCGTGCGTGATCGTTCACCCGTCCACGCTCGCCCCGGTGCTCATCGCACTCGGCGCGACGGCCGAAGTCGCCGGCCCGAAGGGGACGCGGACGGTCGCGCTGGACACGTTCTACCAGGCACCGGTAAAGGACACCCAGCGCGAACACACGCTCGCCCCGAACGAGGTGCTCGTGTCGGTGAAGGTCGCTCCGAAGGTGCCCGCGGGGGCGGCACTCCGCAACGCGAGTTACGAGGTGAAGCAGCGCGAAACGTGCGAATGGCCGCTGGTGCAGGCCGCGGTCGCGTTCCACACCGAGCGGGGGAGCACACTCGCCAGGGGCGTGCGCGTCGTGCTCGGTCACGTCGCGCCGACGCCGCTTGTGAGCGAATCCG
>JAFKJJ010000014.1 GCA_017306025.1 Planctomycetota bacterium
GAACCTTCTCCAGCTAGCAAAGTTCCACCCACCCCGTTGGGACGGGGCGGGCAAGACGATGTTGCCTTTCTCGCTTCTAAGGCTCGTGTCTTGTTGTCGCCAATCCGCCACCCCTCACCTCCGCCGACCCGCACTCGCGTGCGGACCAGACCGAGAACAAGAGGCACCGGACATTCGATGCAACTACTTGCTTACCCAAGTTGTCAAAGAGCACCATCAATCCGGGTCAACCGTTTCAGGCTGGCCCGCCATCCGACTAAGTATCTCACTTATCGGACGGTATCACCTGCCGAGTTTAGCCGCAAGTCCTTTTCAGCACTCGCTTTGCGTCACTCAGGCAAGGAGAATGTTAGTGGCGTCGCGTGTCCCTGTCAACCCGCCCCGCGATTTTTCTTCTCGTCTCGTTCTTCTGTTGCTCTTCGAGCATACACCGAGACTTCGCGGAGACTCCGGGCCACGCCACCTGCTACCCTCGCGACCTATCGCAGCGATGCTGCTTCACGGCCGCTCCGAGTGTGTTTCGTGGTGATCCCAGTTGGGTTGCGGGCGCCTGGTGTGGAGAAGAGGGGACTCGAACCCCTGACCTCCTGCTTGCAAAGCAGGCGCTCTACCAGTTGAGCTACTCCCCCGACCGTTTACCGCCAACCGTGTGCGCGTACTTGGATTTGAACCAAGGACCTCAGCTTTATCAGAGCTGCGCTCTAGCCAACTGAGCTATACGCGCGACACCTACCCCATGAAACGCGAAGGCCAAACCGTTTTGGTTTGGCCCCCTCCGACGACCCGTTTGTCGGTGAGAGCTATCCGCGATGCGGCGGAATCAGAACTGTCAGCGATGAACGGGTAATCATGCACACCTCACGGGGTGGGATTGCACATTGCGAATTCTAAACGTCAGACACCGAGCGTCAAGGTTTCGGTTCGCGCGGCGTCCAAAGGCGAACGGAACAAACGGTCGCGGCGCGTTGATGCAAAACGACTTCCGGCGATTCCGCGGTTTCCGAAAAATCTTCCGGCCGCCGCGCCAGACACCTAAGATGAAGGCGATTTCACTTGCAGTGGAGCGGCCGTGAAGCCTGACTTTGCGGGCGACAGGCCGCGAGATCCGACCGCAGCGGCCGTGAAGCAGCGCTTCGCTGCGACAGGTCGCGAGGACCGCAGGAGCAGCAGAGCCATGCCGAACGCTTCTTCCTCATCGCCCGGCCGACGCTTCCGCGATGCGTGGGCCTCGGAACCGATCGCGATTCCCGGCGTGTTCAACCCGCTCGTCGCGAAGCTCGCCGAGAAAATCGGGTTCTCCGCGATTTATCTCTCGGGCGGAGCACTTTCGGCCGGGAACGGGGTGCCCGATATCGGACTGCTCACACTCACGGAGTTCGTGCAGGCCGCCCAGCTCACCGCTCAGGCGACGAACCTTCCGCTCCTCTGCGACGCCGATACCGGTTTCGGTGAGGCGCTGAATGTGGAACGCACCGTCCGGATGTTTGAGGCCGCGGGCGTCGCGGGAATTCACCTCGAAGACCAGGAAATGCCGAAACGCTGCGGGCACCTCTCCGGCAAGTCCGTGGTCCCGGCCGAGGCGATGGCCGCCAAGATCCGCGCCGCGGTGGCGGCCAAGCGCGACAAGGATTTCGTCGTCATCGCCCGCACCGACGCGAAGGGCGTCAACGGCTTCGATGACGCGGTCGCGCGAGCGAAACTCTATCTGGATGCCGGGGCGGACGCGATCTTCGCCGAAGCGATGGAGTCACGAGAGGAATTCGAGCGGTTCGCGAAGGCCGTTCCGGGCGCGATCCTGCTCGCGAACATGACCGAGTTCGGCAAATCGCCTCTGTTGGATGTTGCGACGCTCGGGGCGATCGGATACCGGCTGATACTGTTCCCGCTGACCGCATTTCGGGCCGCAATGAAGGCCGCGGAAACCACCCTGCGGAACCTGCACGCCAACGGAACACAGACGGCCAGCGTACCGAACATGCAGACGCGACAGGAACTCTACGATCTGCTCGGTTACACCGGTTACGAGGCGCGGGACCGGGCGTATTTCGGCACGCCGAAGGGCGGTTCGTGATGGCGGACGAGACTCCCCCCGCACCGCCGGCGCCGGTCGTCTCGCTCCGCGGCGTGAGCATGCGGTTCGGCGCGCAGACGGTGCTCGCGGGCATCGACCTCGACATTAATCCGCAAGACACGCTTTGCGTCATCGGCGAGAGCGGGTGCGGCAAAACGGTACTGCTGAAGCTCATCGTCGGACTCCTCCAGCCGACGACGGGCCAGGTGAGCGTCGAAGGCAAGCCGCTGCACACGCTGTCGGAAAGCGAGTTGACGCAACTGCGGCTCCGCATCGGGTTTCTGTTCCAGCAGGCGGCCCTGTTCGACAGCCTGAACGTGTTCGACAACGTCGCGTTTGGGCTGCGGGCGAAGGGCGGTATCAGCGAAACGGACATCGCCGCGAAGGTGCGCGAGCGCATCCTCGAAGTCGGCCTGCCGGCGACCGTGGAGCCCAAAATGCCCGCGGAACTTTCGGGCGGGATGCGGAAGCGCGTCGGTCTGGCACGGGCGCTCGCGCTCGACCCCGACGTGATGCTCTACGACGAACCGACGACCGGTCTCGACCCGATCATGACGGACGTGATTAACGAGTTGATCCTCCAAACCCGGTCGCGGCGGCCGGTGACGTCGGTGATCGTCACGCACGAGATGCGCACGGTCCAGAAGTGCGCGAGTCGCGTGGTGATGCTCTACCCGCGCTCGCGTCTGGGCGCGGACGAGCGGCAGATCCTCTACGACGGCCCGCCGGATGGGCTGGCGACGTCGGAGGACGCCCGCGTGCGGCAGTTCGTGGAGGGCGAGGCCCGCGACCGACTCACCGAGCTGAAGGACACGCCATGACGGAAGCGGAGTGGCTGGCGAGTACCGATCCTGCGCGAATGATCCAGGCGATCTCCGTGAACACGAGCGATCGGCGTTGGCGGCTTTTCGGTTGCGTGTGTTGCAGGCGCATCTGGGAGCAGTTCTCCACAGTCGACGAGTGGCGGGCCGCGGTGGAAATGGCCGAGCGCCTCGCCGATGGAAACGCCTTTGAAGAAGAGCGCGAAGAGGTGTATCAGTCGGCTTGCCACTTGAATTCTGCGTACACACCCGATGAGGCGATCGAAACATCAATCGCCAACGTCGAGAGCACAGATTGGCGACACGAAGAACCGGATGGCGACGTGATACCCGCCGTTTCGTTCGCGACAGCACCGGCGGCTGTTTGCTCGTTCCACCTTCCGTATGGACCCACTCGAAGGTACATCGCCCGGTACATCGCCTATCATGCGGCCGGCGCGGTCGCCTACTTCCACGGTGAACGCGCGGAGACGGCGTACCGCGACGAGCGTACCGCGCAAGCACACCTACTCCGCGAGATTTTCGGGACGAGCACAATATTGCCAACATTTAAATATTCGTGGCGCACTGATACGGTTCTCTCCCTCGCACGTCAGATGTACGAATCGCGCGAGTTCGGCGCGATGCCGATCCTCGCGGATGCCCTCCAGGATGCCGGGTGCGACAGCGACGAGATCCTGAGCCATTGCCGCGGGCCGGGACCACACGTCCGCGGCTGTTGGGTCGTGGATCGGATTCTCGGCAAGGAGTAGTCGCACCAAACCGAAGGACACGCCATGACGGAGGCGCAATGGCTGAGGTGTGCGGACGCGCGCCCGATGCTCGCGTTCCTGGGGAATCAGCCTAAAACCCGCAAACCGCGACTGCTGGCCGTCGCGTGCTGTCGGCGGATCGGGAGCAAACTCTCTCCCGACAGTTGTCACGCGGTCGATGCCGCGGAGCGACTGGCCGACGGACAGCTTTCCCAGACCGAGTGGAAGCGCGCGACGGATGCGGCTCACGCGGGGATCTACGCTTCGCCACGGTCGTTCGATGCCGCGATGGCCGCCGTGATCGCCGTATCACACGCCTCCTCGGATGAAGACGCGGCCCAGCTCGGCCGCAATACGGTCGAAACCGTGCTGTGCGCCGTCCGCGGGGCCGGCCATCGTTCCGAAACGGACGAGCGCAGGGCACAGGCTTCGCTCGTCCGCGACATCTTCGGGAACCCGTTCCGGTTGGTGGCGTTCTCACCGTCGTGGCGCACCGACACGGCCCGCGCCCTCGCGCGTCAGATGTACGATTTGCGCGAGTTTAGCGCGATGCCGATCCTCGCCGACGCACTTCAAGACGCCGGGTGCGACGACGCGGCCATTTTGGACCACTGCCGCAGCACGAATCAGAACCACGTCCGCGGCTGCTGGGTCGTCGATTTGGTGCTCGGTAAAGGGTGACACGGTGCAGGACGAACGCGGGGAGCGTGCGACGGGGTGGGCGACCGACCCCACCCCGTCGCACGCGCCCCGCGTTCGCCCGGTCGCTCACGGCGCCTTCTTCACCTCGGCGTGGTTGAGCAGGAACGTGCGCCGTTGCTCCGCGAACGCTCGCAGGTTCATTCCCTGCCCGAACCCGCGACCGCCGCCCATCCCGCCCCCGGCGCCCGGGGCCACGTCATCCGTGTTCCGCTTGAACGCCTCGAACGAGTCCAGCTTCCGCGTGTCGGCCTCCACGTCCTTCTCGATCAACTTGCGGTATCCCGACACCACCGGGCCGAGCTTCTTCCAGTCGAGAGCCTCCGCGATCTTCTTCACGTTCGCCAAGTACTTCGCCCGCAGCGCCGGCACCGCCAGGAGTTTGCTCCGCAGCGGCTTGTTGGCGTCGTTTAGCCCGACGAGCGGATCGAGGTCCACCCCGCGACCGCCCCCGCCCATCCCCGGGGGACCGAACCCGCCGCCGGGACCACCGGGGAAACCGCCGCCCGGCGGGCCGAATCCGCCACCGGGACCGCCCGGGCCGCCCGGACCACCTGCGGCACGGTCTTTCATCTCCTTCCACTGCTTCCGTTGCTCTTCCGTCATCAGCTTTTCGAGCTTCTCATCGACTTCCTTTTGAAGCGCGGCTAGTTCCTTCTTCTGCGCGTCCGTCAATTGAAGCATCCCCTGCACCGGTTCCGGGAGGAGCACGCCCGGCGGCGGAAGCCGGAACATCCCACCCGGCCCACCGGGACCGCCCATTCCGGGTCCGCCCGCGGGACGGAACGCCTCGTTCATGTCACCGGGGATCAGGTGGAACTTCCCCTTCTCGTCCAGATACAGGTTGTAATCGCTCGCCCGGATCCAATAGCCGTCGCAGTTGATGAGCGCCACGTCGAGCGCCAGGAACCACAACACCTCATCAACGTCCATGATCGGCTTGAGCGCCTCTTCGAGCTTGTCGGCCGGGGTCTGGTTCAGCACCTTGCAGAGATTAACGAGCGCCTTCCACGCGGCCTCGTTGTCCTCGGACTTGATCGTGAACACGCGCTTATAAGCCGCCGGGTCGTCGCCGAAGTACTCCAGCCCGCCGCGCCCACCGGGGCTCCCGCGCACCTTCCACCGGGTACCCTTCGTCGTCTTGTAGTTCTCTTTCAGAAACACCTTGTCGAACTGCTGAACGCTGGCGTACACGCCCCAGTACTCGCCGTTGATAACCACCTTCACGAAGTTGGCCTTCGGGGTCGGCATGTACCGGCCGGCGATGTGCGAATAGAGGACCACGCTCATCATCGACGGGTCCTCGTGCGAGTTGAGGAGGTTGAGCGTCTTGTAGCCGTAGAGCCGCTGTTTGCCGTCGGCCATGTCGAACGACAGATTGAGCGACCGCTTCGACCCCATCCCGACGCCCATGTACGACGACATCCCGCGAAAGTGAACGCCCACGTTCGCGTACTTCTTGCCGTCCACGGTCGCGGTCGCGGGCAGGTCCACGTCGGTGCCGTGGAAGTCCTGCATCTCCTGCTCCCAGTCCGCGTTCTCGAACTCCAGAAAGATCGTGCGGAGCACGGCGCCGTCGTAGAGTTTGGCGTCCGGGTAGTTCGGCACCTCGGCCGGCGTCACCTTCGGACCGGGCTTGCCGCCCTCGCCCCGACCGAACCCCTTCGGGCCGCCGAAGCCGAACCCGCCCCCGCCCTTCTTCACCGCCTCGCGCGCCGGCTTGCGCTCCTCGGCGTTGAGCCAGCCGTCGTTGTTCTTGTCGAAGTCCTTGACGATCTTCCGCGTCTCCCCGCCGGGCGGGCCGAAGCCGCCGGGGCCGAAACCGCCCTTCCCGCCTTTCCCTCCCTTGTCCTGTGGTTGTGTGAAGGCGGTCGGTGCGCACAGTGCCACCAGCACCGCGGCGCACGCGCCCGTCGGTACCGCGAACAGTCGTCGGTTCATCGTTGGCCTTTCGGATCAGGCTCGGTCGGATTGGGCTCAGGGTGTGAAACGGCCGGGTAGATTCCGTGAAGACCGGTGATTCCCTGAGCTTTCGGTGAGAGATGCCGTCACCAATAACACGGCGATCCTCTCGGGCCGCCGCACAACGAACGCCCTACTTCTTCTCGCCCTCTTCGGACTTCCACTCGACACCCTGAACGCCCTCCGTCCGGTTCAGATCGCCGATGAGCATCAGCACCGCAACGCCGGGACGGAGCCGAAGCAGATACGTCAGGTCCAGGGCGGTCCCCTGCCGCACCGTCGCCACGCCGACCAGTTGAACGTCCTCGGCGTGCTTCGCGAGTGCGCCCGCGACGCCCGCGGCCGGATCGACCCCGATCCCGAGCCGTACGACCATCGTCGTCGGCCGTTCGCGGGCCGTCGGGGCTTTTACGCCGCTCCGACCCCAGACGGCGAGACCCCACGCGATGAGGCCCACGATCGGAATCCCCACCGCCGCGACCAGATACGCGCCGGCGCCCGCGGCCATCCCGACCACCACCGCGAAAATCACGAACGCGGTGTCGCGGGTGTCTTCCACCACCGTGCGGAACCGGACGATCGACAGCGCCCCGACCAGGGCGAACGCCCGGGCGATGTTGGTCCCGATCACCATGCTCACCATCCCGAGCAGGACGGCGAGCAGGACCATCGTGGCGACGAACGACGCGGCCTCGGACCGCTTCTTCCGCTGCGTGAGGAAGTACGCGGCGGCCGCGGCCATGCCGAACGCGGCCGCGAACGCCAGCCGCAACACGATGTCGTCCCATTCGAGCGGCCGCTGCTCCGGCACCGGGTCGCTGAACGGGTTCGCGTCGACCACCTGCTTCGTCTGATCTTCGACCGCGTGCTTGCCGGTCTCGCCGGCGTGCTTAGGCATCAGCCCGCCCCTCACCCTCGGTCGGCCTCACGGGAGCGAGCCCGGCCGCCCGCACGAACGACCGGTACTTCGAGAACGGTGCCGGGGTCAGCGCGAGGTCCGCGACGATCCCCCGGAACAGCGCCGGCATCGCCGTGCGGAACTTGAACTCGCACACCACCCGGTCCGTCAAGAGCGGCGGCGCCGCGCCGACTTCCGAGAGGCCCCACTCGGTCGCGAGCGCGCCGCGGATGTTGCGGTCGAACGTCAGCCGCACCGTGCCGCCGTCGGCCGTGCCCAGGTACGCCACCCGCTCGTAGGCGACCCGACACACCGGCTTCAGGCGCTTTTCGAGGAGCTGGCTGTGGAACCACTCGCCCGCCCACTCGCCGTTGAGCGCCGATTTGGCGAGGTCGGCCACCTCGGTCGGATGAACCCGCGCGCGGTGCTTGCGAACCTTCTCGCCGTTCTTCGTCTTGCGTTCGACGAACACCGGCCCGCTGTGGCCGTAGCGGCGGACGCGGAACTTGTCGCGGTCGTAGCCCTCGGTGCGGTAGAACACGTCGAAGGCGGGCGTGTCGGTGTAAACGCTCGTCGTCAGGTACGCGTTGCCGAGCGCCGGGTCCGCGTACGGGTCGAGCGCCAGCTTGCCGCTCACACGATCTGCAACTTCGGCTGCTTGCTCCTCGGTGAGCAGGAACTTCACCTCGAACGCGGTCGCTCCCTCTGCCGCGCCCGGACTGTACAGCGACGGTGACTCCAGTCCTACCGCCGACGGCGCCTGACCGTTGCCCGCGTGCCCGCCCGCAACAATCCAGGCCGAATCAGACAACTCCGACATTCTCACCGCTCCTTAACCCGTTCTTCAAAAACGGGCGATGGTGTGAAACGTAATCGCGTGCCCGACCGCGACAGTCGGGGCACAAAGCAATTCCTGACGGGGGAGTCTCACCGGCCGGGCAGCGGTGGCGGGAGGGGACCGGTTCCGCAGGGAGGTATCGCCCTTCGAGTTTACCCAAGGGCAAATATCAAGTCTACCGCGTCTGTCCGCGGGATTCACCGAGTTTTCAGAGGTGGTTACAGAATGCGCAGGGCCGGTCAATCCGGTTTCGCGACCCAATCGACGAGCATCACGGGCCGCAGGATGCCGCCGAGGAACAGTTCGCTGATCTTGCGATTGTCGCACCGCACCGCAATCACGTTTTCGCCCGGCTTGACCACGTCGCGGAGTATCACGCGGAATGGTGCGCGGCGCGGAACGCCCGCGGGCGGCGCCTTCGCGCCTTTCTTGGGCGGCACCGCGAGAACCGGTTCCGCGGGCAGTTCCTTCCCGTTCACGTACACGCTTACGATTCCGTCCACTTCGGTGAACACGAGCGCGAGGCGGTCCGTGTTCGCGGGCGCGGTGAACTTCGTGCGGTACCAGAGCACCGTGTTCTCGGAAAGGCCCTGCTGACTGAGCGTCGCGGAGTGCGTCGCCGCGAGCTTCCACTTCGAATCGTCGAGAGCGGCAGCCTCGAACTTCGCGTCGCCGTCGGCGCTATCGTCCGTGCGGAACTTCCACTTGTCCGGTAGGACGCTGACGAGTTTGTTCGGCGCGCTCGTGGCGATCGCGCCGCCCTCCAGCGTCCGCAGCAGGAACCGTTTGAGGTACGCGGTGCCGTATTCGCCGTTCGCCTGTTTCTTCGCGACGAGTTCCCCAATGCGTTTCACCATCTGGTCGTAAGTCTTCTTCGCGGCGACAAAATCGCCCTTCGCCATCGCCATGCAAATGGCGAAGTAGTCCTCCAGGTTGCGGAACCCGTCCGCGTGCATCGCGACGCGCTCCGCGAACGCCGAGTTGTCCTTCGCCTCTTTTGCTGCCGCTCTGAGGGTGAGCACGCAGGCGAAGATCGTCTGCACGTCGTACGCGGCCGCCAGTCCGTAGAAGCCGCCGCTGTGGTTGCCGAGCTTCGCGGTCGCGGCGTCGATCGTCTCCCAGTACTCCTTCATGCTCTTCGCGGCCGGGCCGTAGAACTTCGCGTAGTAGTCCTCCATCAACTTCGCGGTATCCAGCGTCGGATCATACGCCATCCGCAAACTGAGATAGATTTGCGGGCCGTAGATGTACCAGTTGGACAGCACCTCGATCGTCATGAAGTCGAGCCCCTTCTTCGCGAGATATGGGAACTCGATCTTGCACGGCGTGTATTTGAACATCGGCAGCGTCGCGTCCGCCAAGTTGTACATGTAGTTGTAATACCCGAGCCGGTGCGCCACCTTCGCCCACCCGTCGATCATTTCGAGTTGCTGCTTGCGGCTGGGGCAGTTCTCGTCGCCGATCGCGTGGAGCCGGCAGTAGCGGATGGGCGCGATGACCGCGCAGAGGTTCTTCGCGAGCTTCTCGGCGCGTTTCGGCGGCTGCGTGTAGTCCGCGTAGACGTAGAAACTCAGCACCGAATCGGGGTACACCTTCGCCACCCGCTTCGCCACGTCGTCGAAGAAGTCCGCGTAGCGCGTCGAGACCGAAACGGTGCCACTCGACGGCTCGACGAGTTTCGGATCGTCCTGGGCCTTGCACGTGTCGCACTGGCAGTACCCGCGCCCGTCCGGCGGCGAGATCGACGGGTTCTTCGCGCCCGCCTTGATCGCCGCGATGACGTTGTCTGCGAACACCGCGCGGGCGCCGGGGTTCGACGTGCAGAGCCAGTCGCCGTTCTTCCGCCGGCCGTCGGCGCCCTGCGCGAAGTACTCCGGGTGCTCGGCGAACAGCCCCTTCGGGATGTAGCGCCCCCACGAGTGCGCGTGATGGAACTCCTCGCCGCCGGCCCCGTTCCACGCCTTCCAGTAACCGCCCATCCACGACGGCCCCTTCGGGTTGCGGTAGAGCAACCCCGGCTTCTCGGTGATCGTCACGGGCTTGACCGCGAGATCGGTGGTCCGCGGGAACACCTCGCCGAGCGGGCCGTCCATGAAGTACCGGCAGCCGAGTTCTTCGAGGAACCGACACACGGCCTTCGCGGTGGCCGGTTCGCTCTGGCCGCCGATCAGGACGCGGTTTTCGCCCGCGACGATACGAACCCCCTCCTTCGACGGACTGGCGACGTCGTCGAGTTTCAGCCCGGCCATCACCGCGGCCCTGCCGACGTAAATCACCATGCCCTCGGCCGGCGCCTTCTCGGCGACGGGAATCGTCGCGTCGGTGATCTTCTTCAGCCACTCCGCGAGCAACAGCGCCGCGCCGTACTCGGTCGACGCGTTCGCGACCGGCTCCTTCTTCCCCTTCGGGAGCGGCGGCCGGCCCTCGACAACGATCGTCGCGACCGGCTTACCGGCCTTCACCAGCACAACCGGCTCGTCCGCCGCGGGCGCGGGCGCCGCCGTCGCGAGCACGGCGCCGGCGGTGCCGGTCGAAGCGATGAACTGCCGTCGCGAGGGGAGAGCGGGCATGGCGGGGTCCCGTGGGGGCGAAGGTGAAAACGACTGTACCCGCGTCGCAAGTCGACCACAACGAGCAGTGAAGGTTTGACCCGCGAGGCGTTCGCGGCGAGAATCCCGACACGTCTCCTCTTCCGACAGGAAATCTCTCATGTTCCGCACACGACTCCTGATCGTCTTCGCGCTGGCGGCCCTCGCGCCGCTGTTGGCGCGGTCCGCCGACCCACTCCCCGTGCTCGACGTGTGGCCGAAAGGGGCGCCGGGCGAGAAGGGCGATATCGGCGAGGAGAAGGCGACCCCGGCGAAGGGCCGCGACGCGATCACGTCCATCACGAACGTCTCGAAGCCGACGCTCACCGTTTACCGGCCGTCGAAGGAGAAGAACACCGGCGTCGCGGTCGTGATCGCTCCGGGGGGCGGGTACAACGTGCTGGCCTGGGAGCACGAGGGCACGATGGTCGGCGAGTGGTTGCAGTCGATCGGCGTGACGGGCGTGCTCCTGAAGTACCGTGTGCCGCGGCGCGCCGACGCGCCGAAGGGCGAGCCGCCGGTCGGCGCACTTCAGGACGCACAACGCGCGATCAGCATCACGCGGAGCCGTGCGAAGGAATGGGGGGTCGATCCGAACAAGATCGGCATGTTGGGTTTCTCCGCGGGCGGCCACCTCACGGCGTGGGCGGCCACCAACTTCGACAAGCGGTCGTATGACGCCGTCGACGACACCGACAAAGTTAGCTGCCGCCCGGACTTCGCGGTCCTGATCTACCCCGGCGGACTGCTCGACAAGGCGAACCGCGAGCAACTCGCGCCGGAGATTCGGGTATCGAAAGACACCCCGCCGTGCTTCTTCGCGCTCGCGTACAACGACAACGGCCCGCTCGACGGCAGCCTGAAGATGGTCGCGGCGCTGAAGAAGGCCGGTGTGTCGACCGAGATGCACGTCTATTCGTCCGGGGGACACGGTTTCGGGATGCGCGCGGGCGAGAAGGCGCACGCGACCTGGCCGAAGCGGTGCGAGGAGTGGATGCGGACCGAGGGCATCTTCACCCGTGCGAAGGCGGAAGGGGCCTCGCCGGTCGCCCCGGGCGCAAAGCTCGAAAAGCTGGCGACGGGCTTCAAGTTCACCGAGGGACCGGCGCCGGACGCGAACGGCAACGTGTACTTCACCGATCAGCCCAACGACCGCATCCACGTCTGGAGCACCGAGGGCAAGCTCAGCACCTTCATGGAGCCGTGCGGGAGGTCGAACGGCCTCGCCTTCGACAAGAACGGCACGCTGTGGGCGTGCGCCGACGAGAAGAACGAGCTGTGGAAGATCGACGTGAAGTCAAAAGAAAAGACGGTTGTGGTGAAGGACTTCGGCGGGAAGCTTCTCAACGGCCCGAACGACATCTGGGTGCGCGACGACGGCTCCGCGTTCTTCACCGACCCGTTCTACAAGCGGCCGTACTGGAAGCGCGGGCCGATGGAGCAGGATAAGCAGGCCGTGTACTTCGTGGCCCCAGACGGCAAGCTGACGCGGGCGGACGCGGGCGAGATCAAGCAGCCCAACGGCATCATCGGTACGCCCAACGGCAAGACGCTCTACGTCGCCGACATCGGCGCGGGCAAAACGTACCAGTACGACGCCGAGGCGGACGGAACGCTGAAGAACCGCAAGCAGTTCTGTGCGCAGGGTTCGGATGGAATGACCATCGACGAGCAGGGCAACGTGTACTTCACGCTCGGCCCGGCCGTGACGGTTTACGACAAGACCGGAAAGAAGATCGAGACGATCAGCGTGCCCGAGAACTGCACGAACGTTTGCTTCGGCGGGAAGGACATGAAGACGCTGTTCATCACCGCGGGCACGAGCCTGTATTCGATTTCGATGAAGGTGAAGGGCGTCGCCCGGCAGTGAGCGGCCGGGCTGACGTCGCTCACTTCGGAACCGTGTCGCAACCCCTCACCCGGCTTGTTCGCATGCGCGACCAAGCCACCCTCGCCCCGCTCCTGCGGGGAGAGGGTGCCGTTGTGCCTGGGGCACAACGGCGGGTGAGGGGCACGCGACTCCACTCGCCCCCCACCTAACACCGAGAATGGTTACTTGTTCTCCGGAGGGTAACACACCGACACCCATCGGTCGGTGACGGCCTCCCACCCGCGGAACCAGGACAGGGCGAAGTAGCCACCGGTTTCGAGGTGTCGCTCTCGGGGACCGGTCGGCACGTATTTGTACCGGAGCGAGCCGGGATAGATCCACCACCGGCCGATCTTCCACACCGGATTCCCCTCGCGATCGTGATACACCACCAAGGGTTCCGTCTCAAGTTCCTCGACCATATACGTTCCGGCGCCCCAAGACTGCGCGGTGGTCCAAATCAGCGCCTGCCGGACCTCCGCTTCGGTGGGCTTCCGCGCCGCTCGGGCGCGGTCGATCGCGTCGGCACCGACCGCACCGACGGCGATGAGGACAATCAGAAGTGCAAGGCGGACCGACTTCATACCCGCTCCGGCACGGACAACGCGTGCCGAAGTATAGTTCGGAACTGGCGTAGCGGCCGAGCGAGAAACCAGTATCAACCGCGTCTCACCCGGCACACCCCACGGCCCCCTGCCCGTTCGCCGACGGCTCCGGTTCCACCTGCGGCAGCTCCTTCGCGCCGCGGGTGTTGTCCAGCACGTACTTCTGGAAGTGGTAGATCCGCTCCTCGCGCGTCCCGATCACCCCCGCGTGCGGGCTCGCTTCCATCCCGCGCTGCACACCGAGGTAAATCGACCCGTCTTCCGCGAACACCTTCTTGCCGATCGCCGTCGCGATCGACCGCAGCGCGCGGTACAGCACCCAGGCCAACGGGTTCTTCCGGTACCCCCGGAGCGTGAAGAAGATGCACCGGTAACGACACGTCGTCGGGCCGGTGGGGAACACACACTGCATCATCCGGAACGAGTCGAGCGAGCTACCCGTGGCGTGCGGGTGCAGGACGCGGTGCCAGTACTCGTTCGAAACGGTCTCGCCCAGCCGACGCACGATCCAGTCTTGCGCCCGCGTCGCGAACTCCCGCGGCGGGACCGTCTTGAACGACGTGAACCGGTCCGTCAGTTCGTGCCACGCGTTTTCTTCGGGCGGGAAGTCCTTGAACGTGTACGGGTGGACCTCCGGAATGTGGTACGACTCCAGCGAGTTCTCCAGCACCACCTTCCAGTTGCACGGGAACTCCTTTTCCCACGTCAGCGCGTGCCGGTACGCCCCGCCGTAGCTCTGCCACACGTCCCACAACGGCCCGATCCACTCGCGCAGCGACGGCCCCGTCTGCTGGAAGTTCACGAACACCAGATCACCGCACGTGTCCACGCGAAACGACTTCAAACACGAGTTCTCGCGGTCCCAGGGGCGGAACACCTTCGCGTCGGGGATCTTCCCCGTGCCGCCGTCCGCGTTGAACTCCCACCCGTGGTACTGACACCGCAACTTTTCCGCGTTGCCCCGCGGCTTGTCCGTGAGCCGGCTGTGACGGTGCGGACAGACGTTCAGGAACGCCCGTAACTCGCCGTCGAAGTTGCGAATCAGAATGGGCGTTTCGAGCAGGTCGAACGTGAGGAAGTCGCCCGGCTTGGCGAGATCGGACTTCACCGCAAGCGGGTGCCACGCGGGGTGGAACAGGTGCCGCAGTTCGGCGCGGTAGTGTTCTTCGGACGTGTAGTGGTAGGGCCGCAGGAGGTGTTTGAGGTGGTGCTGGTTGGTAAACATCTTCGGCCGGTGTTTGGTGTTTCGTGTTGAGTGTTTTGTATCGAGAGCCAACCGGGAAAACGTTATCGCCTATCCAGCGGCTGTCTTTACACGAAACACTCAACACGAAACACCAAACACCACGCGGCTATTTGCCCCCCAGCTTCTCCATCGTCAGTTCCGGCTGCCACACGCTCAGGAACGTCGGGAGCTTGCTGCGGTCGAGGCCGGGGAGGTTCGGCAGGAGGCCGGCGCCCTGGAGCGGGATGTTGGCGGTCACCGCGTACACCGAGCGGGCCGGGTCGTTGTTGCGGCGGTACATCACCACCCCCGGCCGCACGTTCAGCCCGGCACACCCCAGGCTGCCGGCGAGCTGGATCGCCTCGTCCAGATCGCCGATGTGATCCACCAGCCCCATCCCCTTCGCCTGCGGGCCGGTGAAGATGCGGCCGTCGAACGCGTTGTTGTCGGTCACACCCGGCCGCGTGCGTTTCACGTCCGCGATCAGTTGCTTGTGGAACTCGTCGGCCATCGCCTGGAGCAGCGCCTTTTCACCCTCGGTCAGGGCGCGGGCGGAGGTGCCGATATCCGTGAACTCGCCCGACTTGATCGACTGCGGAAGGATGTTGAACTGCGCCATCAGGTCGCGGAGGTTGAACAGGTTCAGGATCACCCCGACCCCGCCCGTCACCGTGGCCGGCCCTGCGACCACCTGGTCCGCGGCCGAGGCCAAGTAATACGCCCCGCCGGCCGCGGTATCCATGAGGCACGCCACCACCGGTAAACCCGTGCGCTGCTTGAAGCGTTCGAGGTCGTGGCGCATGGAGATGCACGCGGCCACGCCGCCGCCGGGGCTGTTCACGCGGAGAACCACCGCCTTCACGCACGGGTCGGCGGCGACCGCCTCCAGCTTCTCACGAAACAGGGCGACCGGATTTTCGCCCACGGAGAGCGGGCCGACGAACGGGCTGTTGAGGATCAGGCCGTCGACGTCGACGATCGCGATGCGGGGCGCCCCGGGTTGTACGACGACCGGCCGCACGTTGCCGGCACTCGTGCTCACCGGGACCATGTCCAGCCGGGTCTCGATCGGATCAACGATCTTCGTCCCGACCACCAGGTTTCGACACCCGGCCGCGACCGGAAGCAACATGAGAACGATCAGAATGCCACGCATGACCCGCCCCGCTTCCGTACGGTGGAGTACCCCGGTTATCCCCTCCTATCGGTACGACCGCCCTTGCCGGTTCATCCGTTTTCCGGCACAACACATGCACTCGCTCCAACCCTCCTGATCGGCAGTGATTGCAGCCGGCCCCCGGACATTTCGGACTGGAAAGGGAGAGGTGGCTCCGCCATAACTCTCCACACTGCCCAAATTGCCGAACTGCCACCGACTTCCGATACTAACGGCTGGCAGATTTCGGGGGCTGCCCCGGCCGTAACCACCGTTGGGTCGGGCCGCGCCCGATCGCTAAGGGTATTCCCGGACAGGAGGTCCAGCATCAAGAGGCGAGTGATGGAACCGCGCGACCTCATCGTTTTGACCCCCTCGGGCGCCGCCGACCCGTCACTCGCCATCGCCGCCTGCCGTGCGGGCGCGTGGGGCGTGCTGGACCTGGAGTACGGCGCCGCGGGTGCCGCGGCACGGGCCGCGCTCGCGCGGCTGGCCCGCTTCGCGACCGACTTCGGCGTGCAGTTGCGGGGCGATTCGATCGAGCTTTTCGCACTACTGAGCGAGTTCAAACCGGCCCGCGTGATTCTCACGGGCGCGGATTCCCCCGAACTCGCCGACCGTATTCGCGACCTGAACGCCGCAAACGTGGCCGTCTTGCGCGAGGCCGTGAGCGTCGCCGAAGCCGCAAAGGCGGCCGAACTCGGCGTCAGCGGGATCGTTCTGAAGGGACACGAGGCCGGCGGACGGGTCGGCGCGGACACGTCGTTCGTACTGCTCCAAAAATGGCGACGGTATGCGGACGAGCACGCGCCGAAGGTTCCGCTCTGGGTGCGCGGCGGGATCGGCGCGCACACCGCGGCCGCGTGCGTCGCGGGCGGGGCGCGCGGGGTGGTTCTGGATTCGCAGGTACTCCTCGCCCGCGAAACGCCGCTCCGTGACGGCGCCCGCAAGCGCATCTCCGGCCTCGACGGCAGCGAAACGCTCGTTCTCGGCGCGCGGCTCGGCGAAGGGTATCGCATTTACGCCCGCCCGGACTGCGCCGGCGCGCAGGAACTCGCCAAGGAGGACGAGCGACTTCAGAGCGCGGCCATTTCTGCTGAAGAGAAGCTCACGGCGTGGCGGAAGGCGGTTCGCGACCGCGCCGCGGCCGATCCGGCCGATGGCGTGTGGCTCGTCGGACAGGACATCGTGACCGCGCCCCCACTCGCGGCGAAGGGACAGACCGTCGCGGGGATCGTTCAGCACGTCTGTGAGCGCACCGCGAAGCAGTTCGAAGCCGCACACAAGCTGAAGCACCTCGCGCCGGATTCGCCGCTGGCGAAGTCGCACGGGACGAAGTACCCGATCCTGCAAGGGCCGATGACGCGGGTCAGCGACACCGCGCCGTTCGCGGAGTCGGTCGCGGCCGGCGGGGCGCTCCCGTTCCTCGCACTCGCTCTACTTCGCAAAGCCGAAACCGAGAAGTTATTGGCCGAGACAAAGGCCAAGCTCGGCAAGAAGCCGTGGGGCGTGGGAATCCTCGGCTTCGTACCGGCCGAGATTCGCACCGAGCAACTCGAAGCGATCCGCACTCACAAGCCGCCGTTCGCGATCATCGCGGGCGGCCGGCCGGACCAGGCGCGTGAACTCGAAGCGCAAGGCATCCCGACCTACCTGCACGTCCCGTCGCCGGGGCTGTTGCGGATGTTCCTCAAGGACGGGTCGAAGCGGTTCATCTTTGAGGGCCAGGAGTGCGGCGGCCACATCGGCCCGCGGGCGAGCTTCGCGCTGTGGGAAGCGATGGTCGATGTGCTGTTGGAGCACATCGGCGGCAAGCCCGCAGACGATCTGCACGTGGTGTTCGCCGGCGGCATTCACGACGCGCCGTCCGCGAACATGGTGGCCGCGCTGAGCGCCTCTCTTGCCGAGAAGGGCGTGAAGGTCGGGGTGCTGCTCGGCACCGCGTACCTCTTTACAAAGGAAGCGGTCGCGGGCGGGGCGATCACCGAGCGGTTCCAGCAAGAAGCGCTCAAGTGCGGCGACACGGTGCTGCTCGAAACCGGCCCGGGCCACGCGATCCGCTGCATCCCAACCCCCTACGCCGAGGTCTTCGAGAGCGAAAAGCGGAAGCTGCGCGCCGAGGGCAAATCGCCGCTGGAAGTGGGCATCGCGCTCGAGCGCATGAACCTCGGCCGGTTGCGCGTGGCGAGCAAGGGCGTCGACCGCGCGCCTTCCGTCAACGGTAACGGCAGCGGGCTGGCCGGCGTGCCCGCGGACGAGCAGTTCGCGCGCGGGATGTACATGATCGGGCAGATCGCCGCGCTCCGCGACAAGGTCACGACGATCGCCGAACTGCACGCGGACGTGTGCGGCTCGGTTTCGACTCTCGTGCCGGCCTCGGCACCCGGTATTCAGCACTCCGAACTTCCCGCCCCGCCGCCGTGCGACGTCGCGATCATCGGGCTGTCGTGCTTCTACCCGAACTCCACCGGGCTTTGGCAGTACTGGGAGAACATCCTCGCGAAGACGAACGCCGTCATCGAGATCCCGCCGACGCACTGGGACTGGCGGCCGTACTACGACCCCGACCCCCGCGCCCGCGACAAGATGATCTCGAAGTGGGGCGGGTTCATGTCGGACATCGTGTTCGACCCGCTGCGGTACGGTATCACGCCCAAGAGCATCCCGAACATCGAGCCGCTTCAACTGCTGCTGCTCGAAGCGGTGAACCAGGCGCTCGGCGACGCCGGCTACCTCGAACGGCCCTTCGCCCGCGAGCGCACGTGCGCGATTCTGGGCGTGGGCGGCGGCGGGATGCCGCTGTCGCTCGCGTACGGCTTCCGCGCGTGCATGCCGCTGCTCGAATCAATTCCGGGCGTGCCGATCAGCTCGCAACTGGTCGTGGATCTCGGCGAGGGCATGCTGCCGGAGTGGACCGAGGACTCGTTCCCCGGCATCCTTCTCAACGTCGCCGCCGGGCGGGTGGCGAACCGGTTCAACCTGGGCGGCCCGAACATGGCGATCGACGCCGCGTGCGGCTCGTCGCTCGCGGCGCTCTACGCCGGCGTGCGCGAACTTCAGGACGGTACGAGCGACGTTTCGATCGTGATGGGCGGCGACGCCGTTCAAACGCCCTACGCCTACGTCGCGTTCTCGAAGACGCACGCGCTCAGCCCGCGCGGCCGCTGTCGGCCGTTCGACGCCGAGGCCGACGGCATCGCGCTGGCGGAGGGCGTGGGCGTCGCGGTGCTGAAGCGGCTCGCGGACGCCGAGCGCGACGGCGACCGGATTTACGCCGTCATCAAGGGCGTCGGCGCGTCCAGCGACGGCCGCGACAAGGGCCTCACCGCGCCGCGGGCCGAGGGTCAGCTCCGCGCGCTGCACCGCGCGTACGCGCAGGCTCGCGTCAACCCTGCGAACGTCGGGTTGGTCGAAGCGCACGGCACCGGAACGGTGGTCGGCGACCAGACCGAGGCCCGCGCGATCGGGCAGTTGTTCCGCGAGGCCGGTGGCGATCCGCAATCGTGCGCGCTGGGCTCCGTGAAGTCGATGATCGGGCACAGTAAGTGTGCCGCGGGGCTGGCGGGCCTCATCAAGACCGCGTTCGCGCTGCACTACAAGGTGCTCCCGCCGACGCTGGTCGAAAAGCCGAACCCGAAGGCGAACCTCGACGGCGGCCCGCTGTACCTGAACACCGAGGCGCGCCCCTGGGTCCACGGCAAGAGCGGGCCGCGCACCGCCGGCGTGAGCGCGTTCGGCTTCGGCGGCACGAACTTCCACACCGTGCTGGAAGAGTACACGGCGGATTACCTCGACCGGCCCCAGAGCGGCCTGCGGCAGTGGCCCGCGGAACTGTTCGTGTGGCGCCGCGCCGACAAGGCCGCGATCCTCGCTTCGCTGAAGCAGGTCCGCGACGCGCTGACCGCGGGCGCACGGCCGGCACTCGCCGACCTGGCCGCGAGCGTGTGGCAGAGCAGCAAGACCGTGGCGGCCGGCTCGCCCGTCGTGGCGGTCGTTGCCACCTCGCTCGACGACCTCAAGGAACGTCTCACCGCCGCCCTCGAAGCGCTGCCGAAGGCGGCCGATTCGCACGCCGACCCGCGCGGGGTCTACTTCAGCGCGAAGCCGCAGGCCGGCAAGGTGGCCTTCCTGTTCCCCGGTCAGGGATCGCAATACCCGGACATGCTTTCGCAGGTGGCGATGGCGTTCTCCGAGGTGCGGGACACCCTCGACCGCGCCGAGGCGACGCTCGCGGCCGATCTGGAGAAGCCGCTGGGCCGGTACATCTACCCGCCGTCGGCGTTCACGCCGGAACAGGAGGCCGCGAACCGCGACGAACTGCGCCGGACGGAAATCGCGCAGGCCAGCATCGGCGCGACGAGCCTCGGAATGTTCCGCCTGCTCACCGCGCTGGGCATCGAAGCCGACTTCTTCGCGGGGCACAGCTACGGCGAGTACACCGCCCTCGCCGCGGCCGAAGCGATGTCGGAGGGCGACCTGCTCCGGCTCTCCTTCAAGCGCGGACGGGCGATCCGCGAGGCCGCGAAAACCGCCCCCGGCGGGATGATCGCGGCCGACAACACCGCGGAGGCCATCGCGCCGATCCTCCAGGGCGTCGCGAACGTCTGGATCGCGAACCACAACTCGCCCACGCAGACCGTCATCGCCGGGACCGAGGGCGGCGTGAAGGCCGCCGCGGAGAAGCTTCAGGCGGCCGGCATCCGCTCGCAGCGCATCGCCGTTGCGTGTGGGTTCCACTCGCCGCTGATCGCCGGGGCGAAGCCGCCTCTCGCGGAGGCCCTGTCGCAAGCGACGTTCACCGCGCCGCAAAAGCCCGTGTACTCGAACACGAGCGCCCGGCCGCATCCGGCCGACGGGGCCGCGATCGCGAAGCAGCTCGCCGAACACCTCGTCTCGCCGGTGCGGTTCGCGGACGAGGTTCGCGCGATGCACGACGCCGGCGCGCGGGTGTTCGTGGAGGTCGGCCCACAGGCGGTCCTGACCGGTTTGACCGGGCAGATTCTCGCGGGCAAGCCGCACCTGGCGCTGGCGTCCGACACGAAGTCGCGGCCGGGCCTCGTGCAACTGGCGCACCTGCTCGGGCAGCTCCTGGCCGCGGGCGTGCCGGCCGAACTCGACCGGCTGTTCGCGGGCCGCGGCGTTCAGCCGTTCGAGCTGGCGAAGCTGAGCCCGGACACCGGCAAGCCGAAGCACGCGCCGACCGCGTGGGTGGTGAACGGCGTCCGCAGCAAGCCGCTCAACGCCCCCGAACCGCGCCTGCTCGGTCAGGCGCTGCCCGAGGGGGCAAAAGCAAAGAAGGCACCCGCGCCCGTTCCCGCAAAACCTACCCCCCCGGCCCCCCTCCCTTCCCCGCGCGCAGCCGAGATTGCGAACGCAAGTGAGGCGCGGCACGCGGGCGCAACAGGGAAGGGGGAGAAAGAACCACTTGGCACCGGTCGCGGCACGGATCCCAAGACCGCGAACCCGGCAAACACCCCCCTCCCTTCAGGGAGGGGGGCCGGGGGGGTAGGTTCTCCACCGACGCGAGTGATGATGCACACCACCGAGACACAACCCCCCCCCCCCCCCCCCCCCCCCCCACGGCCACCCCCCCCCCCCCCCCCCCCCCCGCGCCCGACGGCGCCGCGGCGGTGATGATGCGGTTCCAGGAGGTGATGGCACGCTTCCTCGACACGCAGAAGAGCGTCATGCTCGGCTTCCTGGGTGCGTCGGGTGGCGTCGCGCCCGCGCCCTCGACCAACGGCCACACGGCGTATCCCGTCGTGCCGCACGCGAACGGCAACGGCCACGCTCACACCTACCCACCCGTCGCGCACACGAACGGCCACGCGACGCCGGCGCCCGTTCCGGCACTTGTGACCAACCGCATCGCGACCGCCGAAGTGGCCGTGCGGCCGGCCGCGCCCGCACCGGCTCTGCTCTCGACCGGCCTTGGCGGAACCGTTGGTTCCGCGTCGCAGGCCGGTCAGACGAGCAACGGCAAGCACGAAGCGAACGGTAAGGCGCCCCTCGCTCCCGCGCCGACGGTCGAAACCGCTCCCGCGAAAAAGCCCGGCGGCGTGCTGGATCGCGAAACGCTCCTCGCGCGGCTGCTCGACCTCGTCAGCGAGCGCACCGGCTACCCGAAGGAGGCGCTCAGCATCGACCTCGACCTCGAAGCCGATCTCGGGGTCGACTCGATCAAGCGCGTCGAGGTGCTGGGCGCGCTGGCCGAGAGCATCGAGGCCGGCGCCGACGGCAAACAGCCGAACCTCGAAATGGAGAAGCTGTCGGTCATCAAGACGCTCCGCGGCATCGCGGATTACGTCATGGACGCGCTCAACGACGCCGGCCCGGCCCCCACGCCGGCCGCGCTGCCTCCTACAAACGGCAAGCACGAGGCGCTAGCCCTCCCCGCGAGCGCGAACGGCGACTTTCACCCCGGCGCGCGGCAGGGCGACGTCCAGCGGCTCGTCGTCCGGCTGATCGACGCCCCCCTTTCCGCACGGCCGCGGTTCAGCCCGCCCTCGGGCACCATCGTCATCACCGACGACCAACTCGGGGCCGCGCAGGAACTCGCCGACCGGCTCGCGGAACTCGACGTGAAGACGGTCCTCGTTCGCCACGGCACCGGAGACGGCTTCGCGGCCGACCTCACCGACCCGGCCGCGGTCGCGGGGCTACTTTCGCGCGTCCGCGAGACGTGCGGGCTGGTGTCCGGGCTGGTTCACCTGCTCCCGCTCGCGGAGCCGCCCACGGGCGAGGCGCCCGAGGCGCGGATGCGGCGCGAGGTGAAGTCGCTGTACCTGCTCGCCCGCGGGCTCGAAACCGACGTCTGCGCAGCCGGGAAGACGGGCTCCGCGGTACTGCTCGCGGTAACCGCGATGGGCGGCACGATGGGCTTCGGCGACGACCTCCCGGCCGACTTCTTCGCCGGCCACGGCGGCGTCGCGGGCTTCACCAAGTGCCTCGGCTACGAGTGGCCCGACGTCACCGTTCGTGTCGTCGACGTGAACCCCGAGTTGCCCGCGCCGCAGTTGGTCGAGCAACTCCTGGGCGAACTCGGCGAACCGGACGGCCCGTTCGAGGTGGGCCGCGACGGCGACCGCCGCGTCACCTGGCAGGTCGATCCGGGGGCGCTCGCGAAGGACGCGCCCGAGGTCACGCTCGACGCGAACTCCACGGTGCTGATTACGGGCGGGGCGCGGGGGATCACCGCGAAGGTGGCGCAGGAGATCGCGACGCGGTACAAGTCGCGGCTCGTGCTGGTCGGCAGTTCTCCGTTGCCGGAAGCGGAAGGCGCCGAGACGGCTTCGCTTCACAGCGCGGGTGAGATCAAGGCGGCGCTCCTCAAGCAACAGCCGGGCGCGAAGCCGGCGGCGGTCGAGGCCGCCTACAAGCGGCTCCTGAAGGACCGCGAGATCCGCGCCAACCTCGCCGCGATCCGCGCCGCGGGGAGCGCGGTCGAATACCGCTCGGTGGACGTGCGCGACCCGCAAGCGTTCGGCGCGCTTGTTGACGCCCTGAACGCTCAAGGGGGAATCGCGGGCGTGATTCACGGCGCGGGCGTGATCGAGGACAAGCTGCTCCGCGACAAGACGCCCGAGTCCTTCGACCGCGTGTTCGGCACGAAGGTGGACAGCTCGCTCCTGCTCGCGCGCAAGCTCGACCCGGCGAAGCTGAAGTTCTTCGCGCTGTTCGCGTCGATCACGAGCCGCTACGGCAACCGCGGCCAGTCCGACTACGCGGCGGCCAACGAGGTGCTGAGCAAGCTCGCCTGCGACCTCGACCGCAAGTGGCCCGGCCGCGTCGTGTCGGTCGCGTGGGGGCCGTGGGCCGAGGTCGGCATGGTCGCGGAGTTGGAGAAGCACCTCGTGGCCCGCGGGCTGAAGCTGATCGAGCCGGCCGTCGGCGCGGGGTTCGCGGTCGACGAGGTGATCTTCGGCGCGAAGGGCGAGCCGGAGGTGGTGGTCGCCGGCGGCACCGAGACTGCCCCGAAGCCCCGGGCGAGCGCGCAGCCGGTCGCGGCCGGGGCGTGATCGGGGAGCACAGGAGCACAGGGGGTACCCCCTGTGCTCCTGTGCCCCAGAGGCGAAGAAAGGGCCTTCGCCATCGGTCTTCTGCACGGAGGGGCGGCGTTCGTAGTGCGGGGTTTCCACCCTCTGCCTGTATCCGTGTCTCCGTGTCGCCCGACGCCACCATGACCCAAACCCTCACCGAACCGCCCCCGCCCGCCGCCCCGCCCGCGACCGGGTGGGATTCGGAAGTGTTCGTCCTGCGCGCCGACGACCGCCACGCGCTGCGCGAGCGGGTCCTCGCGGTCGCCGCACACGTCGAGTCACCCCCCGTCGCGCTCGCGGAACTGGCCGCACGACTTACTGCGGAGCTTCGACCGGGCGGGGCGCGGCTCGCGATCGTCGCGGGTTCGCACGCGGATCTCCTCACGCGCCTCAAGCGCGCCGCGGAGCGGCTCGCGGACCCGAAGTGCAAGCAGATCCGCGACGCCAACGGCCTCTACTACTTCGATTCCCCCCTCGCGGCCCAGGGCACGGTCGCGCTCCTGTTCCCCGGCGAGGGCGCGCAATACCTGAACATGCTCGCCGACCTGTGCGGCGTGTTCCCGGAGGTCGAAGAGACGTTCGCGTGGTGCGACCGGCTCGCGGTCGAGGCCGGGCGCCCCGGGGACTCGCTGCGCCGCGTCCTTCACCTCCCCGCGGACGCGACCGACGCCGACCGCGCCGCGGCCGAGACCGAACTCCGCGGGCTGGGGCCGTCGATCTTCGGCGTGCTGCTCGCCGATCAGGCGATCTATCGCGTGCTGGAAAACCTGCGCCTGCCCGCAGCCGCGATGGCCGGGCACAGCGCCGGCGAACTCGGCGCGCTCCTGGCCGCCGGCGCGATGGGCACCAACGACAACGGCGAGCGGCTCGTCGGGATCATGGACCTGATGCAGCGCCAGGAGGCCGAGAGCGGCGGACCGGACGTGGCCCTCCTCGCGGTCGGCGCGAGCAAGTCGACCGTCGCCGAAGTCGCGGAGGCGGCCGCGGGCGGCGCGGTGGTCGTCGCGATGGACAACTGCCCGCACCAGTGCGTCGCCGTCGGCCCCGCGCACCTCGTCGCGGCCGTGGAGACCGCGCTCGCCGAAAAGGGCGTGATCGCGGAGCGGCTGCCCTTCAAGCGGCCGTACCACACGCCGCTGTTCGAGCCGTACATGGGCGCGTTCCGCGAGCTGTTCGCGGACGTGCCGTTCCGCGCGCCGCACACGCCGGTTTATTGCTGCACCACCGGCGGGCCGTTCCCGACCGACCCGGACGTGGTTCGACGGCTCGCGGTGGACCAGTGGGTCACGCCGGTCGAGTTCACGCGGACGATCGAGACCATGCACGCCGACGGGGTGCGGCTGTTCGTGGAGTGCGGTCCGCGCGGGAACCTGTCGGCGTTCGTGGAAGACATCCTCCGCGGCAAGCCGTTCGCCGCGATCCCCGCCAACGTCCCGCGCAAGAGCGGCCCGACGCAGATCAACCACATGGTCGCGCAGCTGGTGGCCCACGGCGTGGACCTGAACCTGGGGCACCTCTACGAAGGGCGGGTCTCACACGAAGACCCCACCCCCCGGCCCCCTCCCCCAGGGGGAGAGGGGGGGGAAGGCAATGACGATC
>JAFKJJ010000015.1:0-20904 GCA_017306025.1 Planctomycetota bacterium
GTCGCGGCGGTCTGGGGCCTCCACCCGCTGCACGTCGAGTCGGTGGCGTGGGTGTCCGAGCGAAAGGACGTCCTCTGCGGGCTGTTCTGGCTCCTGACGACGGCGGCCTACGTCCGCTACGCCGCGGCGCCGTCGTGGGGGCGGTACGCGCCGGTGATCGCGTTCTGTGGGCTGGCGCTGGCGGCCAAGCCGCTGGCCGTCACGTTGCCGTTCGCGCTGATCCTGCTCGACCTCTGGCCGCTCGGCCGAATCCGCAACCCGTCCGAGTTCGGCGAGCGGGTGTGGGAGAAGTGGCCGCCGTTCGTCCTCGTGGGCGTGGCATGCGGGCTGACCTTCTGCGCCCAGGCGTACGGGGGCGCGGTGCGCCAGTGGCACGACGTCGGCCCGGCGCTGCGGGCGGCCAACGTCGTCGGGTCGTACACCGACTACCTCCGACAAACGGCGTGGCCGACCGATCTCGCCGCCTTCTACCCGCTGCCAAAAGACCCGCCGCCCGTGGCCCGCACCGCGGCGCTGGCGCTCGGGCTCCTCGGGCTGACCGCGGCGGCCGTCGCACTCGGCCGCCGCGCACCCTATTTGCTATTCGGCTGGCTGTGGTTTCTCGGCACGTTCGTTCCGATGATCGGAATCGTCCACGTCGGGGAGCAGTCGCACGCCGACCGCTACACGTACATCCCGCACGTCGGGTTGTTCGTGGCGCTGGTGTGGGGGGCGGCCGACCTGGCCGGGCGGCTCCGAATTCCGGTCGGCGCGCGGTGCGCGGCGGTGGCGGTACTGGTCGCGGCCCTCGCCGTTGCGACGCGACAGCAGCTCGGGCACTGGCGCGACGGCGGGGCGCTCTGGGGGCGTGTCCTCGCGGTCGATCCGGACAACAACTTCGCCCGGGTCTCTCTGGGAAAGCACCATTTCGACAGCGGCGACCTCGACGCCGCCCTCCGGTGCTTCGAGGAGGTCATCCGGGGTGCCCCCCTCGACGTCGAGGCCAACCGGATGAGGGCGCGGGTGCTGTTAAAACGCGGGCAACCGCACGCCGCGAAGTGACCGGCCCCGCGCCCCGAACCGAACAACGCGGCCCAATCCTCGTTCTCCTCGTTCACGGTCTGGGGCGCACGCCGCTATCGCTGTTCGGGCTGGCGTCCGCGCTGCGCCGCGACGGCCACCGCACGCGGTTCTTCGGCTACCTCCCGCTCCTCGAACCGATTCCGCGAATCGTTCGCCGGCTCGCCGCTACTCTGCGCGAACTCGCGAGACGCGGCGAACCGGTCGGGCTCGTCGGCCACTCGCTCGGCGGACTGTTCCTCCGCATGGCTCTACCCGAAGTGCCGGAACTTCGGGTTCATCACCTCGTGTTGCTCGGCACGCCGGCCGCTCCGTCGCGAATGGCGCGGCTGGCCCGGCGGTGGCTCCCGCCGTTCCGCCTGTTCGCCCGCGGTTGCGGGCGCCTTCTCACCTCGCCGGAGGCGTTCGCGGCGCTCCCGTCGCCCGACGTGCCGTTCACGGTCATCGCGGGAACGGCCGGTCCCCGCGGGCGGTTCGGCCCGTTCGGAAACGACATCAACGACGGGTTGGTCGCGGTGGAAGAAGCTCGCATCGGCGGCGCGGAACCGGAACGGCTCTCGGTGCTCCACACGCTCATGATGGACGCGAGTTCCGTTCGCGCTCGGATCTCCGCTATCATGTCTGAAGACCGCATCGCTTCCCCCGCACCTTCGGGTCTCTAATCATGCCATCCACCGCGAAAAACGTACTCGGCGGACCGCTCCAAACCTGCTCCACGAAGCCCCTCACCGGTTTCTACCGCGACGGCTGCTGCAACACCGGCCCCGAGGACGAGGGGCTCCACACGATCTGCTGTCAGGTGACGGCCGAGTTCCTCGCGCACCAGCAGTACATCGGGAACGACCTCAGCACCCCGTTCCCGATGTACGGGTTCCCCGGTCTGCAACCCGGCGACCGGTGGTGCGTGTGCATCACCCGGTGGAAGCAGTCACTCGAAGCCGGGTTCGCGTGTCCGGTGGTCCTCGAAGCGACGCACATGCACGCGCTGGAGTACGTCGACCTCGAAGACCTTCAACGGCATGCGGTTAGCACGGGAAAAGAGGCGTAAGAGTACCCCGGTGCTCCGTTCACGCACGTCTTGAGGTTTCACATGAGGCTCGACGACGCTCCGGAAAGTAGCAACGTCACCGACAGCCGCGGGATGGGCGGAAAGCTCGCCATCGGTGGCGGCGCGGGCGGGATTCTCCTGCTCATCCTCGGGTTGGTCTTCGGCGTCGATCTCGGCGGCGGAAAGCGCGCGGCCGGACCGGCCGGACCGCCCGACGAGAAGACGCTGACGTTCACCAAGAAGGTTCTCGGCACGACCGAGGAGGTGTGGAACGAGGAGTTCCGCAAGATGGGCAAGCGGTACAAGCCCCCGCACCTGGAACTGTTCGCCGACCGCGTCCGGACCGGTTGCGGCGTGGCCCCGTCGTCGGTCGGCCCGTTCTACTGCCCGGCCGACGAGAAGGTGTACATCGACCCGACGTTCTTCGACGAGCTGGAGCAGCAGCTCGGCGGGTCGAAGGCCGACTTCT
Source organism: Planctomycetota bacterium (assembly GCA_017306025.1). Lineage (GTDB taxonomy): Bacteria > Planctomycetota > Planctomycetia > Gemmatales > Gemmataceae > Gemmata. The sequence continues at coordinate 2,577 of JAFKJJ010000015.1, forward strand.
CGAAGGCCTACGTGATCGCGCACGAGGTGGGGCACCACGTCCAGAAGTTGCTCGGCTTCCACGCGCGCGCCAACAATAACGCGGACTCCGTGCGCCTGGAACTTCAGGCCGACTACCTGGCGGGCGTGTGGGCGCACCACGGGCAGAAGAAGTTCAACTTCATCGAACCGGGGGACGTGAAAGCGGCGCTCACGTCGGCCAACGCGATCGGCAACGACCGGTTACAGAAGCGGGCCGGCGGGTTCGTCCACCCGGAGAAGTTCACGCACGGCACCGCGCGCCAGCGCGTGTACTTCTTCAAGCGCGGGCTCGACACCGGCGACGCGTCGATGGCGACGCTCCAGAAGTTCTTCGAGGTGCCGATGCGGGGCAACGGCGAGCTGGAGGACTTCTGAGCGGGTGATGCGCTCGTCGTTAACCGCTTCGTCTTCAGCCGCGGAGCGGCGACCGATATTAGCCCGGGGTGAATCGCAGCGCAACCCCGGGTCACACGGGCGAAAACGGATCAGAGCCCGGGAGGGGCGACAGAACCGGCCGCAAATGTTCTGTCGCCCCTCCCGGGCTCCCTCCTGTTCACATTGGTTCCCGGGGTTGCGCTCGCAAAGCCTCGCTCCACCCCGGGCTAACATCCGACGCCCTCCGGGGCTAAAACGCGCAAAAAGCAAACAGGGGGCGAAAGCCCCCTGCTCACTTACCTGTTCGTTTCGTCACACCGCACTCAGCCGATCAGGTCCTTGATCCAGTAGCTTTCGAGCTTGGCGTCGGTGCTGTCGTCCTTCTTGCCGCGGTCGCCGGCGATGTAGTACGGGCGGCCGAGGTTGTCGCGGACGCTGGCGTTGGTCTCCGGGGTCGGGTCGATGCCCAGCCCGCGGTAGAGCGTGCCGAACAGGTCGTGGACGCCGACCTTGTTGTCGGTCACCTGGGTGCCGTCCTTGTCGGTCTTCCCGTAGGCAACGCCGCCCTTGATGTTACCGCCGCCGACGACCACGCTCCACGCGGCCGGGTAGTGGTCGCGGCCCGCGTTCTGGTTGATGCGCGGGGTGCGGCCGAAGTCGCCCATCCACACGATCACGGTGTCCTTCAGCTTGCCGCGCTGGGCCAGATCCTTCACCAGCGTGCCCATGCCCTTGTCGAGCGTCGGCAGTTGGCGGTTGGCCAGGGCCGGGAAGATGCCGTTGTGCATGTCCCAGCCGCCGAGGGTGATCTCGACGCACGCGACGCCGGCCTCGACCAGTTTGCGGGCCAGGAGGCACGAGCGGCCGAACCCGGACGCGCCCTGGCCGGCGGCGCCGTACTCCTCCTTCAGCTTCGGGTCGATCGGCTTGCCGTCGACTTCCTTATCCAGGTTGAACACCTCCTTGCGGGTGGAGACGACGAGGCTGAGGGCCTTCTCGTACACCTCGCGGTGCGCCTGGGCGGCGTCCATCACGGCCTTCTTGTCGCTGCCGGTCTGAACCAGCCCGTTCTCGAGCTGGTTGAAGATCGCGGCGCGGCGGAGCATCTGGTGCTCCTTGACGTCGTTGGGCGGGGAGACGTTTTCCGGCGGAGAGCCGGGATTCTGGACGAGGAACGGCGAGTACTTCATGCCGAGGAAGCCGCCGCCGACCTGATTCTGCGTGAGCGGGTTGGTGCCGACGGTGTTCCCGAGCGAGATGAACGCCTGGATGTCGGCGTTCTTGGCCGCCTCGGCGTCCATCGCCTGGTAGTAGCTCAGCACCGAGCCGATCGAGGGGTATTCGAGGATCGGACTGGGCTTGTTGCCGGTGTTCATCCGGAAGGTGCCGCGGGCGTGGTCGCCCTCGCCGCTGGACAGCGAGCGGATGATCGACAGGTGTTTGAACTGTTCGGCGACCTTCGGCAGGTGTTCGGTGATCTCGATGCCGCTGGCCGAGGTGGGCTTGGGCTTGTGGTCGCCGCCGTTGGGGCTGCCCGGCTTCATGTCCCACAGGTCGATCGTCGTCGGGCCGCCGCCCATCCACAGGATGATGAGGCTCTTGCCCTTCTTCTTCAGGTCCGCGGCCTTCGCGCGGACGTTGGTCAGGAAGTTCAGGCCCGGGACGGTGACCGCGGCGCCCGCGGCCGCGTGCTTCAGGAAGTGCCGCCGGTCAGTACTGCCGGTGATCCCGAACATGCTTCGGTCTCCAGTTCAATTGGGTCAAATGAGCCGGCGGTGTGGGCGCTCGGCGGGTGTGGAAACGAGTGTATCCCTAAAGTCTGGCTCGTGCAAGCGGTTGCGGCGGGTCGTTGGCCGGGTGCCGGGCCAGTCTTTCTTTCTGACGCGGCCCCCGGACGGGAGTTCCCGAACCGGCTCAGAAAAGTTCGGCTTTCGGTTCGCCTGTCGGGTTTTCCCATGTTCCGCCGGCCGCCCGGGAGCGGTATTCTTGTTGAACGCGAAAATCACACGGAAGTTCCGCCCGGCCGCCCGAACCCGCACGGCGGCCCTCCTCTCCTTTCCGACTCGCCCTTGAGTGGTCCGCTCGCTCGACGAGCGGTTGATTCACCGTCGGACAGAGTGGCGGCGGCCATATTTCGTTGCGTTTCCGCACACGTCGCACCGTTCGCGGAGCGAGCGGACCACTCCGAAGACACTGGCCTGTAACTTGCGGCCCGAACCGCAGTATTCTCCTTATCGCCCCGCCTGTCGCCGGAGGAGCGTAATGTCGTTGTCGGAAGGCCCCCGTTTGTCACCGCAAAGCGCCCAAATTACGCGGGCCGAGTGGGGGCTGATCCTCATACTTGTCGCCATTCAGTTCACACACATGGTGGACTTCGTCATCATCATGCCGCTGGGCGGTCGACTGATGGCGGAGCTTTCGATCAGCGCGGCCCAGTTCGGCCACATCGTTTCGGCCTACGCGTGGGCCGCGGGGATCGCCAGCCTGCTCGCGGGCTTCGTGATGGACCGGTTCGACCGCAAGACCGTCCTTCTGGCCATGTACGCCGGGTTCACGCTCAGCACGCTGTTTTGCGGTCTGGCCGGGACGTACGCCTGGCTGCTGGTGTCGCGGACGCTGGCCGGGGCGTTCGGCGGCACCGCCGCGGTGGCCCTCATGTCGGTCATCGGCGACGTTTTCCCTCCGGAAAAGCGCGGCCGGGCGACCGGCGCGGTTATTTCGTCGTTCGCGGTCGCGTCGATCGCGGGGCTGCCGGCCGGGCTGATGCTCGCGGAGTGGTACGGGCGCGGCGCCCCCTTCATCGCGCTGGCCGGGTTCAGCGCCGCCGTGTGGGCGTTCGCGTCGATGAGGTTGCCGCCCGTTCGTGGGCACCTGGCCGCGGAGCGCCCCCACCGCTGGGAAGAGTTCGCGGAAGTCGTCAGCCGCCGGTCGCACCTCGGCGCGTTCGCGTTCACGTTCTTCCTCGTGCTCGGCACGTTCACGGTCGCGTCGTTCATCGGCCCGTACCTGACCGCGACCAACGGCTGGACCGAAGGGCAACTCTCGCAGATCTACTTCGTCGCGGGTCTCTGCACCCTGATCGGGATGACGGCCGTGGGCCGGCTCTCCGACCGCCTCCCGCGGTTGCCGCTGTTTCGCGTGTTGGGGTCCGCGGCGCTGGTGATGGCGATCGTGGTGACGCACCTGCCGCCCGGCCCGCTGTGGGTGGCGGTGATCGTGATGAGCGCGTTCATGGTGTTCGCGTCCGGGCGCATGGTGCCGATCCAGGCGATGCTGCTCGGCGTTCCGCACCCGAAGAACCGCGGGGCGTTCATGAGCGTGAACACGTCGGTGCAGCACGCCTCGACGGGCCTGGCCCCGCTGATCGCGGGCGCGCTCGTGACGGTCGAGAACGGCCGGATGACCGGCTACCCGATGGTGGGCTGGGTCGCGGCCGCGACCGCCGCCATTTCGCTCCTGCTGGCGGGGCTGTTGAAGCCGTCGCCCGCGGACACGTCGCCGCTGGACGTACCGGCCCCCGACGCGCCGACGCCCGAGCAAGAGCCGGAGTCGGAAGAGGTCGCGGAGGCGATCGGATAGCAAAGAAGAATCGGCCGCGGATGAACACAGAAAGACGCGGCTCGGACAAGAAGAGAATTTGAGTCGAACTCACTCTTCTCTGTCCGATCCGCGTCTTTCTGTGTTCATCCGCGGCTCGCTTCTTTTCTGAGCCGAGCCAGTACCGCCGCGAAGTCCTCGGGCGGCGCGACCTCCCAGCTCACCGCGTCGCCGCTCTCGGGGTGCGCGAACCCCAACTTGGCTGCGTGGAGCATCGGGCGCTTCGCCCCGCTGCCGTCGGGATACGGTTTCCCGTCGAGCGGCCGATCGTACACCGTTTCGCCACACAACGGCGCACCGGCTTCGCCCAGATGAATGCGCACTTGATGGGTGCGGCCGGTCTCCAGCCGGCACTCAACCAGCGCAAACCGGCCGAGCGCTTCCGGCACCGAAACGTGCGTGACGGCCCGCTTGCCGTCCTCGGCCACGAGATCGGTCGTGCTGCCGCGGCGGCCGTCGCCGCGGTCGCGCACGAGCACCGACTCGATCCGCCTGGCGACCGGTACGCCGCGGGTCAGCGCGAGGTACCGGCGCTCGGTGGTGTGCTTGCGGAACTGCTTCGTGAGGCTCTCGGCCGCGGCGCGCGTCCGGGCGAACACGACCAGCCCCGACGTGTCGCGGTCGAGCCGGTGGACCGCGATCACGGACCGGTCCGGCGCGCCGAGCGCGGCCGGCAGCAGGTCCGCGAGCGTCTTCGGCAGAAAGCGCTTGCCGCGGGCGCCGAACTCCGCGGCCTCGTCGGCGTGGCGCATGGTCGTCAGGCCGACCGGCTTGTTCACGACGACCACCGCATCGTCCTGATAAACGATACACGAGGGCGGAAGCCGAACCGCGGGCGCCTCGGCGGGCTTCTCTTTCGGCGCGGCGCGCTTCTCGGGCTTCTTGGGAGGCTCCGGCTTGTGCGGGCTGCTCTCCGGCTTCTTCGGAAGCTCCACCCTCTTCACTTCGACCGTTCCCGCAGCCACTTCAACGCGCTTACCGAGCTTCAGCCGGCGCGCGACGTCCGTTTCGACCTGCCCGCTCACCTTGACGTGCTTGTTCTCGACGAGCCGCTTCGCCTGCGCCCAACTGAGGCCGAGCCTCAGTTTGAGCACCGCGGCGAGCGTTTGCCCGGCGGCGCGGCGGTCCACGACGAACTGAATCGGCGGCACGGGCTCGTTCTCCGCGGGGTGGGCGTAGAATTACGGTGACATTCTACGGGAGCGGACATGCGCTCATTCACCGTCGGCACGTCGAAGCGCAACGAGTTCGTCGAAATCACCGACGAGGTGCGGGCCGCGGTCCGCGCGAGCGGCCTGAAATCGGGTATCTGTGTCGTGTACTGCCCGCACACGACCGCGGGCGTCACGATCCAGGAGAACGCCGACCCGGACGTCGTTCGCGACATGCTCCTGTGGCTCAACAACCACATCCCGAAGGACGTGCCCGGCTTCCGGCACGCGGAGGGCAACAGCGACTCGCACCTCAAGAGCAGCCTGGTCGGCACATCCGTCACGGTCATCGTGGAGAACGGCGACCTCGTGCTCGGGACGTGGCAGGGAATCTACTTCTGCGAGTTCGACGGGCCGCGGACGCGCACCGTGCAGGTGCAAACAATCGGAAGCGCCGGTTAGCGCCCGCCGGAATCCGCCCGCGCGCGCCCCGGTGTACGCTTGACACCCCGCGCCGCACGGCCGTAGCCTTCAGTTGCCCTCGCGACCTGTCGCAGCGACCCGGTCGAGACCGTGGCTGCTTCACGGCCGCTCCAGTTGGATCTCGCGGCCTGTCGCAGCGAAGCGCTGCTTCACGGCCGCTCATCGGATCTCGCGGCCTGTCGCAGCGAAGCGCTGCTTCACGGCCGCTCATCGGATCTCGCGGCCTGTCGCAGCGAAGCGCTGCTTCACGGCCGCTCCAGCGCGGAAGGACCGTTCCCCTCAACGGCGTCCCGATGCAACTGATTGCACCCGACATCCTGGCCGAAGCCCGCGGACTGACCGGCGCCATGACCGGCACCATCTGCGTGCTCGGGTTCGCGCTGTGGCTGTTCGGGTGGCGCTGGCACCGGTTCTGGATCGTCGCGGGGATCACGCTCGCGTCCGGGCTCATCGGGCTCAACGCCGGACGCACCACCAACGGCACGCAGGTGATGGCCGTCGGCATCCTGCTGGCGGTGTCGGCGGGGTTGCTCGCACTGGAGTTGGCAAAAGTGCTGGCGTTCGTCGCGGGCGGGTGCGGCGCGTGGCTCGCGGTGCAGTGGGTGCTCCCGCAGGCGCAAGAGCTGTGGGCCGTGTTCCTCAGCGGCGGGCTGTTCGGGCTGCTCCTCTACCGCCTCTGGACGATGCTCCTGACGAGCCTCATCGGCGCGCTGCTCGCCTGTCACGCGGGGCTCCTGCTCGCCGAACCGTTCTTCTATTTCGACGCGGTCGCGTGGGCGGGACGGAACATCCCGGCGCTCAACGGCGTCGTGGTCGGAATGGCGGTGCTCGGCATTCTGCTGCAAGCGGTGTCGGCGCCGGACGAGGGCGCGAACGACGAGAAGCCGAAGGAGGAAAAGACGGACCAACCGGACGACGACCACGGACACGGGGGCGGTCACGGAGACGACCACGGAGACTCACACGATCACGCCCCGCCGGCCAAGCCCGCCAAGACGCCGTGGTGGAAGAAGCTGATCCCCACCCGCAAAGCCGCGTGACTTCAGAGTGGTCCGCTCGCTCCGCGAGCGGTGCTTCGCGCGTGTCGGCGCGAAGCCTTCTGGTCCCGTTACCAAATCTCGTGTAATCGCACCGCGAGCGGTGCGAGCGGACCACTCTGAAGTCACTTCAATTCCCGCGGCCGATCCCGTAGTAGCTGAAGCCGAGTTCGCGCACGGCGGACTCGTTCGGCGCGAACAGGTTCCGCCCGTCGAAGATCACCGGCGACTTGAGCCGGCGCTTCACCTCCGCGAAGTCCGGACCGCGGAACTCCGGCCACTCGGTGACCAGCACCAGCGCGTCGGCGCCGTGGAGCGCGTCCATCGGGTCGTTCGCGTAGCAGATCGTGTCCTTGTAAATCTTCTCAACGTTCGCGCGGGCCTGCGGGTCGCACGCCTTCACCTTGGCCCCGGCCACGAGCAAGCCGTCGATGAGCGTGAGGGCCGGGGACTCGCGGATGTCGTCGGTCTTCGGCTTGAACGCCAGCCCCCACACCGCGAACGTCTTCCCGGCCAGTTTCCCGTCGAAGTGCCGGTGGATCTTCGCCAGCAGCACTTCCTTCTGCACGTCGTTGGCCGCGTCGACCGCTTCCGCAACACGGAGCGTCATGCCGAGCCGCCGCGCGACCGCGATCAGGCCCTTCACGTCCTTCGGGAAGCAGCTTCCGCCGTAGCCGGGGCCGGGCGCGAGGAACTGGAACCCGATCCGCTGGTCGTGGCCGATGCCCTTGCGCACGAGGTTGATGTCGGCACCGGTCAGGTCGCACAGGTCCGCGACCTCGTTGATGAAGCTGATCTTCGTCGCGAGCAGCGCGTTGGCGGCGTACTTCGTCATCTCCGCCGACTCGGGCGTCATCTCCACGAGCGGCCGGTCGGCGGTGACGTACGGCTGGTACAGCTCGCGGAGCGCCGCGCCGACCGCGGGGTGTCGCACGCCGACCACGACGCGGTCGGGCACCATGAAGTCCTCGATCGCGGCACCTTCCTTGAGGAACTCGGGGTTGCTCGCGACCGAGACGTGCGCGCACCCGGCCGCCGCGAGCCGGTCGGTGACCATCCGGTTCGTCCCCGGGGGCACGGTGCTCTTGAGCACGAGGACGCGGTCGCCCGCCTTGCCGGGCGTGGCGTGGCGGAACAGTGCCGCGATGTCGTCGACCACCTTGTTCACGTACTGCATGCCGACGTGCCCGGAGGGGAGTTCCGGCGTGGGCACCGCGACGAAGATGAGCCGCGCGTTCTTGGCGGCTGCTGCGAGGTCGGTTGTAAAGGACAGCCGGCCCGCGGCGCGGTTCTTCTGGACGAGCTCTTCCAGGCCCGGCTCGTAGATGTGGATGTGGCCGGCGTTGAGCCGCTCAACGATTTCCGACTTGATGTCCACGCACGTTACGGTATTGCCGGTTTCGGCAAGACACGTCCCGGTGACGAGGCCGACGTACCCGGTTCCGACGACAGCGACGTTCACGATGCGGACTCCGTGTCCCGTGTGGTGAATCCGGTGGCTTGCGCGGTCTGAGTAGAGCGTAAGGATGTGGTAACCGGTACGGGCGCGGGATTCAAGGCCGACGGCCGCGGCGCGCAGCAGGTGCTCTTGACACGGGCGCGAATTTCGTACCGCCCAGATGTGGTCCGGCCACCTCGCGAATCGGGTCGCTCGCGCCGCCCTGGCAATCACCCTTCGTCCGCAGGCTGTTCGAAGGATATGACCGTCTCATACCGAATCGGGCGGGTCGGTAACCGTCGCGGTTTGAGCGTGGCTTTGTCGTGGGGCAGGCCGCCGGGCCTGCCATAGCAGCGAAGGCAGGTCCGGCGGCCTGCCCCACAATAAAGGCCGCCACTCCCGACCAATACTCTTCACCCGGACTTGGTATCGAACCACCGCGCGTGCATGCGCCGAAGGAACTCCGCGGTGACGGGGAAGCCCGACGCGGAGCCCAGAACGGAATCGATGCCGCAATACGGACAGAGGGCGGTGTGCTCGACGGCCAACCAGCCGTCGACCTCCGCGGGCGCGAACGTGCGGAGGCAGTAGAAGCACCCGCACCGCTCGCTCGCCAGAATTTCGGGGCGATTGCGGATACTGTGCGGATGCGCGCGATCAACATCGGGTACCGGCGCCATCGACACGCCCCTGCGCGGCCCGCGGGCCAACGGTTCAGCGATCCGAGCCCGGTTCGAGGAGCCGGCGGAACACGTTCCCCTCCGTCGATCCGGCCACGCGCACGACCTTTCCCTCGCGGTTCACCGTCAGGGCGGCGAACAGCTTCGCGGCGGCCGGTTCGGTGTTCGCGTCTTTGGCTTCGAGTTCCGCGACCGCCTTGAGAGCCGTCTGCACCGCGGCCGCGGCGCGCTCGTTGTCCGACGTGGTGACGATGCGCAGGGCCGTCCGTTCCCCCGCGGAAAAGCCGACGGCCAGTGCGCTCATCCCGCGGAGCGCCTTGAGGAACGCCCGGTCGATCTCTCGCTTGGGGCGCTCCGGCGCGGTGAGCCAACCCTCGGCGCTCGTGTCGTGCCACACCGCCACGAGGTCGCGGTTGACCTCGCCCCACCCGGCCGGCGCCGGCGGCTTCGCCTTCTTGTCGAGCCGGTCGAGCAGCTTCTTGATCGCGTCCTCGTCGGTGTCGAACGCGAGCGTGCGGTCGTCGGCAGCGTACAGGGCCAGGAAGCTCTTCTCCTTGCCGAGGGCGATCGGCACCCGCACGTACTCGCGGCCGGCGTGCTTGACCGACTCGGCCTTCGGGAACCACTTGCCGACGCACCCGGCCCAGTCGAACGGCTCGGCGGTCCGACCGAGCCCCGAGGAGACCTGGTCCACCCCCATCGTGCCGCGGCCGTCCGCGCCCGTCTCGAACCCCAGCTTGAACCGGGCCGAAACGACGACCTGGTCGATGTCGGCGAGCGCCGGGGGGCGTGCGGCCTTCAGGTCGCCGCCGAAGAACGCGAACGCGGCGGCGAGGACGCGCTGCACGCCCTCGGCCGCGGCCTCGTCCGGGTTGCCGATCTGCTTGAGGAGTTCACCCGGCCGCACCGCGACGAGGGAACCGTCGGTCCGCGGCAGGTACGTCAGATCGAAGGGCTTGAACGGGCCGGCCGTCGGGAGCGCGGCCCCGGCGGTCCAGGCCAGAAGCGCGAAAAGTGCGGGCATGATCCCTCCTTTTCAATCGCTGCAAACTGTCAGCGACGGACGGGACCATGCCCGGCTCATCTTGCCGTGTCAACCGCACTCGCCCGCTCACCCGTCCCGCAACATCTCGCGGGCCGCGTTCAGCCCGCACGCGCCCATCACGCCGCCGCCGGGGTGCGCCGCGGCGCCGCACAGGTACAGCCCCTTCACCGGCGTGCGGTAGTTCGCGTAGCCCGCCACCGGGCGGAAGCTGAACATGCTCGACAGGCTCATCGACCCCTGCATGATGTTCCCGCCCGTGATGCCCCACAGCCGTTCCATGTCGGGCGGCGGGATCACCATCCGGTGCAGCACGCTCGACTTGAACCCCGGCGCGTACTCCTCCAGGATGTCGAAACACCGGTCCGCGAACTTGTCCTTCTCGGCCTCCCACGTCGTGCCCTTCAGGTGGTAGGGCGCGTACTGCACGAACATGCTGAGGATGTGCTTTCCTTCCGGCGCGAGCGTGCCGTCGAGGGCGGTCGCCATCGTGCATTCCAGCATCGGGTCACGCGCCCAGCGGCCGTACTTCGCGTCGTCGAAGGCCCGCTCGATGTAGTCCTGGTCCGGGCAGACGTGCATCGTGCCGTGGTGCTGCGGCCCCACCTTCCCGTCCGACGGCAGCGCCTTCCAGTTCGGCGGCCGGTCGATCGCGACGTTGATCTTCACCGTGGCGCTGGAGTAGTCGATCTTCTTCACCTGCGCGACGAACTCGGCCGGCAGGTCCTTCTGGTCCATCAGCTTCAGGAACGTGACGTTCGCGTCGGCGCCCGAGGCGACCCGCTTCGCGCGGAACTCCGTGCCGTCCCTGAGCGCGACGCCCACCACGCGCCCGTCCGCGACCAGGATCTTGCCCACGTCCGCGTTCGTGCGGATCTCGGCGCCCTTGCTCTTCGCGGCCTCCGCGATGCTGTTCGAGACGGTGCCCATCCCGCCGCGCACGTAGCCCCACACGCCGCGGACGCCGTTGCACTCGCCCATGACGTGATGGAACAGCACGTACGCGGTGCCGGGGTGCGACGGGGGCGCGTACGCGCCGATCACCGCGTCCGTCGCGATCGTGGCCTTCAGCTCCTCCGACTCGAACCAGCGGTCCAGGATCGGCCGCGCGGCGCCGGTCAGGATCTCGACCGCTTCGGTTGCGGTGGTGCGGCCGAGCGCCCGAAAGCCCATTCCGAGCTTCGCGAGCTTCCAGACGCTCCCGAGTCCGCCGAACGGGTCGGGCGGGGTCTGGGTCAGCATCGGTTCGAGGAAGTCCGCCACCCGCGTGAGCATGTCCTCGTACTTCGGGTACCCTTCGGCGTCCTTTTTCGAGAACTTGGCGATCTCGCGGTGCGTCATCTCCTTGTCCGGCCCCATCATCAGGTACCGGCCGTCGGGGAACGGCGTGAACGACGACGGCGACCGCGGCAGCATCTCGAAGCCGTACTTCTTCAGTTCGAGGTCGCGGATGATTTCGGGCCGCAGGAGGCTGTTGACGTAGGCGGCCGTGGACACTTTGAAGCCGGGCCAGAGTTCTTCCGTGATGCAACACCCGCCGACGATCTCGCGGCGCTCCAGCACCAGCACCTTGTAGCCGGCCCGCGCCAGGTAGGCCGCCGTGACCAGCCCGTTGTGTCCGGCCCCGATGATGATCGCGTCGTAGGTGTTGTTCGGCATGTCGGCGTCCCGGTGAAACGACTTGGGTAGTGTCATAATAGAGAGCGAGCCGAGGGCGGTCGCCCTCGGCTCGCTCGTCCCGGAACGCGCCGGCGCTCGTGCCCGGCGGCGCCGGTCACTTCTTCTTGATGGTCCACAGGTAGATGGTGTGCGGGTAGCTGCGCTCCGACTTCACCTCTTCCTTCTTGTCCTCCTTCCAGTCCTCCCCCATGTCGAAGTCGTGCGACACGACGCGGGCGCCCGGCTTGAGCCCCTTCTGGAGGATCGGCTTGAGCCGCTTGTTCACTTCCGGCAGGAGGTACAGCGTCACCACGTCCACGTCCTTGAAGTCTTCCGGGGTCATCTTCAGCACGTCGCCCTGCTTGAAGGTGAGCGTCTTGGCCTGGTCGGCGGTCAGCTTCTTGCCCTCGATCGCCTTCTTGACGCTCTCGTCGCAGTCCTTCAGGCGCTCCGGGTTGAAGTCCACGCCGAGGCCGCGCTTCGCCTTGAACTGGCCGACCGCGGTGATGACGATCCGGCCGTCGCCGCAGCCGAGGTCGTACACGGTCTCGCCCTCTTTGACGGCCGCGAGCTTCAGCATCGCCTCGACGACCGCCTGGTTGGTCGGGACGTAGGGGACCTTGATCTCCGGGTCCTTCTTGTCCTCGGCGCCCGCCGGCCGCGAGGTGGCGAAACCGGCCAGCGCCGCGGCGAAGACCGCGAACGAGACGAACTTGCGCATGGTGCTAACCCCTTTCGGTGTGGATCGGGACACGTACCGGGCAGGGTCAGATTATGCGCGTCGCACCGGTCGTGCGGAAGGGGCTAATCACGAAATGCGGGCGCGGCCCCGTCGGGGGTTCGCGCGGCGAGCAGGTGGTGGTAAACCTCCCGCACCCGCTCGCGCACCGGCCGGGCGCGGTGCGCGAGTTCCCGCTGCCGCTCGACGTACTCCTCGCGGCCCGTGCGCGTCTCGATCTTGATCGGCGCGAAGCCGTACCCGCTCAGGTCGTACGGGCTGGCCCGCATGTCGATCTCGCGGGCCGACCGCGCCAGCTCGAACGCGTCGGCGACCAACTCCGACGGGCAAAACGGCGCGATCTTATACGCAAATCGGTAAAGGTCCATGTTCGCGTGGACGCACCCGGGTTGGTCGTGCGCGCCGGTCGTGCCGCGTGCGAGCTCCCAGCGGTTGAGCGGTGTCGCGGCCGGCGTGAAGAACCGGAAGGCGTCGTAGTGGGTGCAGAGGAGCGCCTGCGAATCGACCACGGCGTCGGTTTCCGCGCGCGACAGCCGCAGCGGGACGTACGGGTGTCGCACGTTCGGGTCCTTGTACACCATCGCCCACTCGTGCAAACCCATGCACGCGAACGACGGCTCCCGCGCCAGCACCGCGTCGAGGTACCCGACCGCCCACCGCAAGTACGAGACGCGGTGCGCGGGGAATGTTTCGGCCCGCAGCACCAGCCCGCCGTCGGTCGCCTCGAACTCGGCCCACGCGACGTCATCGCGGGTGGCGCCTTCGAGCAGAACGTCGGGACCTGGGGACCAGCGGAGCAGGTGCGCCGGGCGGAACGAGTAATATTCGAACAGGAAGTCGTAAACGGGGTGCTTTTCGTGCCGCGCCATGCGCCGGGTGCGGTCTTCCGCCCACGGGGCGACGCGGGCTAGGTGGGCGCCGCGGGCGGCGCGCCAGGCGGAGGGCGGGAGCGCGGAACCTAACCCCCCGCCCCCCTTCCCTAAGAAGGAAGGGGGTGGCGCCTGGACTGACGAACCGTGTCGGTCGAGGAGCGGGGCCACGCCGCCCCCATCCCTCGACCGATCCGAGTCTTCCAGCCACGCGCCACCCCCTTCCTTCTTAGGGAAGGGGGACGGGGGGTTAGGTTCCCCCCGCGCCCACATCGCGCTCAACTCGACGGCATCGCTGGTCCACACGCGCACGTCGTCGCCCCGCGCGGCGAGGTACTCGCACAACCGCGCGGTGTACGCCTCCGAGCCGCCGAGCGCCGGCGGATACCGCTGAACGAACTGTGCGACGTGCATTCCGCCGTCCCCGGCGTTCCGATTAAGGGGATTCCGCGTGCGGCCGAATCCGGTACGATGATTGGGGCCTCTTCCCACGCCGCCTAAGGACCGAAGCCGACCATGATCCGCACCTCGACGCTCGCCGCGTCCGTCAAGCCGTCCGCCACTCTAGCCGCCGGGGCGAAGGCCCGTCAACTGAAGGCGTCCGGCGTCAAAGTGTACGACTTCAGCCTCGGCGAGCCCGACTTCAACACGCCCAAGCACATCTGCGACGCCGCCGAGAAGGCCGCGCTCGCCGGGCAAACGCACTACACGCCCACCAGCGGCACGCCCGAGGTGAAGGCCGCCATCTGCAAGTGGTACAAGAGTTTCCACGGCCTCGACTGCGCGCCGGAAAACGTGATCGTCTCCAACGGCGCGAAGCACTCGATCCACAACGCGCTCGCGGCCACCGTCGGGCCGGGCGACGAGGTCATCATCCCGACGCCGTATTGGGTCAGCTACTCCGACCTTGTGGGTATGACCGGGGCCGCGACGGTGCTGGTGAACACGACCGCGGAGAGCGGCTTCAAGATGACGCCCGCGCAGCTCCGCGCCGCGGTCACCCCGCGCACCCGGGTGCTCATGCTCAACTCGCCGTGCAACCCGACCGGCACCGTCTACTAGCGCGCGGAACTGGAGGCGCTGGTCGACGCGCTCGACGGTACCGACGCGGCCATCCTCAGCGACGAGATTTATGAGCAGCTCACCTACGGCACCGCGAAGCCGACGTGCGTCGCGACGCTGCGGCCGTGGCTGAAGGACCGCACCATCACCATCAGCGGCGCGAGCAAGAGCTACGCCATGACCGGCTGGCGGATGGGCTGGGCGGTCGCCCCGGTGCCGGTCGTGAAGGCGATGGACACGATCCAGAGCCAGGAAACGAGTTGCCCGTCGAGCGTGAGCCAGGCGGCGCTCGTGGCCGCCCTGACCGGCCCGCAGGAGTGCGTCGCGGAGATGCGGGCGCAGTTCGCGGCGCGCCGCGAACTCACCTGCGGCCTGCTGAAGCAGATCCCGAACGTGAAATTGCCGGTCCCGGACGGTGCGTTCTACGCGTTTTTCGACGTGTCGGCCTACTTCGGCAAGACGTTCGGCGGCACGGTGGTTGCAGACTCGCTGTCGTTCTGTAACGCGCTGCTGGAGCAGGCGCACGTGAACCTCGTGCCGGGCGTCGCGTTCGGAGCGGAAGGGTTCGTCCGAATGTCGTTCGCCACCGGCCGCGAAACGATCGAAGCCGGTATCGCTCGGCTGAAGGATTGGCTCACGACCGGCCAATAGGCGAGCCCCGGCCGCACGGCCGGGGGTGATTCTCGCCTGAACGCCGCCCCGGCCCCGCGCCGGGGTTCGCCCGGAGTGCGCCAATGCCCATCCTGTACCTGACCGAAGACGAGGTGGCGCGGGTCCTGACGATGGACCTCGCACTCGAAACGACCGCTGCCGCGTTCCGCAAGATGGCACTCGACGAGGCCGTCAACATCCCGCGGCAGCGGTGCCAGACCGATCACGTCATGCTGCACGTTCTCCCGGCCGCCGCGAAAACGCTCGGGGCGATCGGATTCAAGGCGTACACGACATCGAAGGCCGGGGCGCGGTTCCACGTCACGCTGTTCGACCCGAAACAGGGCGGCATCGCCGCAATGGTGGAAGCCGACCTGCTCGGGCAGTTCCGCACCGGCGCCGCCAGCGGGGTCGCGACGAAGAAGCTCTCGCGCCCCGACGCGAGCACGGTCGGGCTGTTCGGCACCGGCAAGCAGGCCCGCACGCAGTTACTCGCGGTGTGCAAAGTGCGTGGGGTCAAGAAGGTTCGCGTCTACGGCCGCGACGCGGAGCGGCGGAAGGCGTTCGCGGCACGGCTCGCAGAAGAGACCGGCGTGGAAGTGGTCCCGGTCGAGAAGGCGGAAGACGCTGCCAGGGGGCTCGACATCGTCATCACCGCGACGAGCGCCCGCGAGCCGGTGCTGTTCGGCGAGTGGGTGAGCGAGGGCCAGCACCTCAACCTGATCGGTTCCAACTTCCTCGGCAAGACCGAGTCGGACGTCGAGGTGTTCCGCCGCGCGCAGGTGGTCGCGGTGGACAGCCGGGAGCAGGCGAAGCTCGAAGCGGGCGACTTCGACGGGGCGATCAAGGCGGGCGTGCTCCACTGGAGCGACGTCCACGAACTCGCCCCGCTGCTCGTGGGCCGGTACCCGGGGCGCGAATCTCCGAGCGACGTGACGCTCTTCAAGTCGCTCGGCCTCGGGGTCGAGGACGTCGCGCTCGCGGTGCGGGTGGTCGAGCTGGCGAAGCAGCAAGGACTCGGGAAGGAGCTGCTGTAGGCGAAACCCGGCCGCGCGTGGCTTCTTGCCCTCTCTTTGTGGTGTCGAAGTGCGGTGGTTGGTGCGCGTCGGGACGTGTTTTGACCCCGAAGGGGTCGGATACGTTAGCCCCGGGCAACGCCCGGGGTACCGAGGCGATTGGTCTTCCAGGCTGAAGGCCTGGGATTGTTGGGCTATCTCAGCCCTTCGGGCTGCAAAACACATAATGCCCGCATACCCCGGGCGTTGCCCGGGGCTAACGTATCCGACCCCTTCGGGGTCAAAAGGCGCCAGCTCCGCACTTCGGCACCGCACCGCAAGGGGAAAGGGCGAAGACAAAACACTACTCCCCGACCGCCTTCCCGTCGAGCCGCTTGTCCGCGGCGCCGGTGCGTTCCCCCGTTTTCGGGTCGATCCGGATCGAGTGCGCGTCGCCCTGGCGCGCCTCGGTGATCGTGTGCCCCAGCGCCTTGAGTTCCTTCACCAGTTCGGGGTGCTGTTTCACGCCCTCGAACCGCACGGCGTCCGGGAACCACTGGTGGTGCGTCCGCGGCGCGCTCACCGCGTCCCCCACCGACATCTCGAACTCGGTCACGTTCAGCACGACGCACAGCACCGTGTTGATGATCGTCCGGCCGCCGGGGCTGCCCGTGACGAGCGCCGCTTTGCCGTCCTTCCGCACGATCACCGGCGTCATGGACGAGAGCATCCGCTTGCCCGGTGCGATTTGGTTGGGTCTGGTCCCGATCATCCCGTTCGAGCCGGTGAACCCCGGCCGCGGGTTGAAGTCGGTCATCTCGTTGTTGAGGATGTACCCCGCGCCGCGCACCACCACGCGGTTGCCGTAACTGTTTTCGAGCGTGTACGTGTTGCTCACGGCCAGCCCGTCCCGGTCGATCACCGAGAAGTGCGTGGTGCTGTCGCTCTCCTTGTCGATCGCGATCTCGGGGGCGAGTTCGGCGCTCGGGGTCGTCTTTTTGAGGTCGATCCCGGCCGCGAGCTTCTTGGCGTACTCCTTCGTCGTGAGGTGGTCGGGGATCTTGGTGAAGCCCGGGTCGCCGAGGTATCGGGCGCGGTCGGCGTAGGCGCGCTTCATCGTCTCGATCATCAGGTGGTTCGCCTCCGGCGACCAGCGGCCGTGCTTCTTGAGGTCGAAGTTTTCGAGAACGTTGAGCATCTCCGTGAGCGCCACCCCGCCGGAACTCGGCGGGGGCGGGCCATACACGTCGAACCCGCGGAACGTCGTGTGGATCGGCGTGCGCTCGTTCGCCTTATAGGCCGCGAGGTCGGCCCTCGTGATGAGCCCGCCGCCGTCCTTCATCTCCTTTTCGAGCAGCTCCGCCGGCGCGCCGGTGTAGAACGCGTCCGCGCCTTTCTCGGCGACGAGCCGCAGCGTAAGGCCGAGGTCGGTGAGCACCAGCGTGTCTCCGTCTTTCCACTTCGTACCGTCGGGCTTACCGTAGACGCGCTTGAACTCCGCGTTGGTGGTCTTCGGGTCGGCGAGCACCCGGTTCAGGCCGCCCGCGAGCGCCGCGTTCACCGTGAAGCCCTTTTCCGCGAGTTCCACTGCGGGCGTCACCACGTCCTTCCACGGGAGCTTTCCGTATTTGGAGTGCGCGAGCGCCAGACCGCGCACGGTCCCCGGCACGCCCGCGGCCTTGTGGTTCAGCGACGTGACCTTGCCGTCGGCGAACAGATCGACCTTCGCCGCGGCCGGTGCGGTCTCGCGGTACTCGAAGCAGGTCGGGGCCTTCCCGGGCGGGGCGACCATCATGAACCCGCCGCCGCCGATGTTGCCGGCCTCGGGCCAGGTCACGGCCATCGCGAACCCGACCGCAACCGCGGCGTCCACCGCGTTGCCCCCGCGCTTCAGCACTGCGAGCCCGACGTCCGCGGCCGGCGGCGAGACGCACGCCACCACGCCGCCCTTCGACGTAATGGTTTGCGCTTTCGGTTGCGCGGAAGCGGGTGCGGTGGTGAAAAGGAGCAGCGCGCAGACAAGGGTTGTGCGGAGCATGGTGATTTTGGTTTTGCTGTGGTCCGGTCACTCCGTGACCGGAAGCAACGGGACCCGGTTACGAAGTCGTAACCGGACCAGAAGCAAGGACATCCGGTCACGGAGTGACCGAACCACGTTCAGCCCGCGCGGAGTGCCGCGGAGTCGGTGACGCCGAGGTTCTGGTATATCTGCCGGGTCGCGTCGGAGCGATTGAGCGTGTAGAAGTGCAGCCCGCGGACGTTGTGGTGGAGCAGGTCCGCGCACTGCTCCGTCGCCCAACTGATGCCCACGCGGGCCACCGCCTCGTCGTCGGCGCAGCGCCCGACGGCGCGGAGCAGCTTCGCCGGGTAGCGGGTCCCGCCCGCCATGTCGGCCATCGCGACCATGCCCTTTTTCGACGTCATCGGCATGATGCCCGCGACGATCGGCACCTTGATCCCGGCGAGGTCGCACCGGTCGCGGAAGTCGTAAAAGTCGCGGTTGTCGAAGAACAGTTGCGTGCAGATGTAG
>JAFKJJ010000015.1:20968-21536 GCA_017306025.1 Planctomycetota bacterium
CGACGCCGACGCCGAACCCGCGGCGGTCCGGGGCGTTGGTCCGCGACCGGATGAACCGCACGAGCTGTTCCGCGTAGCGGAACGCGTCGGCCGCGCGGTCGTAGTTGGGCCGCGTGCGGGGCGGGTCGCCGCCGAGCGCCAGGACGTTCGCGATGCCGCTCGCCGCGTAGCGGTCGAGGATGGCGGTCATCTCGTCGAGGTTGTGGCAGACGCAGGTGAGGTGCGAGACGGCCGTGAGGTCCGTTTCCCGCTCGATGCGGACGACGAGGTCGTGCGTGCGCTCGCGGGTGGAGCCGCCCGCCCCGTAGGTGACCGACACGAACGACGGCTGGAGCGGCTGGAGCGCGGCGATGGTGCGGAACAGCTCCTCGCCCGCCTCGTCGGTCTTCGGCGGGAAGAACTCGAAGCTGAACGTCGTCCCGTGCTGGGCGAAGATGTCCTGAATGTGCATGGCGTGTTTACGCTCGCGTGAGGCGGCCCCTCCGGGCCGCACATGGGAAGTGTACCTAATTTGGAGGTGCGGGATAGGCGAAGTTGGGGCTCCTCAAAGTAGCAGGCACACTCCGTG
>JAFKJJ010000381.1 GCA_017306025.1 Planctomycetota bacterium
TCGCTGTTCTCCGTGACATCTTCGGCAACCCGTTCCGCCCGGCCGCGTTCTTCCCGGAGTGGCGAACCGGCACTGCGTTGTCGCTCGCCCGGCAGATGTACGAGTCCCGCGACTTTTCTGCGATGCCCGTCCTTGCCGATGCCCTTCAGGATGCCGGGTGCGATAACGTCGAAGTCCTTGACCACTGCCGACAGCCGGCAGAACACGTCCGGGGCTGTTGGGTCGTGGACCTTCTGTTGGGGAAGGAATAGGCCATGACGGAAGCAGGATGGCTCGCCGCTACCGACCCGACGCCGATGCTGGAGTTCCTGCGGGGCGAGTCGAGTGACCGGAAGTTCCGGTTGTTCGCTGTAGCGTGCTGCCACGCAGTAGCGGCCCTGCTTATTGACGGCCGCTCAATGCGGGCAGCAGAAGTTGCCGAACGATACGCCGAGGGGTTGGCTTCTCGCCCCGAACTCACCGCGGTCGCACAGTCGAGCGGGGAGGCCGATACGGAATTGCTCTACAGCCGAGAGGGCGGCGACGAACAGCCCGAATTTGTGGCGGCGTGTGTGGCGACTTGGGCTGCCTCAAACCCCGGTGTGCAAAATTATCCCACGATGGTCGCCCAATTAGCATCGCAAGTGTCTCCACCTGAGCGGCTCGCCGCATGTGCGAGGGACATCTTCGGCAACCCGTTCCGCCCGGTCGCCTTTGATCCCGCTTGGCTCACGTCTACCGTCATCGCACTCGCCGCCGGCATCTACGAGGACAAAGCGTTCGACCGGATGCCGATCTTGGCCGACGCCCTTCAAGATGCCGGGTGCGACAGCACCGACATCTTGAACCACTGCCGTGGCTCTGGTCCGCATGTCCGCGGCT
Source organism: Planctomycetota bacterium (assembly GCA_017306025.1). Lineage (GTDB taxonomy): Bacteria > Planctomycetota > Planctomycetia > Gemmatales > Gemmataceae > Gemmata. The sequence goes on from JAFKJJ010000381.1 coordinate 862, forward strand.
GCTGGGTGGTCGATCTGATCTTGGGTATATCGTAGCCTCTCAGCTTCGGCGGGACAGCCACATCCAAAACGGTGTGCTCGCGGCTTGAAATTTCGGCGTGCTGAGCAGGGGGCCGAATGATGACAACACACCGGCTTCTCGACATCCGGGAGTACCGGGTCCGCCTGCCGGAGCCGCTGTTTCCGTACAGGGCAAAGGACGACATCGAAGTGTGCCGCGTCGGGGACTGCCACGGAGCGGGCTGGCTCGCGGTGGCCGAACTCCCCGCCGACTTCTTCTGCTCCGACTTCGAGCACCGAAACCCGCTCAACATGCCCGGCCCCTTCTACGGGGCAGAAACGGACACCTGCCAGACGGGGGTGGCCGAGGCCCCGAACAACGTGTTGATGGACGAACGCGGTCAGGAGTTCGTGTTCAAACAGCCGGAGGTCGCCGCCGAGTTGCGGGACGTGCTCAGTGCTGCCCTGTGCGAGTGCTTCAACGGGTACGGGGCGGACGGGGACCGGCACTGGACCCTCGCCCTGATCCGGGAGTGGTGGGCCACGCGGTTCGACCTGCTGAAGAGAGCGGACGCGATGGCGGACGAAGCCGAAGTGCGGCGGTGGAGGCAAATGCTGGCGGGCGATGCAGAAGAGTACCTGCGGGCCTACGCCTTCTTTGTGGAGGAGGGAAAAGTGCCGACCGACTCGGACCGTCTGCCCGACCTACTCGCGGAGCGGTGGTGAGCGAGGACACGTCGCGGCAGAAGCCCGACGCTTCAAGCCGAGGACACCGAAGCGAGTCGGACGGTGACGGCCCGCCGGCCGGAGTCAACCGCCGTCACTGTCACCCGGCACCGCTCCCCCTTCGCCCAGGCCGCGTCCGCGTGCCCGCAGAGGACGACGTAGGCACCCGGCCGGAGTTCGAGCAACCACCCCGCCCCGTCGTCGCACCGGTCCGCCCGCTCGACGGGCCGCACCACCGTTGCTTCGAGGGTGTCCCCGACCCGCAAGTCCTACGAGCCGCCCCACGGGTTGCTGTCCGGGTACACGACCTTGTGGCTCACGGCGTACTGATCCCACCCTTCGGCGTGGTGCAGGACGCGGACCCGGAACTCGTCGCCAACGTCGGCCAGTTGCGAGCAACTCGCGTAGCAGGCGATCCACGACGTTTCCGGGATCAGCAGCAGGAGGTCGTGGCCGCAGTAATCCATGAACAACCCGAAGGGAGCGACCTGCTTGACGCGGGCGGTGACGACTTCGCCCGGCTTCGGTGGTGCGGGCTTCGGCTCGGACATGGTTGGCTCCTGCTCTGGGACTGGTCTTCACAGACGCACCGCTGGGCCAGTTTAATACCGGCGAGTTACAGTCGGGCACCGGGCCGCGGGGGTGAGGGTGGGGCGGGGGGCTTCGGGGGGGTCGGGGGCCGCAACGCCTTGTTGATCCTGTACCGGCTCCGCGGGAACAAGCTGGTGTTGATCCTCGCAGCCCCGGCGAAGGCCGGCCGGTCCGGTACGAGCAACCCCTCGGCCGCTGTCAGGTAATCTCGGAAGCACATCTCCATAGTGGGTTATTTATCCCGCCCACGATGGCTTTTCACACCAACCCTCGCGTCCGGTGAGGCACGGGTGGCGAGCCGCCCGCTGTCGCGGTTCACAAGCACAACTTTTTGACCGATTTGCTCGGAGAATTGAGGGCACGCGGCCTATCTACCGCGTGAAGGAACACCACATTTTGAACCTCGGTGCGGGCGTCCAAAGCACCGCTCTCTTCCTGCTGAGCCGCGAACCCGATGCGAAGTTCCGGTTCGACCTGGCGATCTTCGCGGACACCGGTGAGGAGCCAGGTGCCGTGTACAAGCACCTGGAGTACCTGCAAAGTCTTGGCGACCCGCCCATTTGGGTGCGGTCGGCGGGCAAGTTGGGCGACGACCTCATCAACGGGCGGAACTCAACCGGTCAACGGTTCGTGTCGATCCCGGCGTTCACGAAGTCGCCGGAGGGTAAGTTGGGCATGGTGAAGCGGCAATGCACGAGTGAATACAAGATCGCCGTCTGCGACCGCACGATACGGCGGGAAATGCTCGGCCTCAAGCCGCGGCAACGCATCCCGAAGGACGTGCTGATTCACCAATACTTCGGGATCAGTTGCGACGAAGCCGGCCGGGCCGAGCGGGCGAAGAAGCGGTTCGCGGACATCAAGCACACCATCCCGCACTGGCCGCTGATCGAGATGGGCTGGAGCCGCAAGGACTGCATTTCGTACCTGAAGGACAAGTTGCCCCACGAGACGCCCAAGAGTTCCTGTACATTTTGCCCCTACCGTACCAATCAATCTTGGATGCACCTGAAGGCGACGGACCCCGAGGGATGGAATCGGGCGGTCGAGATCGACAACGCCCTCCGCGACAAGAATTCGGTGTGCAACCGCGGCTTTCGCCAAGAGCTTTACGTGTACTTGATTAGCGCCTCGCTCCAGCCCGGTTGCAATCGGAGCGAGAACTCGTGGCCCACATCACTACGATGGCGGCATGGATGAGCCCGCGTGTCCCGGCTGTCGGGAACTCTCCAAGCAGGTTGCCGAACTCGCCGCCCGAGTCGC
>JAFKJJ010000382.1:0-1124 GCA_017306025.1 Planctomycetota bacterium
CCCGAGTATTCGGAAGACCACCTTCAAATTCTCAGGGGCGCGGAGCACGTCCGGCGTCGACCCGGTATGTACATCGGCAACACCGATGCTCGCGGGCTGTTCTACCTCCTCTTCGAACTTGTCGACCGATCACTCGCGGAAATCGTTGCGGGGTACGGGCGATCGGTCTGCGTCGCGCTTCGGGCCGACGGCTTTGCGGAAGTCGCGGACGACGGTCGTACGCTGCCCGCGGTCAACCCGCCCCCGGGGATGCCCACCGTCGAACAGGCGTTCACGGAGTTCGGTTACGGTCATCGGGGCCTCGAACCGTACCAAACAAGAGTCGGGGTACACGATATCGAGTACGCGGTTGCGAATGCGCTCTCGGAACGTTTACGGGCTCTGGCACGAAGTGATGGTCACGTGTACCAGCACGTCTTCACCCGCGGAGTAACGAGTGCCGTCGTGGAGAGTGGCGGACCGCCCGGCGATCGCGGACTGACGGTCGCGTTCAAACCCGATCCCGAAATCTTCGGCGCCGCGGCCTTCGATGCCGACGCGATCCGCGACCGGCTCCGACAACTCGCGTTTTTGCACAGCGGGGTGCGCATCACCTTCACCGACGAAACCGCCGGCGCGCGCGACGAGTTCGAATACGCCGACGGCATTCGCCAATACGTGAAGTTCCTGAACGAAGGCCGCTCGCCGCTTCACGCGGACGTGATCGTGCTCCGCGGGGAAGAGCAGGACGTGCGGTACGAGGTCGGGTTGCAGTGGTGTGCGGACGAGAGCGAGGAGCGGCGATCGTTCGCGAACCACCACTTCACACCGCGGGGCGGCACGCACGACTCGGGCTTACGCTCCGGTGTAGCCGCCGGAGTGCGCGACTTCATTCGGGCGATCGCGGCGGACCCGGGGAAGTTCGAGGGCGACGACCTGCGTACCGGGCTGACCGCGGTTGTGTCGGTGTGGCTCCGCGAACCGATGTTTATGGGCGCCACTCGTTCGCATTTGGGCAATCCGGAAGCCGAAGCGGTCGTGAAGGTGGCGGTGCGACGTAGTGTGTTCGAATACTTCGAGACGAACCGCGGTGTTGCGGAGCGGGTCGGGAAGGCGGTGCTCGCGGCTCGGGCGCGAAGGAAGAA
>JAFKJJ010000382.1:1168-4602 GCA_017306025.1 Planctomycetota bacterium
GGGCAGGCCGCCTGGCCTGCCATCGCTTCGGCAGGCCAGGCGGCCTGCCCCACGACAGAAGCTGGGTCACTTCACGAACTTGCTCACCGTCGCGAGGAACTCGGCGTTCGATTTCGTTTTCGAGAGCTGCTTCACCAGCCCCTCCATCGCCTCCACCGGACGCATCTGCATCAGGCTGCGCCGCAACAGCGTGATTTGCTCCAACATCTCTGGCGGAAGCAGTCGCTCTTCTTTGCGGGTGCCGGACGCGCCCAGGTCGATTGCCGGGTACACCCGGCGCTCCGCGAGCTGACGGTTCAGCACGAGCTCCATGTTCCCGGTGCCCTTGAACTCTTGAAAGATTACCTCGTCCATTCGGCTGCCCGTTTCGATGAGCGCCGTGCCCAGGATCGTCAGCGTACCGCCCTCGTCGAACGCCCGGGCCGCACCGAACAGCCGCTTCGGCACGTCCAGCGCCTTCGAATCGACGCCGCCGGACATCGTCCGCCCGCTCCCGGACGTCTTGTTGTACGCGCGGGCCAGGCGGGTCAGGCTGTCGAGCAGAACGAAGACGTCGCGGCCCTGCTCGGTGAGGCGCTTCGCCCGCTCGATCACCAGTTCGGCCAGCCGCACGTGGTTCGCGGTGTCGCGGTCGGAACTCGACGCGATCACCTCGCCCTTCGAGATACCGCGCTTCATCTCGGTCACTTCTTCCGGCCGCTCGTCCACCAGCAGGATCATCAGGTACATGCTCGGATGGTTCGCGATCACCGCCTGCGCGATGTGCGACAGGAGCACCGTCTTTCCACTCCGGGGCGGGGCAACGATCAACCCGCGCTGGCCCATGCCGATCGGCGTGAACAGGTCCATCACCCGCGTCGTGAGCGGTTCGGGGCCGGTTTCGAGCTTGATCCACTTGGTCGGATCGACCGCGGTGAGTTCGTCCCAGTTGCGGCGGCGGTAGGCCTTCGGGTCGCCGCCCTCGATCTCGGTGACGGCGGCCAGCCGCGGTCCCTGCCCGCGCCGGGGCGGTTCGAGGGTGCCGGCGAGCAGGACCCCTTCGGCCAGGTTCAGCTTCTGGATGAGCTGGGACGGGACGTACGGGTCCTGTTGCGTGGCGGCGTAGTTCTTGGCCGGGTTGCGAAGGAACCCGTGCCCGCGTTGGTGCATCTCCAGCACGCCCCGCGCGCTGTTCTGAGGATCGGACATGCGAAACTCTACTCTCGTGGGCCGGCCGGCGCGACCTTGAGCGAGCGGGCGCCGGGCGACGTAAACAATCGCGAGTGGTCCAAACGGCTGTCGGGAGCGGAGACGGGTGCGAGCACGTCGGCCGTCGGTATGCGTGTGAATCTTACCCGCCGCGGCGGTGGAACGCGAGAGGGAATCGCACGCGGATTCTCGTTCAACCCGGAACCGCCGGTCGCACCCCGCGGCGACCGGTTGGCGCACGACGGTTGGAACCCGGGCCGGTCGGGCGTGCGGGGCGTTGACGCTGACCGGGGCGCCATTGGCCCGGCCGACGGCGCGAACCGAGGCCCCGATCCGGCACTCGCCCGCGTCCGTCCGATCAACGCAGGTGGAGAACGGGAGCGGGTGGGGGCACACCTCCCGCACGTGGTCTATATGGGGAAGACGCCCCCGTGTGGAAAGGGATGGCTTCGACCTCACGACCCGCGGCGCCAACGGCTACCGGCCGCGCCGCTCCTTCGGCGGGACCGCGTCCCAGACGCGCAGGGTGCGGTCGCCGGAGCCCGACACGAGCCGCGTGCCGTCGGGGCTGAACGCCAGCGAGTGGACGTAGTCGGTGTGGCCGCTCAGTTCGGCCAGCGCCTGGCGCGTCGCCACGTCCCAGACGCGGATCAGGTTGTCCGAGCACGCGACGGCCACGAGCTTACCGTCGGGCGAAAAGGCCACCGCGTAGACGTTCGCCCCCTGTTTCAGCGGTTCACCGACCGGTCGCCACGTCGCGAGGTCCCACAGGCGCACCGTTCCGTCGTACGAGCCGGAGGCCAGAAGCGTGCCCGCGCGGTTCCACCCCAGCGCGTACACGCCCCCCCCGTGGCCGGTGAGTACCTTCACCTCGGTCCGCGACGCCACATCCCAAACGCGGACCGCCCGGTCCCCGTCCTCGCCGGCGGAGGCGATCAGCCGGCCGTCGGGGCTGAACGCCACGTCGCGGATCGGGGTGGCGAGCGTTCCCATGACGCCGACCTCGGCCCGCGTGTTCACGTACCAGATGCGAACCCGCCCGTCGGGCGAGCCGGCGGCCAGGAGATCGCCCCGCGGGCTGAACGCGATCCGCGAGTCGCACCAGTGGCGCGACGGGACCGGCCAGGAGTGAACCTCCCGGCCCGTTTCACCATCCCAGAGGCGCACGCGGTCGTCGCGGCAGAGCGTCGCCAGGTACCGGCCGCCGGGGTGGTACGCGACCGCGGAGACGACCCGGCTGCCGGCCGGGCCGGTGTGGCGGAGCGCCAGCAGCTCGCGCCGCGTGTCCGCGCTCCAGACCCGCGCCGTCCCGTCCCACGCGGCCGACGCGACCCGCACCCCGTCCGGGTGGAACGCGACCCCGTAGACGAAGTCCGTGTGCCCGCGCATCGCGTAGTCGGCGTCCAGTTCGGTCACGTCCCACACCCGGACGGTGCCGTCGCGCGAGACCGAGTAGATCTCGTTCCGCTCGGCGCCGTACGCGGCGGCCAGCACCGAGTCGCTGTGCCCCTGGAGCACCGCCACCAGGTCGCCGGACCGGGCGTCCCAGTACCGCAGGGTCCGGTCCCACGCCGACGACACGACGCGGCGCCCGTCGGGGCTGAACGTCGCGTGCTCGACCCGTCCGGTGTGCCCCTTCAGCACGCGGTCGGCCGGCCGGGTCGCGCCGGTCATGGGGCCCGACAGGTCCCACACGCGAACGGTGCGGTCCAGCGAACTGGACGCCAGCCGCGCCCCGTCCCGATCGAACTCGACGTGGGTGATCTGGTTCTCGTGCCCCCTGAGCGTCGCCAGCAGTCGGCCGCTCGGCACCTCCCACAGCCGCATCGCGTTCGTCGGGTACTCCTCGGCCGTGACGAGCCGGTCCCCCGCGGGGCTGAACTGGAAGAACCGGATGTTCCCCTCGCACCCGTCGAGCCGGACCAGCTCGCGGCCGGTCCGCGCGTCCCAGAGGCGCGGCGCCGCGGGGCCGTTCCAGCAGCCGGCCACGACGGCGCCGGTCGGGGCGACCTCCACGGGTGGGGACGCCTCGTCGGGCAGCCGCGCCGTGTGGAGGGGCGCCCCGGTGCGGACGTCCCAGGTCCGCACGGTGTGGTCGGTCGAGAACGAAACCAGCCGCGTTCCGTCGGACAGGTACTCCAAAACGTGGAGCCCGCCGGTGTGCCCGCGGAGCACCTCGCGCGGCCGCCAGGGGGCGACGTCGTACAACCGGATCTCGCCCCCCTCGGAGCCGACCGCGGCCGTGG
>JAFKJJ010000383.1 GCA_017306025.1 Planctomycetota bacterium
CCAAGTCCGGGTGACGAGTATCGGTCGGGAGTGGCGGCCTGCCCCACGACCAATACACGCTCGAACCGCGACCGTTACCGATCCGCCCGATTCGGTATCGCCACGACCCGATATCACTCTTCGACTTTACGACTTTCGACCTTATGACTTTCGACTCTCAGCTTGAGGCTTTAAAGTTCCTGTACGTCGATGTTGCGGTTCGTGTAGATGCAGATGTCGCCCGCGATCTCCAGCCCGGCGCGCACGATCTCGGCCGGCTTCAGTTTGGTGTGCGCCATCAGCGCCCGCGCCGCGGCCAGCGCGTAGGAGCCGCCCGAACCGATCGCCAGTACGTTGTCGGTCGGCGCGATCACGTCGCCGGTGCCGCTCACGAGCAGCAGGCTCTCGCGGTCGAGCACGACGAGCATCGCTTCGAGCCGGCGCAGCACGCGGTCGGTGCGCCACTCCTTCGCCAGCTCGGTCGCGGCCTTCGGCACGGACCCCTGGAAGTCGCGGAGCTTCTGCTCGAAGCGGTCCAGAAGGCTAAACGCGTCGGCGGCCGCGCCCGCGAACCCCGCGAGCACTTTTCCGTCGTACAACTTGCGGACCTTGCGGGCGTCGGCCTTCATGACGACGTTTCCGAGCGTCACCTGCCCGTCGCCGCCGATCGCGGCCCCGTCGGAAGTGCGGATCGCCAAAATAGTTGTGGCGCGAAGTTTCGGCACAGTTAAGATCACTCCGGGTGCGGCGAATACTCACTGACCCCGCAAGTGACCGGACGGCACGAGCCGCAATCCTCGCGGGCGGTGGATTTATGATACCCCGTGTGGGGTTTGCCGGGATGGGAAGGGCGAAACGGGTACGAATTACCGCAGAAACGGATTCCCCTTGAGATAGAATGCGTCGTGACTCGTGTTCGGGCGTTTCGTCATCCCCGCGAGGTGCCACCTTGAAACTGTTGGCAACTACTGTCGCGCTGGTGGCCGGCCTCGGGGCGTTCGTCGGCACGGCGGGTGCGGCCGACAAACCGGGCCTGTTCCTCGCCTCCGACGACGCGAGCCTGTTTTCCGCGGAGGCCAAGAAGCAGGCCGAGCGGAAGATGTCCGGCACGAAGTTTGGTAGCGGGTTGAACTTCAACGTGAGCACCGTTCAGGAACTGCCCGCCGCGTGGAAGAAGAAGTACGACGACGCGACGGACAAGGGCAAGGTGATGCGCGACTGGGCGAAGTCGGTCGCGACGAAGGACAAGGCAAAAGGGCCGTTCGTACTGATCTGTATGAAACCGGGGTACACGGTCGTGCTGGCCGACGAGGAGACGGTCAACCGCGGCTTCACCCGGGAGGCCGAGGGGGCGGTTCAGAAGATCTTCGACACGGCGCTGCGGGAAGCGGCGAAGCTGAACGGCGACGAGAAGACCAAACACCGGGACGCCGCGCTTCTGAAGGCGACCGATTACATCGTGAGCGAACTGAAGGGCACGCGGGTTCGCCCCTGAGTGCCCCGACCCAAGCCCAAGACCTCCGAGGAGTAGCCATGAAACTGCTGACGACGGGGCGAGCGACGCTCGCGGCCCTGGTGGCCGGCGGGTTGCTCGCAGTGTTCGCCGCTCCGGCACGAGCGGCCGATATTCCCGGCCGGATGTCGGTTACGGACGGGGCGTCGCTGTTCTCCGAAGGAGCGAAGCGCGACGCCGAGAAGAAAATGTCCTCGACGAAGTTCGACCGCGGATTGCAGTTCCACGTCGACACGTACCGCGAGGTCCCGGCCGACCGCTTGGCCGCTTACAACGCGGCCCCGAACAAGAACGAGTACGTCTACAAGTGGGCGCAGGACGTGGCGACCGGCGACAAGGCGCACGGCCCTTACGTGCTTATCGTTCTGAAGCCCAGCGGGCACACGCAGGTCGTTCTCGACGCCGAGACGCGGAACCGCGGCTTCGGCGACGACGACCGGCGCCACGTGGCCGAGATCTTCGACAAGGCGTTTCGAGACTCGGCGCATCTGCCGCCCGCCGATAAACAGGCCGCGCGCGACCGGGCGCTGCTCGCCGCGACGGATTACGTCGTCAATGACCTCCGCGGGTCGAAAGTGGTGAACCGGGACGGCAGTTCCCCGACGGCCAAGTCGGAAAACAAATCCACTGAAAAGAAGGCGGGCAGTATGAGCATCGGCGGTTGGATCTGCCTGGGGCTCGTCGTCCTGCTCTGCATCTGGCTCGTGGTCGGCGTGATCCGTGCCCTGACCAGCGGCGGTGGCGGCGGGTACGGCGGCGGTGGCGGGTACGGCGGTGGCGGCGGCGGCGGGTTCGGCACCGCGCTACTCGGCGGTCTGTTCGGCGCGATGGCCGGCATGTGGCTCTACAACAGCATGTTCGGCACTCATTACCCGCCTCAAGCCTTCGGCGGTGACGCTTACGCCGGTGACGGCTCCTCCGGTGCGGACACCGGCGACACCGGGGCCGGTGACTACAGCGGCGGTAGTGCGACCGACACCGGCGGTGATTACGGCGGTGGAGATGGCGGCGGTGATTACGGCGGTGGCGGCGGCGACTACGGCGGCGGCGGCGGCGACTACGGCGGCGGTGGTGATTACGGTGGGGGCGGCGACTTCGGCGGCGGTGGAGATTTCGGCGGGGGCGGTGATTTCTGATAGCGCGAAAGCCCCGGTCGCACGAGCCACGCGACCGGGGCTTTCTTCTTTCCCCGCGGCGGTTACGATAACTGTTATGACCCCCGACCCGAACTGCCCGTTCTGCAAGAAGCTCGCCAACGTGGCCGGCTGGCCGGCGGGCGACGTCGTCTGGCAGTTCCCGCACTCCGTCGCGGTCCTGGGGCAGTGGCAGTATTACACCGGCTACTGTGTGCTCGTCGCGCGCGAGCACGCCACCGAACTCAGTCAGCTCGGTCCGGCCCGCGCCGCCTACCTCGACGAAATGAGCCGACTCGCGGCCGCGATCGAGACGTGTTTCCGCCCGCTCAAGCTGAACTACGAACTGCTCGGCAACCAGGTGCCGCACCTGCACTGGCACATCTTCCCACGGTCCGTCACCGACCACGACCGCGTGCGCCCGGTGTGGTTCGCGCTGGATGAAGCCGACGCGGACCCCGTCGAGCAGCGGCGGCTGGAAACGGGCACCGTTTCCCGGGCCGAAGCGGTCGCACGGCTCCGCGAGCAACTGAAGGCCGACGGCGCGCCCGGCGAACAAGGTTCTTGAATGGACTCGTCACTCCGACTCGGCACCCGCGGCAGCCCGCTCGCGCTCTGGCAGGCCAATTACGTCGCCGACCGGCTGCGCCCGGTCGCCGCGCCGCGGGCGATCGAATTGGTGCTCATCGAGACGCACGGCGACCGCGACCAGGCGTCGGCGCTCTCCGCGATGGGCGGGTTCGGCGTCTTCACGAAGGCGATCCAGAACGCGCTCCTCGACGGCCGCGCGGACGTC
>JAFKJJ010000016.1 GCA_017306025.1 Planctomycetota bacterium
TCGAGCGCGACCTGATGCTCATCAAGGTAAAGTGCGCCGCGGCGCAGCGGCCGGAAGTGTTCCAGCCCTCCGAGAGCTTCCGCGGGCGGATCATCGACATCCAGCACGGCAACGTGATGATCGAGATCAGCGGGACCGAGGGGAAGGTGGAGGCGTTCATCGCGCTGATGCGCCCCTACGGCATTCTGGAGCTGGCCCGCACGGGCCGCATCGCGCTGGTGCGCGGCGAGGCGAAGCCGCAGGTCGCCCCGGAGGGCACCTGATCGCGTCGTAACGTCGTAAGGTCGCAAGTCGTAAAGTCGGAGACTTTCGACCGCCCGGTCTTCGACTTTACGACTTGCGACCTTACGACTTGGGACTCTCAAGCATGAGCACGGTACCCGAAAAGATCGTCCTCCCGACCCGGCGGCTCGACCCGGCGCAGGTGGAACTGCTCCGCGCGCTCAAGCCGGGCGACAAGATCAAGGTGATCCAGACGGTGCGCGTCGGCGCGAAGAAGTGGGCCGCGGAGGCGACCGGCGAGTTCCGCGGCATCGCGTACCTGGAGACCGGCGTCACCACCGAGCGCGTCAAGGAGGACGATCTGGTCGTGCCCGTGGTCCGATTCACCAAGTCCAACGGCGAACTGACCTCGATCAGCATCGACGAAAACACCCAGGTCGCCAGAATTTGAGATTGCAGATTTTTGATTGACGATTGAAGACTCAACAGCCGCCCGCGTGGGTGTGTTGTCCGCCAATCGTCAATCAAAACCTGCAATCTCAAATCTCTCACTCCTTCTCGCCCCACACCTGCACGCCGAAGCCGTTGAGGTCGATGTTCTCGGCCCCGCAGAGCATTTTTCCGTGTTTTGGTCGCGTGTCGCGACCGTCGAAACCGCACGCTCCTACCGAGCCCACGCCACCAATCAACGGTTCGGTGCCTCCCTTTCGACGTGTCGTGGAAAAGGGTGAGGTGAGATCAAGACGTTTGGGCGGGGTGAGGCCGGCGAGCAGGAACGGCTTGCCGTTCCCCTTCGCAGCACTCGTCAGGGGCTGGAACCGGACGTAAGATGGAACAACCCTTACCCGTCCCACTTCGATGAAGGGTGATCCCATGCGAGCGATTCTGGGCTGTGCGCTGATGATCTTGGGGATCTGCTCCTGTCTGTGTGCCGACGACAAGAAGTCGGAGCCGATCGACGCGAAGAAGCTCGTGGGCAAGTGGGAACCGAAAGAGAAGCCGAAGGACGCGTCGGTGACGATCGAGTTCACGAAGGACGGCAAGGTGACGGTCGCCGTCGTCGCGGACGACAAGGGGTCGAAGTTCGAAGGCACGTACAAGGTGGACGGCAACAAGTTGACGGTGGCCATGAAGACGAGTGGCAAGGAGGACACCCAGACCCGCACCGTCATCAAGTTGACCGACACCGAACTGGTGACCAAAGACGAGAAGGGCAAGGAGCGGGAGTTCACCCGGGTCGGGGACAAGAAGTGACCGGTCGATCCGGTCCCGGCCCATTTCGGGAGTTCACGCTTCCAATTGTGGGCGGACCGGATTTGCCCCCGTCTCGACCGCCACAGGGCTGCAATTCAAGACGAGCCCCCGGCCAAACGGTCTCGCCCCCTCTTCCGGCAGACGGTTCGGATGCCGATCACGGGTAGAAAGCCGGTACCCGTTCCGAACCTGTTCCTCTCAACCGAAAGTGCTCCGTCGCAATGATCTCCTGGGGGATCATTGCAACAGAGCAAACCGAAAGGTGACACGATGGCGCGTTTGATCCTGGGGGGTGCGCTGGGCCTGCTCCTGTGCGGTGCCCTGTCGGCCGATGACAAGAAGATCGACGCGAAGCTGCTCGTCGGCAAGTGGCGGCTGAAGGAGGACAAGGACGCGTCGATGGTCTTGGAGTTCGGGAAGGACGGCAAACTGACGACCACCCTGAAGTTGAAGGGCAAGGAGGAGAAGTCCGTCGACTCGTACAAGGTCGAGGGGAATACGCTGATCGTTACGGAGAAGGTGGGGGGCAAGGAGGAGACGACCAAGACGGTCATTCTCAAGCTGACCGACACGGAAATGGTCAGCAGAAGGGACAAGGCGAAGGAGGAGGATACGTTCGTGCGCATCAAGGGCAAGTAACAGACGATGAGATGCGAAGGCGAAGCCCGGCAGAGCTCCCGGTGCGGTCGCCCTCATCCGACAGGGTGACGATTCTCGGGCGGTCCCTCACGCAGCAGTCGGCGCCGCGCTTCGATGGCGTCCCTTGTTCCTCTTGCCGGACCCATCAGGGAAACCTGCCCTGACGGGTGACGTACCACGTGCTTTTGCTGGTACGGAAGCAAGGCCCCTCTGCGCGTCGTGCCGTTACCCGTTTCCCGGCGACACAAGAGAATTCGGCGCCCGGATGGGGTGGAGCAAACCCCTCACTCCTTCTCGCCCCACACCTGCACGCCGAAGCCGTTGAGGTCGACGTCCTCGCCCTTCTCGGCCTCGCCCGGTCCGCCGCGGTCGATCGACAGGCGCAGGTAGCACCAGAAGGACGTCCGCTCGCCCTGCATGTCGTACCCGCTCGCGTCGGTGTCGGCTTCCAGCAGCCAGCGCCAGCTCCGCCGCTCGTCCTTGCCCGCGTCGGTCGCCTCTTCCTGCCACCCCTTGAGCACCCGCGACAGGTTCTGCACCGCGACCCGCCACCCCTTGTGGTCGGTGACGTGCAGCCGCAGCTCGTCGGGCGTCGCCTCCAGCGAGGCGTTCGGGACCGACTTGAGCGACTCGTACAGTTTGTGCTCGATGGCGGCGCACCGCCACGGCGACCACAGGTAGAACGTGACGCGTGGCGCCTCCATCGTCAGCCCGAACAGGTCCACGCGCATAACGGCCCTCCGCTTGTCGGTCGCGTATCATTCCTACGTGCAATCTAGCTCGGAACGGATGGCCGGGGAAGGTGAGCCGCGATGCAACTGCCCACACGCGTCGGGTATCCCGTCATCGCCGTCGGCGACCTGCACGGCCGCGTCGAGTGGCTCGACAAGCTCGTCGCTCGGCTCCGCGAACGGCCCGAGTGGCCCGACGCGAAGCTCGTGTTCCTCGGCGACCTCGTGGACCGCTGGCCGGACGTGAAGGAACTCGTTTCGCGCGTGTTGGCGCTGCTGGCGGAGAAGCCGGGGAGCACGTGCGTGACCGGCAACCACGACCTCGCGCTCGTGCGGGCCGCGGGGTTGGGCGGGCCGCCGGCCGCGGACTGGGTACGCCGGTACGCGACCAACTACGACCACAAGCCGACGTTCGTGAGCTACCTGGGTCGCACGCCGGACTTCCTCCCGGCCGGGCGGTGGGAACAAGAACTCGCGGACCTCAAATCCGCGATGCCCGCCGACCACCGCGCCTTTCTCGCCAACCTCCCGTGGGTCGCGGAGGCCGAGGGACACGTCTTTCTTCACAACGGGCTGTCGCCCGAACTCGAATGCCCCGCGAGCGTGCAAGTGGAGTGCTTGCGGCGGAAGCTGTGGGACCGGGCGGTAGTGAACCCGCGGTTCGGCACCGACACGGCCAAGCTGTTCAACCCGGAGTACCCGGTGTGGCTCGGGGCGGACAAGCGGCTGTCGGAGAACCCGCTACGGCTGCCCGGGAAGGTTCAGGTGACCGGGCACATCAAGGTCGACGCGCCGGACGCGAACGCGGTGCGCGTCCGGATCGACACGTCGGGCGGCGTCCGCGAGCCGCTGACCGCGTGCGTCCTCGCCGGCCCGACCGCGCCGCCGGCGTTCGTGTTCAGCGCCGGCTGACCGCGCGTTCGCCCGCCCCGTCGCGCTTCAGAGGTGCAGGGCCACGGCCACCGAACCGACGACGACCGCCGCCAGTACCAGCGCGAAGAAGTGGTAGACGACCGCGACCAGCGCCGCCCGTGAGAACGTCGTGGGCAGCGTCGCGGCGAACACGAGCGCCGCGCCGACGAAGCCGAGCGGGAGCGTGAACAGCGCCAGGAGCGCGACCCGCGCCCCCTCGTCGCCTTCGAGCAGGTCGTCCGCCACCGCTTCGGCGAGCACCCCCAGCACGGCCCCGATGAACGCGGTCAGCACGACGACCGCGAACGAAACCATCATCCCCTTCCCCAGGCCCGGTTCGGGGATCGCCTTCTCGGCGCTCCGGCGGGGCTTTTCGTCCTCCCAATCGCCGTCCCAGTCCCAGTCCGCGAACGGATCGGTCCGCTCTTTCGGCGGGCCGACCGTCCGGTTGGCGATCGACACGGCCGCGCGCAGGGCGACCGCGCCGACCACCAGCGCGACGGGCAACCCGAACACCAGCCCGAAACACGCGACGCCGTCCAGCCCCATGTTCGACTCCGGTTCGTGGGCACGACAGGCGCATCGTACCGCGGCGCGAGGGCACGGGCCACCGCGTTCGGGTTCACCGGAACAGGACCGAGACCGCGAAAACGATCACGCCGACGAACAGGACGAACGCGAGGCCGAGGAGGCCGTAAACGAACGTGACCATCGCGGCCCGCCAGAAGCGGGTCGGGAGGAGCCCCACGAGTAACATCGTGAGCGTCAGCGCCGCGACCGGCAGGTTGAGGACCGCGACCGCCAGTTTCGTTTCCTCCCGGTGCATCCGGAAGCCCATGTCCTGGGCGGCGAAGCCGGTCAGGACGAACCCGAGGCCGAAGACGAGCGCCGTCAGGAGCAGGGCCGCCATGCACTTGAGGGTGCCGGCCTCCGGGATCACGCGCCCCGCTTGCCACGGGCGCGCCGGCCGGGCGTACTCGTCGTCCCAGTCGTCCCAGTCCCACTCGGGGATGCCGCTCGGTTGCGTTTTTGCCTTCGGGCCGAGGATCTTGTTCGCGGCGGAAATCGCCAGCCGGAGCAGCCCCGACGCGACCATGAGGACCGAGACGACGGTGCCGCAAACGCAGATCACCCCGACGAGCGCGATTCCCATGAGCCGCCCCGGACGCGGAACGAAATCCCCGATCATCCTATCCGGCCGCCGCGCGCCCCCGGCGCGGGAATCGTTCCCGGCGGTTGATACAACACCGCGGGGGCGGCCGCGTGGGACCAGCGGGAGCTTCGATGGTCGGTTCGGTGCCGGGACGGCTCGCGGCGATGATGTTCCTACAGTACTTCGGACTGGGCGCGATGATCGTGCCGCTCACTCGGTACCTCCAGACGCCCCCGGCCGCCGGCGGGCTGGGGTTCGCCCCGACGCACGTCGGCTACATCTACATGACGTTCGCGGTCGGCGCGATCGGCGCCCCGATGGTGGTCGGGCTGCTCGCCGACCGGTGGTTCGCCGGCGAGAAGGTGATGGCAACGGCGCACGCCCTGATGGCCGCGCTCATGGGCGCGGCGGGGTGGTGGTGCGACACCTACGACGGGACGAACGCCGACCCGGCCGACGCGGTCGGGCCGCTGTTCGGGCTGATGCTCGGCTACGCGGTCGGCACACAGATCACGCTGACGCTGACGAACGTCATCAGCTTCCGCAACCTGCCCGACGGCGGGGACGGGGTGTTCTGGTACGTGCGGCTCACCGGGACGTTCGGGTGGATCGTCGCGGGGTTCGTGGTCGGGTGGGGGATGAACCCGATCTCGCCGCAGCCGCTCTACGTCGCCGCGACGACGTCCGCGGTGCTCGCGGCGTTCGCGTTCGCGCTGCCGCACACCCCGCCGAAGGGACACGGGCGCCCGGTCCGCGAGGTGATCGGGCTGCCGGCGATCAAGATGTTCCGCGACCGGTCGTTCGTCGTGTTCGCGGGCGTGCTGTTCCTGTGCAACTCGATGAACCAGTTCTACAGCCTGTTCGTCTCGCCGTACCTGCGCGACCTGGGCGTGGAACTCGACCTCGGCGCGTGGGGGCGGGTGGCGCCGGAGGTGGTCATGACGCTGGCGCAGTGGTGCGAGATCGGGTGCATGGCCGCGACGCCGTGGCTGTTGCGCCGGCTGAGTCTGAAACAGATGATGCTGCTGGGCCTGGGCGGGTGGGTGCTGCGGAACGCGCTGTTGTACGCCGCGAACGTGCCGGCGGTCGTGGCGGTGGCGCTGCCGATGCACGGCTGGAGCTACGCGTTCTACGCGATGCTCGGCGCGTACTTCGTGGACCGCGAGGCGCCCCCGCACCTGCGCGCCGGCGCGCAGTCGCTGGTCACGTTTCTCGGCAGCGGCCCCGCGGTGCTCCTGGGCAACTTCCTGGCGAGCAACACGGTGCAACTGAACCGCACCGCGGGGATAACGGACTGGCCCGCGGTGTGGCTCGTCCCGCTGGTCGGTTACGTCGTCGCGTTCGCGGTGTTCGTGACGCTGTTCAAGGAGCCGCCCGCATCGGAAGACAAGCCCGAAAGAGCCACGGATGAACACAGAGAACACGGATCGGACAAGAAGAAGGTTTGAATCCAATTCACTCTTCTGCTTTGATCCGTGTCTTCTGTGTTCATCCGTGGCGGCCTTCTGCCTTCTGCTCCCTGGTGCCGCATGGCCAAGTTCTTCAAATACAAGTCGGTCACGGACCTTGAGGCGGAGAACGCGCGGCTCGGAATCGACCTGCGGTTCTCCGACGACCTCTCGCCGCTGTTCCGGCCGATTACGGTCGGCACGCGGTCGGTCGGCAACCGGTGGTGCGTTCATCCGATGGAGGGGTGCGACGGCGAACGCGACGGCGCGCCGGGCGAACTCACGTTCCGCCGCTACGCGCGGTTCGGCGCGGGCGGGGCGAAACTCATCTGGGGCGAGGCGTGCGCGGTGAACATGGGCGCCCGCGCGAACCCGCGGCAGATCGTCCTGAACGAATCGACGAGGGCCGCGTTCGCGCGCATCGTGGACGACTGCCGCACGGCACACCGCGACGCCAACGGCACCGATTCGGACCTGTTGTTCGGGCTGCAACTCACTCATTCGGGTCGTTACAGCCACCCCCGGCCGATCATCGCGACGCACGACCCGCTCCTCGACCCGCGAACGGTTGTCGATAAGTCCACCGGCGCGAAGGTGACGCCGGATTACCCGCTCATCACCGACGACGAACTGAAGCGGCTCGTGGACGACTACGTCACGGCCGCGAAGCTCGCGGTGGATGTGGGCTTCGACTTCATCGACGTGAAGCAGTGCCACCGGTATTTGCTGAACGAGTTACTCGGCGCGCGAAACCGTCCGGGTCCTTACGGCGGCCCCTACGAGAACCGCACGCGCCTCGCGCGCGAGGTGATTCAAGCCGTCCGGGCCGCCGTACCGTCGAACGTCGTCATCGCGACGCGCATGAACGTGTACGACGGCATCCCGTTCCACAAGTCCGCGAACGACGACGGAACGCCCGACGCGCACGCGCTGCCGCTCGCGAACGGCTGGGGCATGTCGGAGACCGACCCGTTCACGGTGGACCTGACCGAGCCGCTCCGGTGGATCGGCGAAATGCGCTCGCTCGGCGTCGCGCTCGTGAACGCGACGATGGGTAACCCTTATGCGCAGCCGCACTACGGCCGGCCGTTCGAGTACCCGCCGCCGGACGGCTACGAGACGCCGGAACACCCGCTGGTCGGGGTGAACCGGCACTTCCGCGCCGCGGAAACGATTCAGAAGGCGTTCCCCGACCTCGCGCTGGTCGGCACCGGTTACAGCTACCTGCAAGAGTTCTTGCCGCAGGCCGCGGCCGCGAACGTGCGCGACGGCCGCGTGAGCATCGTCGGCGTCGGCCGTGCGACGCTCGCGCAGCCGGACTGGGTGCGGCAGTTGCTCGACGCCGGCAAGCTCGACCGCAAGCGCGTGTGCCGGACGTTCAGCTACTGCACGGCGCTGATGCGGGCGAAGCAGCACCCGATGGGCCAGTTCCCGACCGGCTGCCCGCCGTTCGACAAGGACGCCTACGGCGACATCTGGAAAGAGGCGCAGCAACTGAACGTGAAGAAACCTTCGTAAAGCGAAATTCGCTGGTCGCGTGCCGCGATCTTTCTTGACCGACGAAAGCGGTCGGATATCATTCCAATGTCAAGCCACCCTTGTCCGCGATGGCGGGTCGTTGCCACGAGGCAGCCACACCGTAGCGGGCAAACCGGGTGGCTTTTTCGTTTCACGAAACCGCTCCCGGAACCCCGACCTTCCGAAGCGGTAACAGCCGTGGGCTACTACCGGCCGGGTTCGCGCCCGCGGTTGAATCCTCTGCTCGCTCTGATCGCGAGTGCGATTGCTGTTGCGATAGCCGTATTGTTCGGCCGCTGATTTTCGCGGAAGGGAGTGGGTGGCGAAGTTCGTCGCGGTCGTGTCTCACCACCGACCCGGCGATGCAACGGTTCGCGTTTACAACACCGAAGCGGAGGCAAACGCCGTGACCCGCCGTGTCGCGTTCACACTCATCGAACTGCTGGTCGTCATCGCGATCATCGCGGTGCTCATCGGGCTTCTGCTGCCCGCCGTTCAGAAGGTGCGGGCCGCGGCCGCGCGGATGAAGTGCCAAAACAACCTCAAGCAGATCGGCCTCGCGGTCCACGGCTACTACGACACGCACAACGGACAGTTCTTCCTGCACCACCCGTTCGACGCGGACGTCATCTCGAACACCGGCGACACCAACTCGTTCGCCGAGATCTACTGGGAAGACAAGCTGATGCCCTACATCGGCGGCACCCAGGAGGCCGACGAGTCGCTGTCGAAGCGCGGGATCGTCCTGCCGAGCGAGGCCATCTACCGCTGTCCGGTGGACCCGTCGGAGCGGAAGCCGTTCGTGGACGGCGGACAGATCGACGGCGTCGAGCACCGGACCAGCTACCTGATGAACTCGCTCCTGAGCCACAAGAGCCGCCGGTACGGGCAGTGGAACCTGATGCGGTTCGTTAACGAGGTGGGTACGTCGCAGTTCGTGTGTTTCTCCGAGCGCAACGCGAGCGTGTTCACGGTCGCCAACGGCGAGGACCCGCGCCAGGACGACTACGACATCTGGCTGGGCACCGGGATCATCAAGCCGTGGATCGCATGGGACCGGCACACCGGGGTGGCGAACTACCTGTACCTCGACGGCCACGCCGCGAGCCTCCGGTGGGAGGACGCGGTGATCGACATGTACCCGGACAAGGTCGTGCTGACCGCCGACGGGAGCTATCCGTGAGCCGTTTCGCTTCGCGGGCCGCCGCGCTCGCCCTCGCGCTCGTCGTCGGCTGCGGCGGCAAGTCGGAGCCGACCGCCCCGGACACCGGCGCCCGGGCCGCGGCGGAGGCGTTCTTCGGCGCGCTCGTCGCCAACGACCCGCCCGGCGCGTACGCGCAACTCGACCCCGACAGCAAGCGCCGCGTTTCGGCCGAGCGGTTCGCGGCCCTGGCCGGCGCGTACCTGAAGAACGTCGGCTTCCCGGTGGAAAAGGTCCACGTCCGCGCGAGCGAGGAGCAGGGCGACGGCGCGACCGTTCACGTCACGCTCCAGGGGCACTCGGCCGGCCACTCGCGGCGCTACAGCGACGGCGCCACGCTCCGGCGCGCGGGCGGCCGGTGGGGCGTCGTGCTGCCGGCCAACTTCGGCCAGAAAGCCCACTGACCGCACCCGGGCGCGCGGCGGCCGATACAACAGAGGGAAATCCTTCCTCTCGGTATCCCGCCCCATGCGCACGAACCCCGTCAAGCGGCTGTTGAAGTCCGGTAAGCCGACCGTCGGCACGTGGCTGTCGCTCGGCAACATCACCGCGGCGCGGTTCCTCGCCCGCGCCGGGTTCGACTGGCTCACGGTCGACGTCGAGTACTCGCTGGTCAACGTCGAGACGACCACGCACATGATCGCGTCGATCGCGGACGCCGGGTGCGTACCGCTGGTCCGCGTGCCGTCCTGCCGGCACGACCACATCAAGCGCGTGCTCGACAACGGCGGGTTCGGTGTCGTCGTGCCAATGGTCTGCACGCGGCAGGAGGCGCAGGACGCGGTGAGCGCGTGCCTGTACCCGCCGTTCGGTACGCGGAGCGTCGGCGGCAGCGTCCACGCGCTGAACTTCGCCGCGACTCCGGCCGACTACTACGCGAAGGCGAACGACGAGATCCTCATCGTGCTCCAGTGCGAGCACATCCAGGCGGTGAGGAATTTCGACGAGGTGTACTCGGTGCCGGGCGTGGATGCGGTGTTCGTCGGCCCGAACGACCTGGCCGCGAGTATGAGAACCCCCGACGGCAAGCCGCCGGCGCCCGACGTGTTCAAGCAGGCGCTGGCCGACATCCTCGCGGGCTGCAAGCGGATCGGGGTGCCCGCGGGGATTCACACGTTCAGCATCGAGGAGGCGAAGGCGCGGATCGCGGAGGGGTGGCAGTTCATCGCGGTGAACAGCGAACTGAAGTTCATGAGCGACGGCGCGAAGCAGGTGGTGGACGGGTTGGGGCTCGGAAAGGGCGGCGACCTGGCGAAATACTGAGCGGACATTTCGCCAAATGTGCTTGTCCTTCGGGCCTTTGCGCGATATTGTTCCTCGGTCGAATCTTCGGAATACAGGTTGCGCGCTCACGATGACGGCCCTTGCACGAATCCGGTTCGCACACGCACCCGCCGCAATTCGTGGCGCGGCTCGTGCCGCCGTTCGCGCAATCGTTATCGCTGCTAGCCCCTAGCTCCGGCTTCGACTCGTGTTTGGAAACACCCGTCGGCCCCGGAGCTAACACCTCCGGGGCCGATTTACTTTCCCCCCCAGCGATCGTGAAGCGGCGCTTGACCGCGACCGGTCGTGAGGACAGCCGAGGAGTGAGCATGCCACCTGCGCCGTTCGTGCGGTCGGGCAAGTCGAGCCGTACCACCGACTCGCCCATCAGCTACTTCATCCAGAAGGCGATCGAGAACCCCGGTCTCGTCTCGTTCGCGGCCGGACTGGTGGACGAGGGCTCGCTCCCGGTCGAAGAGGTCCGCGCCACGGCCGCCGAGATTCTCTCCGACCAACTCGCGGGGCAGGCCGCGCTACAATACGGCTCCACGCAGGGCCTTACCGCACTCCGCGAACAGGTGCTGAAGCTCGTTTGTGACGCGGACGGCGTTACACCGGCCGATGTGAACCTCACCGCGGCCGACGTGTGCATCACCACCGGCTCGCAGCAGTTGCTCTACCTCGTCGGCGAGATCCTGTTCGATCCCGACGACATCGTCATCACCGAAGCCCCGTCGTATTTCGTGTTTCACAGCCTGTTGCAATCGCACGGCGCGCGTGTGCTGACGGTCCCGATGGACGCCGACGGCATGCGGACCGACGAGTTGGAGGCGCTGCTCGACCGGCTCCGGCGCTCGGGCGAACTTCCGCGGGTGAAGGCGGTCTACACCGTCGATTACTTCCAGAACCCGACCGGACTCTCGCTCTCGGTCGAGCGCCGAAAGAAGCTGGTCGAACTCGTGCGCCGGTTCAGCACGGACCACCGCATCCTGATCCTCGAAGACGCCGCGTACCGCGAGCTGCGGTTCACCGGCGACGACCTCCCCAGCGCGAAACGGTTCGACACCGCGAACGAGTACGTGATCTACACGAGCACGTTTTCGAAGCCGTGCGCGCCGGGCCTGAAGACCGGTTACGCGATCATGCCGCCGGACGTGATGGAGGCGGTGCTGCACCTAAAAGGTAGCCACGACTTCGGCTCGGCTAGCCTGTCGCAGCACATCGCCTCGCGGCTGAGCGCGTCGCCGGCCTACGCCCGGCACGCGGAGGAACTGCGCGGCGTCTACCGGCACAAGCGCGACGTGATGCTCAAGGCGCTCGAAACGGAGTTCGCCGACTTCCCGGCCGCGAGTTGGACCGTTCCGGCTGGCGGGTTCTACGTGTGGCTGACGCTCGACGGCATCGACACCGGTACGACCAGCCCGCTGATGGCCGCGGCGCTGGAAGCCGGCGTGCTGTACGTGCCGGGCGAGTGCGGGCACGTCGCGGACGAGAGCGGTTGCGTGCCGAACAACGAGATCCGCCTGTGTTTCGGCGTGGCAACGCCGGAACAGGTGACGGAAGGCATCCGCCGCTTGCGGAAGGCGTGCGCCGCGCTCAGCGGGAGCAAGAAGAAGGTGGTTGCGAAGGTGTGAGCGTTTTAGAGTGGTCCGCTCGCTCCGCGAGCGGTTGCGCTGCGGAGAGCGATGCGATGTGCGCGGTCCCGAAATGAACTGTGCCGTGCTCGCGCCGCTCGCGGAGCGAGCGGACCACTCTACCGCAGCCACGTCAGGTACGCGAAGGTGCCCACCGCGATCACCAACGTCAGCGCCGCCGCGTAGCCGATCACGGTCATGCGGCGGTAGTCGCGCTCCTCCGCCAGTGCCGCGGGGGTCCACTCGACGTTGTTCTGTAGTCCGATCAGTTGCTGCACCACCCCCGCGACGAACGCCTGATCCGGTTCCGCCGGACCGGTGCCCGCGAGGTACGCGCCCGCGAGCATCGGCGGACGGTCTCCGCCGTCCGTCAACCCCTGACCGAGCAGCCGCGCGAGCGCCGCGCGCCGGGCGTGCAGTTCGTTCAAGAGCATCCACAGCCGCGCGTTCGCGGCCGACCACCGCTCGCCGTTGCCTTCCGCCTCGCTCCCGAATCGCTGATACGTGACACCCGGCAACAGGCTTCGCGCGACCCAATCCAAGCCGTTGAACAGCACTTCCGGCCGCTTCTCCGCGGGTACGGCCGGCACGAGCGGGAACGATCGCCCGAGTAACCGCTCGCGGGCGAGCGGCTCCGGCAACCCGCGGAGCAGGTCGCGGAAGCCGGGCAAATCCTGTGCGTCGCAGACCACCGCCGCGGCCGGGCAATGCACCTGGAGCCCGGCTTCCGCGGCCAGCGAATCAGCGCGACACGCGGCGGCCGCGCGGTCCGCGATCGCTTCGGTCGTTGTGCCGACAACGGGAACGAGCCACACGATGCCGTTCGCCGGACAGTACGGCCGTCGGCGCTCCGCGATCAGCCGGCACAGGTACTTCAAGCGCCCCGCGAGTCGCTCGGCCTCGTCCGCGGGTACGGCCGGCACGTCGGACACGCCCGGCCGCGGCAGCCACTCGCCCAGAACGTCCGCGGGCACCGCGCTCGGTTCGGGCACCACAATTTGCTCGTCGCCCGAGAGCACCTCGACCGGCCGCTCGGGGCTGTCGAGCAGATCGAATCCCGCGGGCGGGGGTGTGGGTTGCGCCGCTTTAGCCTCGGCAATGAAGATGTCGGCGAGTCGGCACAACACCGACGCCCCCGGGCACGCGACGAACACCGCGTCGCGGGTCGCGTACACCTGCACCGGCGCGCCGGGCGTTCGCGGCTCGGCGCGGACCGCGAACGGCAGTCGTGTTGCCGCGAAGAAGTCGGCGAGGTCGGTTCGCGGCTTGCCGATCACCACGAACAGCGGAACCTCGGTCGGCTCGATGCCCGCGGCGTTCAGTTCCTTGAGTGCGGCCGCCCAGGCGTCGTCGATGTCGGGGTGCGAGCCGTCCCGCGGGTCGGTGAGGAGCCGGAAGAACCAGTAGCCGAACCACGCGCCGGCGTACATCAGCAGGAACAGGAGCGGCAGCCAGTAGTGGTGGAGCCACGGGAAGGGCGAGAGCAGTTCGGTTTCGAGATGGTAGCGACGGTTGATCGCATAGAGGCCGAGAACCAGGCAGACGACGATCAGAACGTGAGCGATCCACAGCAGGGCAAAAACGACCTTGCGCGACGTGAGCCAGTCGAAGAAGCGTGTGAA
This sequence comes from Planctomycetota bacterium, assembly GCA_017306025.1. Taxonomy (GTDB): domain Bacteria; phylum Planctomycetota; class Planctomycetia; order Gemmatales; family Gemmataceae; genus Gemmata. Next base: position 13,598 of record JAFKJJ010000016.1, read on the forward strand.
CATGAACGCTCGCGTTGTCCGGGTTCGCCGGGTCCGGTCACTTCGCCAACTGCCGCGCGACGAGCAGCGCCCCGAACGGCACACACACCAGCACGGTCAGCCCCGCGAACACCGCCATCCGCGCCAGGCGCGACTTACCGTAGCGCGGCGGCACGGACGCGGGCGGTTCGAGCGGCTGCGGGCCGATCCATTCGGTGCGGAGAGCTTTCACCAGGCGCTCGCGCGTCGAACCGAGCCACGCCCGCAGTTGCGCCGGGTCCTCGGCCCACTCGCCGCGGAAGCCGAGCACCGCGCACAGGTAGAACACTTCCAGGTCGTCGTCGGTGGCACGATCGGCGGCCATGCGGGCCTGCACCCAGAACCGCCACGCGCGGTCGTTCGTCTCGTAGAACTCGACCTCGAACTTCCGCTCGTTCCACCGCGCCGCGACCAGCGAGTTCAGCGTGAATAGCTCGTCCACCCAGCTCACCAGCGCGTACCCGACGCCGAGGTATCGCGACTCCGGCGTGCTGAAGGCCGCGGCCGAGAGGTCGATCTCGTAGCTCGATTCGCCGTGTTTCGCCGTCGGTGGCGCGACGAGCATGAAAAGCTCGCGGAACCGCGCGATGAGCAGTTCGCGGCCCGCGTCGAACGACGGACCGGTGCCGCCCGCCCACTCGTCGCGCAGTTTCAGCGCCGTGCGGACGATCGGATTCACCACGGATAGCAGTTGGTCGCGCACGTTACTACAGCCCGTCCGCTCGCAGCGATAACCAATCTTTGTGGATCGCTCGAAGCCGCCCGCGCGCGGCTGGTGAGTCGAGAATCACGTCCATGCCGCCGTCATAGGGATGCAGAAGCCATCGGCAGTCGAGGTCAACGATCATCACGTTTGCCACGGTACCGTCAGCGACCAGTCGAACGAGCGGATCGAACAAGCCTCGCCGCCACTCCCACCCACTCGCGAACACGTGCCAGTAGTTCGGGTCGGAGAAGTCCCGCTCTAGCTCGTGCATCGCGACGGTTCGCCACAGCTTCGCATTCGGGTCGAACGCGTCAAGCTCGGGGTACGTGCGAACCGGTTGCGGCGTTTCCGAATACCCAGTCGTTAACAGCGCGACGCCTCGTTCGCTTCCGACGAGTTCACCGAGGATGCGGTTGTGACGGTGCAGAACCGTCTCGTATTCGCCCTCATTCTCGGGATATCGCTTCGACTCCGGCAGACTGTGGAACCGCACCCAACGCTTGCGGAATGCCGTCCGCATCAAGTGGCTAACCGGCTCGCAGTTCGGGAACCGTTCTTGCCAGTTATCGAGCATCGTCAGCTTTCTTGCGAGCCGCGACCGCAAGGGAGCGGAGCTACGGAATGCAAAATCGCGTTGCGCATCTCCAGCGCATCGCCCGCTCCCTTGCGGTCGCGGCTCGTGGGGGAGCTTTATGAACCGCGTTCATTGCTTGCTCTGCGTCGCGGTTCGCGGAGGCGATCACCCCGCGGGCACCGCGTACAGCGTGAACGTCATGGTGTTGGTGCGCCCGCCGGCGGTGCGCACGCTCACCGTGCGCTGGCCCTGGATCGCGCCGACCACCCGCGTCTCGTTGAACCGCACCGCGACCGTCAGCGAGCGCGTGACCGCGCCCCACTCGCGCTCCGGCTGACGGCTCACGCGGCAGTACCGCTGGCCCGCGAGGTCCGGCAGGATGGCCGGCCTCGGGCACGGCTCGAACCGCAAGCCCGCCTGACCGAGCTGATAGATCGCGTCCACGCGGTCGCCGGACCCCACCTTCATGTCGAGCTGGCCCGGCACCGTGAGCAGCCGCATCATCTCGTCGGGGTCCATTTCGGACCGCATGCCGAGATACAGCTCCCACGCCGGATCGAGCCACGTCGGTTCGATCGCGGCCTGCATCCGGAGGCCCATTCCGATGAAGGGCCGCTCCTTATACTCCGGCTCCGGCAGGATGTCGAGCAGGGTGTCGAGGTACACCTTGATGCGGTAGAAGCAGCCGCCGAGGTCGTCGTGGTCGTAGGGCGGGATCGCGGGCCAGCGCCCGGAGCGATCGAAGATTGCGAGCTGTCCGACGAGCCGACAGAGTTCGGTGTACGCGAGCAGCGGGGGAATCCCCGGTGTGAACGCGACCACGCTGAGCACCGCGTACGATTCGTTCAGCTCGCGGAGGTGCGCTGCACTCACCGCGTCCTGCGGGTCGCCGCCCGCAATGACGCCGCCGCGGGACGCGAGGGCGCTCGCGAGCCGTTCTCTCTTGCGCCCGATCCGGTCGAAGAGCGATTGCAGGATGTCGCCGTGCAGCGCCGGCCACGTGTCGCAGGCCAGCACCGGCGGGATGTACGACACATCAACCTCGGGCGGCGCGTTGGCGAGCGCCGACCTCACGAGCCGCACCAGGGGGAGTGTGGAAAAGCCCGTCTGATCCTGGTCGCCGAAGAGCAGCCGCAGGTTCGGCCTGCGCACGCGGATCGGCTGCGGGTTCACGCCCGTGTTCTCGTCTTCGAGCTCTTGTGTGTCGAGCTGATACCGCGCGTTCGGGTCGGGCAGATCCTCCGCGACGTTCGCCTTCCCCAGATTGAGGGCGGGGATTGCGAGATACACCATAAGCGGCTGCCCAGGATCAAACAGCCCCTTGAGTTCGATCGTGGGTAGTAGGCCGTCGGCGGGAACCTCGATCGGGGTGCCGTCGCGGAACACCGCCCGGAGCGACCGCACGACGAGCCGGTTGTTGGTGAGCGCGTCGGTATCGAGCTCGACGGTCCGGAGTCCCCAGACGTGGTGCGTGGGCCAACTGACGGCGCGGTGCGCGCGGGCGGTGAGGTGGCGGTGCTCGGCCTGGAACTGGTGCGGCTGGAGGAACATCCCCTCGTGCCAGTGGACCGCCCGGGCCGTCATGCGTTCATCCCGATTCGCGGAAGGGCGCCGCCCCGCACCGTGGCGGGGCGGAAGTGCTCAACAGGATAACAGGGCGGACGCGACGAATTAAGAGCGCTGTCGCGGGAAGTGGGCGGGCGCGGCCCTGTCGGGCCGTTCGATCCGGAACCGTTCGGCAAAGTCCACTCACTCGAACAGATCGAGTACCGGCGTGCCGGTGCTCAGCGGCTTCGACAGACCGTCCTTCGTCACCTTCGACTCGTACGGCACGTCCAGCGCGTGGAAGATCGTCGCGCTGAGGTCCTGCGGGCGCACCGGCCTGTCCTTCACGCTCGCGCCGATCTTGTCGGTTTCGCCGTACACCGCGCCGCCCTTGATCCCGCCGCCCGCGAGGATCGCGGAGTACGCCGCGGGCCAGTGCTGACGGCCCGGTGTGCCGCTGCCGTTCTGGTTGATCCGCGGCGTCCGTCCGAACTCCCCCATCACGACGACGAGCGTGCTTTCGAGCAGCCCGCGGTCGCCGAGGTCTTCGAGCAGCGCCGAAAGGCCCGCGTCGAGCACCGGCTGACACCAGCCCATGCCGTAGGAGCCGGTGCCGAACGCGTTGCCCATGCCCATCTCGCCGCCGTGCATGTCCCAACTCGAACTCGGCGGGCCGTTGTTCTGCGTCTGGCTCGGCGAGGGGCCGGTCCAGCCGTTGACCGTTACGAACCCGACGCCCGATTCCACCAGCCGGCGCGCCAGGAGCAGGTTCTGGCCCAGCGGGTTGCGGCCGTAGCGGTCCCGGAGCCTCACGTCTTCGCGTTCGAGGTTGAACGCCTCGCGCGGCCCGTCGGAGGTGGCGATCTCGAACCCGCGGCGCTGAACGTCGCGCCAGCTCTGCTGACCCGCGTCGCTCTCGCTCCTGCCGCCGCGGTTCAGACTGGTGAGCAACTGGCTGCGGGCGTTCAGGCGATCGCTGGTGTCCACGGGCAGGAGCGCTTCGGGCGGCTTGAAGTTGGGCTTGGCCGGGTTGTTGTTCGCGTCGCCCGCGAACAGCGGCGCGTAGAAACTGCCGAGATTGCCGCCGGTGCCAATATTGGGGGCACAGAATACCGGGTCGCCGACGCACTTGATGAGCCACACGTAGGAGGCGAGCGCCTTCTGGCTCGGTCTCACTTTCGACAGGATCGAGCCGAGGTACGGGGCGTCCTGCGGGGCGTTGTGCTGGCCCGCGAGCAGGTTGTGCATCGCGTCGAAGTGGTTGCTGATGTTGCCCGGGTGCGTCATCGAGCGGATGAGGGCGAACCGGTCGGCCATCTTCGCGAGCCGTGGTTGGAGCTCGCAGATGCGCACGCCCGGCACGCTGGTCTGCGCCGGCTTGTACGGCCCGCGGATCTCGGCCGGCGCATCCGGCTTCAGGTCCCACATGTCGAGGTGGCTCGGCCCGCCGCACAACAAAATGAAGATGCACGACTTCTCGGCCGCCCCGCGGTCCCGTTTTGCCGGGTCCATGCGCGCCGCGACCGTGCCCGGTACGCCCATCGTGAGTGCGGTGACGCCGCCCATTTGCAGGAGCCGACGGCGTGAAATCATCTGCGAGGTGTTCACGGCTTCCTCCGGCGGAAGGTGGGGAGGGGTGGGGGTCTTCGGCGGGAACGGTCAGTTTGATAGCGTACCCGAAGCGTGGGCGAACGTGCGATCGCAAAATCGCGAATCCCGCGGGCGCGGTCGGCGCGGCCGGTCCATAGGACAACCCGCACCCTTCGAATCCACCGGAGCACGCCATGTTTCGCTCGCTGTTGCCGGCCGCGCTCGTGGGCGCGGCCCTTTCCTTCCCCGCCGTCGCGCACGACACCTGGGTGCAGACGAACACGCACGTCGTCCGCACCGGCGACGCGATCCACATCGACCTCTTGCTCGGCAACCACGGCAACGACCACCGCGACTTCAAGATCGCGGGGAAGCTCTCTCCGGAGTCGGTTCAGTCGTTCGTGGTGGTCGCGCCGGACGGCAAGAGTTACGACCTGAAGCCCGATCTCGTCGATCTGGGTTACGCGCCGAAGGAGGGGTTCCTCACGTCGAAGTTCGTGCCCGCGAAGGCCGGGCTGTACGTCGCGGCGCAGAGTTCGGACGGCGTCGTGAACCACGGCAAGCCGGTGCGATCGGTACGGAGCGCGAAGGCGTACTTCGTGGCGAGCGCGTCGCTCGACAAGGTGCCCCCGAAGTTACCCGGTTTCGACAAGGCGCTCGGCCACAAGCTGGAACTCGTTCCGGAAACCAATCCCGCCGCGCCGATGGGGCCGGGCACGCCGATCAAGGTGAAGTTGCTGTTCAACGGGAAGCCGCTGGAGGGCGTGAAGGTGTCTTTCGTGCCCCGCGGCGTCACGCTGAAGGAGGGGACGGACACCGAGTACGAACGGACAACCGACAAGGACGGCCGCGCGTCCTTCACGCCCAAAACGGGCAACTATTACCTTGTGGTGTGCCACCACGAAACGGACGAGAAGGGCGACAAGTACGAATCGACCAAGTACGCCGCGACGCTGACCGTGTTCGTGCCGGAAAAGTGTCTCTGTTGCGACGACTGAAACTCGGCCGTGGTCTGGCCTTGTGGTGGTCCGGTCACTCCGTGACCGGATATCGAAGACCGGTCACGGAGTGACCGGACCACCACAAGACCACCGCAGTTTGCCCGCGGCCGGGCCGCACGGGCGGCAGAACCAGCCGTTCGGCCGCGCCGGCCGGCGGTGCCGGTCGAACTCCGTCCCGCAACCGGGACACGCCGCACGCCACCGGCCGCGCGGCATCTCGACCTCGTCGCCGTAACACGCCTCGGGCTTCGCGCCGATCTCGCGACACTTCGCCTTCCACACCGCGTCGTGCCCGTGTCCCGGCCCGACCAGCGCGTGCGCGAGTTCGTGGAGGAGCGTGTCGCGCACCTCGGCGTCGGAGTTACGGGCCGCGAAGTGGACCGACAGTTCGACGCGGCCCGGTTCGCCGCGATGCGGGTAGAAGCACACGCCGGCGCGGCGGACGTTCGCGTTGAAGCCGAACTCCCACGCCGAAAGTCCGTGCGCGTCCAGCAGGGCGCGGGCCTCGTCGCGGATGCGGGCGGCGCGCTCGGTCAGGCGGAAGGGTGTCTCCTCACTCACGGCCGCGTCTCGTCGGGCTGGTACAATACCCAACTCTACACCACCGCGACGAAAGGCGCCATGATTTCGCTCCGGCCCGACCGGCCCGCACTGCTCCTCGCCCCGATGGAGGGCGTGACGGATGCGCCCATGCGCGCGGTGCAGGGAGCCGTCGGGGCGTTCACGTTCGCGGTGTCGGAGTTCCTGCGGGTCAGCCACGCGGTTCCGCCGAAGCACGTGTTCCACACCCACGTGCCCGAACTCGCGACGGGCAACCTCACCGCAACCGGGCTGCCGGTACAGATCCAACTGCTCGGCGGCGACGCGGGGCGCATGGCGGAGTCCGCTGCCCGGGCGTGCGAACTCGGCGCCGCGGCCGTCGACATCAACTTCGGCTGCCCCGCCCCGACCGTGAACCGCCACGACGGCGGCGCGACGCTCCTGCGCTTCCCGAAGCGCATCCGCGAGATCGTCGGCGCGATTCGGAGTGCGGTTCCCGCGAATGTGCCGGTTTCGGCGAAATTGCGGCTCGGGTGGGACGGCATCGACGCGATCGACGAAAACGCCGCGATGGCCGCGGAGGGGGGCGCGTCGTGGATCACGATCCACGGCCGCACGCGGGTCGCGGGGTACGCGCCGCCGGTGTTCTGGAAGCCGATCGGGCGCGTGCGCGAGCGACTCGGGCTGCCGGTCGTGGCCAACGGCGACATCTGGACGATCGCGGACTTCCGCCGGTGCCGCGAGGAGACCGGCAGCATTCACTTCATGCTCGGCCGCGGCGCGCTGGCCGACCCGCGGCTCGCGCGTCGGGTGGCGCTCGAACTCGGCCTCGCACCGGCCGTCGAAGAGAGCGGCCCGTTCGACTGGCGCGCGCCGCTGCGGAAGCTGGTTGAATGGACCGAGCGGTTCCACGACGGGCGGAGTGAAAAAACGCTGTGCCGACTGAAGCAGTGGCTCCGCGTGGCCGCGACCGCCGGCACGTTCGATAAGTTCGATGCGGTGAAGCGCGCCGCGAGCGTCGAGGAACTGTTCGCCGCGCTGGACACGGCGGGGTGAAAGGGCCTTCCGTCGTGGGGCAGGCCGCCTGGCCTGCCAGAGCGTTGGCAGGCCAGGCG
>JAFKJJ010000384.1 GCA_017306025.1 Planctomycetota bacterium
CCCACACGCGGAGCGCCCGCAGCGCGAGGTACGTCGTGGTGAAGTCGCTCGCCTCGGTCGGCGGGCGACTGGAGGGCGTCCGCCAGTGGTCGCGGTCGGCCTGCGTCTTCAGGAGGTATCCGACCGCGGCCGCGGTGTTGTCGTCGGCCTTGTGGCCGGCGAGTTCGAGCGTGAACAGCGCGTACCCGGCCGTCGCGGCCGCGCCGCCGGTGCCGCGGCCGTCCTTGAACCGCTCGCGGTTGGTGTCGAGAAAGCCGATAATGTGTTCGGCCTGTGATTGGAACAGGTCCGCGGACAGATCGAATCCACGGTCCTTCGAGGTGGCAAAGGCGAGCATCGGAGTCGCCTGGTTGTGACACGCGAAGCACGTTTTCTGCTCGGCGTGCCCGCTCGCGCCCTTCCTGAGCGGCGCGACGGCCCGTTCGACGGCGGCGCGGGCGTCTCCCGCGGCCGGCGCCGACGGAACGTTCGGCAGCGCGAGGGCGGAAAGTACCCCCGCGAGCCAGGAGATTACGAAAGCGAGCGGGACCGAACTGGCGAGCATGGCGGCCTCCGGGGTGTGCGGTCACATTCGTTTTACCCGGCGCGTGTCCGTGAATGATGAGAGCCTGCGATCCCGTAATGTAACCGAAGTCCCTCTCCCCACGAGGTCGTTATGCCGCAGTCACCCGCGTTCGGGTGCCGGTTCGAGTTCACCCCCGACAACGGTACCGTCGTCATCGCGCTGAGCGGGAAGATGGACCCGGAAGCGGTCGAGGAACTGTTCCCGCAGATCCAGGAAGTGTTCCGCGCCGGGGTGCGGCGGTTCGTGTTCGACCTGAGCGGACTGGAGTATTCCGGGAGCCTGGGCCTGCGGCTGATGGTCGGCTTGCAGAATCAGGTGAAGCCCGACGGCAAGGTCGCGGTGTGCGCGCCGAACGAGGCCGTGCGGTCGATGCTGGAGATGACGAAACTGACCCGCGTGCTGCCGTCGTACCCGACCCGCGAGGCCGCCCTCGACGTCACCGGGGTATAATTTTCGATTGCCGGTTTTTGATCGGCGATTGAAGGGCGCCCTCGGCGCGTCTCCGCCTTCTAATCGCCGATCAAAAACCGGCAATCGAAAAGTCCTCACTTCTTCCCTACCTGTTCCTTCGCGGCCTTCACGACCGCGTCCGTCGTGAAGCCGAAGTGCTTGAGCAGGTCCTTCAGCGGGGCGGAGGCGCCGAACGATCGCATCCCGATGATCGCGCCACCCGTGCCGGCGTACTTCTCCCACCCGAACGCCCCGCCCATCTCCACACACACGCGGGCCGTCACGGCGGGCGGGATGACGCCGTCGCGGTACGTCTGGTCCTGCTTCTCGAACAGTTCCCACGACGGCAGGCTGACCACACGGGCCTTGATGTTCTCCGCGGCGAGTTTCTCGGCGGCATCGGCGGCCAGCGACAGTTCGCTGCCGGTCGCGATGATGAGGACGTCGGGGTTCGGGACGTTGTTCAGGGCGTAGCCGCCCTTCGCCAGACCCGACGCCGGGGCGTACTTCGAGCGGTCGAGCGTCGGCAGCGCCTGGCGCGTCATCGCGAGCACGACCGGGTGGTGCTTCTCCTGCAGCGCGACCTTGTACGCCTCGGCCACCTCGTTCGCGTCGCCGGGGCGGATGAGGATCAGGTTCGGGATCGCCCGCAGCGACATGATCTGTTCGATGGGCTGGTGCGTCGGGCCGTCCTCGCCGACCCCGATCGAGTCGTGCGTGAACACGTACAGCACCGGCAGGTTCATGATCGCGGCGAGCCGGATCGGCGGGCGCCCGTAGTCCGAGAAGATGAGGAACCCGGAGCCGTACGAGCGGAGGTGCGACAGCGCCATGCCGTTCATAAGGGCGCCCATGCCGTGCTCGCGAACGCCGAAGTGGACGTTCCGCCCGCCGGGCGTCTTCGGCGTGAACACGCCGGCGCCCTCGAACTTCAGGAACGTCTTGGTCGACGGGTTCAGGTCCGCGGAGCCGCCGACGATCCACGGCACGTTCTTGGCGATCGCGTTGAGCACCGTGCCGCTGCTCTCGCGGGTCGCGAGGCCCTTCGCGTCGGCCGGGAACGTCGGGATGTCCTTGTCCCACCCCGCGGGCAGTTCGCGCTTCTCCATCGCGCCGATCTCGGCGGCTTCCTTCGGGTACTTCGCCGCGTACTCGTCCCACAGCTTCTGCCACGCGGCCCGGGCCGACGCGCCGCGGGCGCCGATCCCCTGCTTGAACCGGTCGTACACCCCGTCGGGAACCAGGAACGACGAGTCCTCGGGCCACCCGTAGGCCTTTTTGGTGAGCTTGATCTCGTCGGCGCCGAGCGGTTCGCCGTGCGCGGAGTGCGTGTCGGCCTTGTTCGGCGAGCCGTACCCGATGACGGTCTTCAGCGCGATGAACGTCGGCCGGTCGGACTTCTGCGCCGACTCGATGGCCTTCGCCATCCCGTCGAGGTCGTTGCCGTCGGTGACCCGCAGCACGTTCCAGCCGTAGGCCTCGAACCGCTTCGGCACGTCCTCGCTGAAGGCGAGGTGCGTGTGCCCGTCGATGGTGATGCCGTTGTCGTCGTAGACGAGCGTGAGGTTGTTGAGCTTGAGGTGCCCGGCGAGCGACGCGGCCTCGCTGGCGACGCCCTCCATCATGCACCCGTCGCCGCAGATGGCGTAGACGCGGTGGTCGAACAGCTTCTCGAACCCGGGGCGGCCGTAGTACCCGGCCTTCCACTTCTGCGCGATCGCCATGCCGACGGCGTTGCCCACGCCCTGCCCGAGCGGGCCGGTGGTGGTCTCGACGCCGGCGGTGTACTCGTTCTCCGGGTGGCCGGGCGTGCGGCTGTGCAGTTGGCGGAACTGCTTGAGCTGGTCCATCGGCAGCGACGGCTCGTCCTTCACGCTGCCGTCGTGGTTCAGCGCCTTGACCCCGGCGAGGTGGATGAGCGAATACAGGAGCATCGACGCGTGGCCGTTGGAGAGCACGAACCGGTCGCGGTTGGGCCACTGCGGGTCGGCCGGGTCGTAGTTGAGGTAGCGGTTCCAGAGTACGTAGCCGACCGGGGCCAGCCCCATCGGCGCGCCGGGGTGTCCGGAGTTGGCCTTCTGCACCGCGTCCATCGCGAGGGTGCGGATGGTGTTGATGGCGGTGATGTCGAGTGCGGTGAACTCGGCCATTGGGGTGCCTCGGGTTGCGGACGGAGTCTTGTTGAAGATACGGGACGGAGCGCGCGTTGTGAACCACCAATGACGGAGGACCGTGTGAAAGGGTGAGCGTCGCGGAAGTTGGTGGCTTTTTCAGTACTGGGACAGGAGGATGAGTGTGAGTCAAAGATTCCTCCCGGCAGGAGCCGTCCGATGTCCCGGCGCACGTCCCCAGCGGCACATCCCGAACTAACGGCCGAGCAACGATCCGA
>JAFKJJ010000017.1 GCA_017306025.1 Planctomycetota bacterium
CCACCCGCACCCACCGCGGCGGCCGGTCGCCGTCCGCGGGCGGTTGGTAGAGCCGCGGCTCCTTCAGCACGCGGCGCATCGCCAGGAGGAGCGCGCCGGCCGCCAGGAACCCGACCAGGGGCGAGATGAGCAGCCCCAGCCCGACCTCGCCGGCCTTCGCCCAGTTCACCCCGCTGAAGCCGGTCCGGTTCCACAAACTGTTCGCCATCCCCACGCCCAGGATCGAGCCGATCAGCGTGTGCGAACTCGACACCGGCAGGCCCAGGTACCACGTGCTCAGGTTCCAACACACCCCGGCCAGGAGCAGCGCCAGCACCATCACGAGCGCGGCGTTCGAGTTCGCGTTCACGAGCAGATCGACCGGGAGCAGGTTGACGATGCTGAACGCGACCGCGGCGCCGAAGAAGATGACCGTGATGAGCGCCCCGAGGAAGTTCATCAGGCCGGAGTAGATGACGGCGGGGGTCGCGGAGAGCGTGCGGGTGTAGATGACGGTCGTCACCGCGTTGGCGGTGTCGTGGAACCCGTTGATGAACTCGAAGGCGAACGCGACGAGCAGGGCGACGACGAAGAAGACGAGCGGCCAGGCGGGCAGATCACCGACCGCATTCCAGAAGGTCATACACGGTCCCTTGAGCGATGAGGCGGAGGCACACTCCGTCAGAAGGTACTTCGCTCCCGGAACCGTAGGCAACTGTCCCCCCCGCAATCTTCACACAACCTTCACGGCGGCCCCGGTTCGGCACAGCGGTTGCATTCCAGTGCCTCGGCCAGTCAACGACGGCCACCGGACCTGATCGTCCCGACCCACTCCGACCGGAGATCCAATATGACCCCGAACAACGAGCCCATCACCCGCTGGGGAAAGATCCGCTACGGACTGGCCGCCCTGTTGCTCGGTTTGCCGTTGCCGATCGTTATCATCGCGTTCCTGGCGCCCGGTTGCGGCGGGAGCCGGTGACGCGAGGGGCCGAACGGTGCTTTGAGGAGGAAGAAAACATGGAACCGATCGATGAACCCGTCGGGTTCAACCGGCGCCTCCCGCTGGTCATTGCGGGGTTCGTGGCGGTACTCGTCGGGCTGGCGCTGGCGTTTACGTGGCCGCGGTAGTCAAAAGGTCGCTCGCGGTGAAGCGGGCCGTTCGATAGGAACTCGGTTCCTATCGAACGGCCCGCTTCACCGCGCGTTTTGTGAATTGTGTTCCAACCCGGTGCGGATGCGTCATAATACAAGGCGCCCCACTGGGCAACGACGGGCGCTCACTTCCGACGTCGGCAAACACGGCCGCAACCGTCCGCGATCAGTGGTGCGAATCGCCTCCCCGTGCCGGGCGGCGGGCGCCGTCCCGGCGTCTCCAAATCGGAGGGAACGTAATGTCCTCCCTGGAACACCCCGGTGGTGAACACTCTGGCTGGGCGCACTCGGTTGCTCCCGAGTATGCCATTCTGTTCCTCGTGATGGCCTTCGCGGTCGGGCTGGCCCTCGCCTGGCCCTGGTGGTGACGGCTGAAGGCGTCGGTGAAAACACGCTCGGGACGGATGCACGTCCGTCCCGAGGGCTGGTGCCGTTCTCGTTTGGTCCTCTCTGGCGTTCCGCTCGGCCGGGCGGAGGCCGTCTCGGAGCAAGTGGCGCGGTCCGTTCACCGTTCTCGGTAGTAGACGGGACCGGCTGGCGGGGCGGCGGGCCTCAACAGAGCAAAGGAACGCCGACCCCGGCGCCGCGCCGGCCCGTCCGTGTGAGCGTTCCGCCTCACCCCTCCATCGCCGCCCAGTCCTTCGGCTTGAGCCAGTACTCCGTCAGTTCGGCCTCGGGTGAACCCGGCGCGGGCTTGTAATCGTAGACGTACCGCACCACCGGCGGCAGGCTCATCAGGATGCTCTCCGTGCGCCCGTCCGTCTTCAATCCGAACACCGTGCCGCGGTCGTACACCAGATTGAACTCCACGTACCGCCCGCGCCGGTACTCCTGAAAAAACCGCTGCTCTGGGGTGTACGCGAGCCCCTTTCGGCGTTCCACGATCGGCAGGTACGCGTCGATGAACGCGTCGCCCGCGGCCCGCACGAACGCGAACGCCTCTTCCGTCGCGTCCACGTAATCGAAGAAGATGCCCCCCACGCCGCGGGCCTCGTTGCGGTGCTTCAGGAAGAAGTACTCGTCGCACTCCCGCTTCATCTTCGCGTAGTCGGCCACCGGCGCGTGCGCGTCGCACGCCTTCTTCCACACCTTGTGGAAGTGGACCGCGTCCTCCTTGAACGGGTAGTAGGGCGTGAGGTCGCCGCCGCCGCCGAACCACTTCTTCGCGCCGTGTGTGAGATAGCGGAAGTTCGCGTGAACGGTCGGCACGAGCGGGCTGCGCGGGTGGATCACCAGCGACACCCCGGCCGCGGTAAATTTCAGCCCGTCCCCGGGGAGCTGCTTCGCGAACTCCGGCGACAGCTCGCCGTACACCTCGGAGAAGTTCACGCCGCCCTTCTCGAACACCGCGCCGTTCTCGATCACCCGCGATCGGCCGCCGCCGCCGCCGGGGCGCTGCCAGGTGTCCTCGCGAAACGCCGCGCCGCCGTCGGCCGCCGCCAGCCCGGCGCAAATACGGTCCTGTAGGTCGCGGAGGTACGCCACAGCTCGATCGTGCATCGTTTGATCCTCGTGTTGGTCTGAAACCTATACGCGGGCGCCGCGGTATGCAACCCTGCCCGGCGTCCGTATCCTGAGTGGGCCGGTCACGTCACCCGTTCCGGAGTCCCTCATGCGCTACGCTCTGGTTCTGACCGCCGCGGCGCTCCTCGCGCCCTTCGCTTTCGCCGCCGACGCCGCGCCGGCGGCAGGCGCGGCCGGCCCTCCGATCACGTTTCAGACCCACCCGCTCGATCGCGTACTGGACGAACTCCGCGCCGCGGCCGACATCGTCGGCGGGGAGAAGGCCGTCAAGGCGGTGAACAAGAGCATCAAGGATCGGCTGGGCGAGAAGGGGTTCGAGGGACTGGACCTCAGCCGGCCCCTCGTCGGTTACGTGCTCCTCGCCCCGAAGCCGGAGAACATCACCGCCGTCGTCGCGCTGCCGATCATCGGCGAGAAGGAGTTCCTCGCGCTGTGCGACCGCGCCAACGGCGAGAAGCACCGCGCTCTGGGCAAGGGCCTCTACCAGCTCCCGCCGCTCGACCCCCGGTACAAGGCCCGGATGCGGTTCAGCGACCAGTACGCCTACATCGCTTACGGCGCAAACCCGGAGCCCGCACTCGACGAGAAGGCGCTCGTCCCGGCCCAGAAGTTGTACGACCCGGCCGAGCGCGCGGTCGTCGCGGCCCGGTTTCACTTCGACCGCCTCACACCGGACGTCAAGCTCGCGATCCCGGCTTATGTCGCGGAGATCAAGAAGGAACTCGCCGGCCCCAACCTCGATCCGGACGGCACCGCGGTCCTGAAGAACGCGATGCCGGAACTGGAGAAGATGTTCGCCCGCTACGCGCTCTTGCTCGGCGGCGCGGACACCGCGACCCTGCGGCTGAGCGTCGACGTGCCGGCGAGCGACGTGGTCATTGAGGCCGCGCTCGCGCCCAAGCCGAACACGGAACTCGCGAAGGAGATTGCGGCCCGCAAGCCGACCGGCAACCGGTTCGCCGGGTTGCTCACCGCGGACACCGTCATCGGGTTCAAGACGCGGCTGCCGTTCTTCAACGACGAGCTGAGGGCCGCTGGCGTCAAGGCGCTGGAGGAGGGCGTGCGGCAGGCGGGCAACGGTGCCGGTCCCAACGGTAAGGGGGCCGTGGACGAGCTGTTCAAGGGGCTGATCCGCACCGTGAAGACCGGCGAGGCGGACGTCGCCGCGGCCGTCCGCGGGCCGGACAAGGACGGCGCGTTCAACTTCGTCGGGGCGTTCGCATTCGAGGACGGGACGGCGCTGGAGAAGGAGTTCAAGAAGTTCGTCGAGAAGGACGCCCCCGCGGACGAACAGGACCGGTTCAAGTGGGACGCGGACAAGGCCGGCAAGGTGAACATCCACACGTACAAGTTCGCCGGCCAGGGGTTCCTCGACCCGTCGAAGGTCTTCGGCGGCGACAAGTGTACGCTGGCGTTCGCGTTCGCGCCGAAGGGCGTGTTCGTCGTGATGGGGCCGGACGCGGTCGCGACGATCAAGGACGCGCTCGCGGTGAAGCCGGCCGAGTCGCCGGTGCTGGACGTGGTGCTCAACCCGGCGCGGATGGCGAAGTTCGCGGAGAAGATCGAGATCGGCGGCGGGCTGGAGACGGAGCGCGTGCTCGGTAAAGAGGACAAGCGGATCTCCGCGGCGTCGCTCCGCGTGACCGGCGGGAAGGAACTGAACGTGCGGCTGGCGCTCAACCTCCGGACCCTCGGCCGGGCCGCGACCGCGGACGAGATCGAGGGCGGTGCCGGGCCGGACGCGGCCGAGCCGATCGAGAAGAAGTGACGTCGGGAGGGCGCGTCGAACGGGCGGAATCCGATCGGGCGGAACGGGAATTGCCGCGAATGCCCCGTCCGCTCCTTCGGGGGGCTCGCTCCGTCGGCCGAAATCCCGTCACCGCGCTCCACCGAGACGGATCTCCCCGTTATGATTGTCCGGTCGCGTTACGCCGTTCCGCCTCACGGAGTTTCCTGATGCGCTACGCTCTGGCCCTGACCGCCGCGGCGCTCCTCGCCCCGGCTTCGGCATTCGCTGCCGACCCGCCCATCACGTTCCAGACGCACCCGTTCGAGCGCGTGCTGGGCGACCTCCGCGCCGCGGCCGACCTCATCGGCGGGGAGCAGGCCGTCAAGGGGTTCAACGACTCGATCAAGGAGAAGTTCGGCCCCAAGGGGTTCGAGGGGCTCGACCTGAGTAAGCCCATCGTCGGCTACGTCACCCTCGACCCGAAGCCGGAGAACATCACCGCGGTCATCGCGTTCCCCGTGACGGGCGAGAAGGAGTTCCTGGCGCTGTGCGACCGCGCCAACGGCGAGAAGTACAAGGACCTGGGGAAGGGGCTGTACCAGCTCCCGCCGCTCGACCCGCAGTACAAGGCGCGGATGCGGTTCGCCGCCGGCCACGCGTACATCGCCTACGGCGCCAACCCGGAGCCGGCCCTCGAGGCGAAGGCGCTCGTCGCGCCGGAGAAGCTCTACGACCCGTCCGAGCGGGGAACGATCGCGGGGCGGTTCCACTTCGACCGCGTCCCCCCCGAGGTGAAGAAGTCGGCGCTGACGATGCTCGCGGACCTGCGGAAAAAGCTGGCGTCGGAGATCGACCCCAGCGCGCCCAACCAGGCGGCGGTCAAGGCCGCGTTCGCGGAGATCGAGAAGCTCACCGCCCGCTACCTGATACTGCTCGAGCAGGGGGCGGACACCGCGACGGTGCGGGTCGGACTCGACCCGGCCACCGCCGACGTGTTCGTGGACGCCACGCTGACACCCAAGCCGGGGACGCAACTCGCGAAGGAGATCGCGGCCCGCAAGCCGGCCGAAAACCACTTCGCCGGGCTGTTCACCCCGGACACGGTCGCGGGCTTCAGGTACTCGGCCCCGCTCTTCGCCCCGGAGGTCCGCAACGCCCTGGCCGCGTTCTCGGGGGAGCAGCAGAAGGACCTGATGAACACGCTCCCGGAAGCCGCCAAGGCGACCGTCGAGGAGCTGATGAAGGGGCAGGCCCGGACGATGAAGTCCGGCGAGTTCGATTTCGCGCTGGTCGTTCGCGGCCCGGACAAGAACGGCCTCTACACGGCCGTGGGGGCGATGTCGTTCGACGACCCGTCCGGTCTGGAGAAGGCGTTCAAGAAGTACATGGAGGCCGACGGCCCGCCGGAGGGCGTCGGCGCGTTCAAGTGGGACGCGGACAAGGCCGGCAAGGTGGGCATCCACACGTTCAAGTTCAACGGCGGGAACGTTCCCCCGCCGGTCAAGATGTTCGGGGAGGACACCACGCTGGCGTTCGCGTTCGCGCCGAAGGGCATTTACGTCGCGTTCGGCCCGGACCCGATCGCGGCGGTCAAAGACGCGCTGAAGGCCAAGCCGGCCGAGTCCGCCGCGCTGGACGTGCTCGTCAACCCCGCGCGGCTGGCGAAAATGGTCGAGAAGGGCGGCGGGAACCCGCTGGCGGTCGAGCGCGCGATCGGCAAGGAGGACAAGTTGCTGTCCGCGGGGTCGCTGCGGGTCATCAGCGGAAAGGAACTGACGGTCCGCTTCGCGGTCAACCTGAAGATCGGGCCGCGGGCGATCTTCGAGAGCACCGTCCGGCGCGATTAGGCGAGAGCCGAAGGTCACGAGCCGGAAGCGTAGAGGGCACAGAGAAGGCCGGAGCACCGAGGTCGTTTCTCCCTCGGTGTCGGCCCCTCTGTGCCCTCCGCGCCTCTGTAGTTCGCTCCCCTTCTGCGCTACTTCGCGAGGTCCACGCAGATGATCTCCTTGTCGTTGCGGATGTACGCCTTCTTGTCGGCGTAGGCCGGGGCGCACCACACGACCTTGCGGCCGAACGCGCTGTTGGTCTGGTCGAGCACCTTCGCCCGGTCGATCTCCTCGTACCCCTTGGGCGTCAGCTTGCCGATCACGAGGTGCCCGGTTTCGGCGAAGAAGAAGAACCGGTCGCCGTTCTTGACGATGAACGCGGTCTCCGAGCCTTTCGGCTCGTGCGCGACCGGCCCCTCGGCCTCCCACAGGTGCTTGCCGCTGGGCAGTTCCACCGCGAACATGTTGCCGCTGTCGTCGTAGCCGTACAGCACGCCGTCCTTGAGGAACGGCTGCACGTTGACCGGCGACAGGCCCATCCCCTTCTTGTTCTTCCACACCACCTCCGCGCCCGGCTTGTCCGACTTGAGCTTCAGCACCATGCTCTTGCTGTGGTAGCCGCCGACGAAGAGGTGGTCGCCGCTGCGGACCGGGGTCATCACGATGCACCCGTTGTCCACCGCGAAGTCCTCCTTCCACAGTTCCTTGCCGGTGTCGGGATCGACCGCGTAGACGGACTTCGTGCCGGCCACGATCATCTGGCGCTGTCCCGCGGCCTCGGTGATGAGCACCGGCGAGTAGCCCTGTTCGGGCTGCGTGCCGGCCTTCCAGATCTCCTTCCCGGTGTCCTTGTCGAACGCGACGACGTGGCTCCCCTCGCCGCCGACGAGCGTGACGAGCTTCTTGCCGTCGACGAGCGGGTGCGCCGCGAAGCCCCACAGCGCCGACTTCGTCTTGTACTCCTTCTTCAGTTCCTTCTCCCACACGACCTTGCCGCCGGCCGCCTCGAAGCAGATCAGGTTGCCCTCGGCCCCGAGCGTGTACACCTTCCCGTCGTGGACGGTGGGGGTGCAGCGCGGGCCGGCCGGGTAGCTGATCGCGTACTTGACCGGGTACTCGTGTTTCCACTTCTCCTTTCCGGTCTTCTGGTCGAGGCACAGCACGCGCTCGGTACCGCTGAACTCCTTGCGGTCGAAGTTGGGGATCTTCACGTCGGCGGCCGTGACGTAGTCGGTAACGTACACGAGCCCGCCGCTGACGGCCGGCCCCGCGTACCCGCCGGCGACCGGGGTGCGCCAGGCGACCTTCGGCCCGCCGGCGGGGAACTTGTCGAGGATGCCGGTTTCGCTCCACACGTTGTCGCGCTTCGGTCCCATCCACTGCGGCCAGTCGTCGGCCCGCGCGGCCGACGGCGCGACCAGCAGGGCGCCCGCGAGCAGGGTCAGGTTGCGGAGAATCATGACGGGCCTCCTTGTGACGTGAACGAGTGGTTATGATGGTCCGCGCGACGGCAGCGGGCAAGCGCAAACGGCGGGCGCGTATAACGCGCGAGGAGGTGATCCGGTGGACGCACAGCCCACACCGCGGCCCCAGGTTGCCGTGCTGGCCGGCATCAACGGCGCGGGGAAGTCGTCGTCTGCCGATTCCGTCCTGCGCGTCGGCATGGGAATGCCGGTTTTCGTCAACCCGGACACTGTCGCTCGCGGTCTGAACGCCTTCGATCCAGAATCGGAGGCGGTCAAGGCCGGGCGGGTCGTTTTGGAACACCTGCGCGAGTTGGCGGCACGTCGTCGCAGTTTCGCGTTCGAAACGACGCTCGCCGGCCGAACCTACGCGGACTGGCTGCGGGGACTGTGTTCGAACGGCTACGCGGCCCACCTGTTCTATTTCTGGCTCCGCAGCCCCGAGTTGGCGATCGAACGCGTCGCACTTCGGGTTCGCTCCGGCGGGCACCACATCCCGGAGGACACCGTACGGCGCCGTTACTCTCGCAGCGTGCGTAACTTTCTGGAACTGTTCCGGCCGGTGGTGACGACGTGGCAAGTGTATGATAATAGCAACGGGCGCCCGCGGCTGATCGCGTTCAACAACAGTTATTTCGATACGGTTCTCGACCACGAGCTTTGGGCACGGTTCAACAGGAGCGCCGACGATGTCCGAACGGGCGACACTCCCAGCGGCTGAAGCGATCGACCACGCCAAGATCGACGCGGCCCTGGGCGTGTCGTTCCGCGAGTTACTGCTCGAACACGCGCGCCTGGGTCGGTCGGTGTGCGAGTCCCGCGACGGAAAGGTGGTGTGGATTACGCCGGCAGAAATCTTCGCACGCTACGGGCTCGACGAGTCCGGCCGGCCGAAGCCCGAACCGAAAGGGGAAGCACCCGTGCCAGACGACGATCCGCTCCCGGCCGCACAGATGGAACAGTAGCGCGAAGCCGAGCGGCTGGACGACGCGGGGAAGTTCGGCGCGTACCGTGGGGAGTACGTGATTTTCTGTAACGGCGCGGTCTTCGCTCACGGCCAAAACCTCCTGGAGATTCGGACCGAAGCGGAAGCGTTCGCCGCGAAGGGTATCTCATCGGGTTACTTCATCCCGGGTGAGTAGCCCCCACAATGCCGCCCGTCTCGCGCCTCCACCTCCGCCTCGAAGAACGGTAAGGCGACAACGCCGCGCCGTGGCCTCGATCCCGGCCCGAACCTTTCTGCTTCTCCACGTAACCGCACCGCGGGCGCGGGCGCCGTCCTCGTTGAACAAGGGAATCCGTTCTTGTCCCCAGGGAGGGTGTAGTACCGGCCGTCGGCCTGCCGCGGTGTCACGACGAATCACAAACTGGCGCCGTGTCTTCGGCCGCGCCGGGCGGGTCGGCCGGGTCGGCCGGGTCGGCCGGGACGGTCGTTTCCGGTTTGACCGGGTGCGGTGCGGCGGGGACAATGCGCCCGGCCCGTGCGGACCGGCCAGGCGAGGAAGTGCCGTCGGCCGTGGGCGATTGCGGGTCAGCACGTTCGGAGTTCTTGCCCATGATGCGTCCCCGACCGTCACCCCTCCGGGACAGGGAGTTTGGGCGGCAATTGCTACACAGAATAGCTACCCCGAGAGTATGGGCCGCGCCCGTATTGCTCGCGTTCTGCCTTAATTCGGCCGCGCAATCGGCCGAGCCCGCGCGGGCACCGAACGTCGTCATCATCCTCGCCGACGACATGGGCTACGGCGACGCCGGTTGTTACGGCAACAAGAAGATCCGCACGCCCAATATCGACAGGCTCGCCACCGAGGGGACGCGGTTCACCAGCTTCTACGTGTCGCAGCCGGTCTGCACCGCCTCCCGGGCGTCGCTCTTGTCCGGGTGCTACGCCAACCGCGTGTCGATGGCCGGCGCGCTCAACCACCAGAGCAAGGTCGGCATCCACCCCGACGAAAAACTGCTCGGCGAACTGCTCAAGGCGAAGGGCTACGCGACCGCGTGCTACGGCAAGTGGCACCTCGGCGACCGGGCGCCGTTCCTGCCCACGAAGCGCGGCTTCGACGACTTCGCGGGGCTGCCGTACTCCAACGACAACGGCCCGCTACACCCCACGATGACCGACCTCCCGCCGCTGCCGTTCTACCGCGGCGCCAAGATCACCGAGCGTGACCCGGACCAGTCGCGGTTGACGCGCCGGTTCACCGATCTGGCGGTCGAGTTCATCGCGCAACACCAGCACGAGCCGTTCTTCCTGTACCTCCCGCACGTCATGCCGCACGTGCCGATCTTCGCGTCACCCGGCTTCAAGGGGAACTCGCCGGCCGGGCTGTACGGCGACGTGATCGAGGAACTCGACGGGTCGGTCGGCGAGGTGCTCGCGGCGCTCAAGCGGTACGACCTCGACAAGAACACGCTCGTGCTGTTCGCGTCCGACAACGGGCCGTTTCTCTCGTACGGAACGCACGCGGGCAGCGCCGGCCCGCTGCGCGAGGGGAAGCTCACCACGTTCGAGGGCGGCGTGCGCGTGCCCGGCGTCGCGCGCTGGCCCGGAAAGGTCCCCGCGAAACGCGTCTGCGACGAACCGCTCATGACCATCGACCTCTTGCCGACGCTGTGTAAGCTCGCGGGCGCCGAGTTACCCGAACTGCCGATCGACGGCAAGGACGTCGGGCCGGTTCTGTTCGGCGGGGCGAACGCGCGGTGCCCGCACGACGCGTACTTCTTCTACGCGGGCGACGAGCTGCACGCGGTGCGCTCCGGCAAGTGGAAGCTCCACCTGCCGCACGAGTACCTGTCGGTGAACGGCGCGCCGGGCACCGACGGCAAACCCGCCAACCACGGCAAGCAGAGGCCGGAGGCGATGACCGTGTCCGGGCTGCGCGGGATCGCGAGCCGGCACGGGTACAAGGTCGAGAAGACGGGGCTGGCGCTCTTCGACCTCGAAGCCGACGTCGGGGAAAAAGAGAACGTCGCGGAGAAGCACCCGGAGGTGGTGAAGCGGCTGTTGGGTTACGCGGACGCGGCGCGGGCGGAACTGGGCGACTCGCTCACGGGCGCGAAGGGGAAGGGCGTTCGGCCGTGCGGCGTGAGCGAGTGAGAAGACGCTCAGGAGACGAGGAAACGCGGCTCTGTCTCCTCGTCTCCTGAGCGCCGGACCTCGTGCCGGGGCGAACGATCCGATCGGGGCGCCGGTCACCGCCCGCCACGATCCCACGGGCGATCCTCGCGCCGGTCGTCGTAATCGTCGCGGCGATCGTCGTAGTCGTCGCGCCGGCGCCGCGGTCGGTCGTCGTGATCGTCGAAGTCGTCGTAGTCACCGGACGCGGTCGCGAGCCGCCCGCTGTAACCGGCGATCTTCACCCAATAGAGGATGAAACACACCAGCCCTACCAGTCCAAAAAGCCCGCCGCAGTACGGGACCCAGCTCAGCAGGTTCATGACGCAGTACGTCGTTCCGACGCTCCGGCCGTAGTCTTCACCGCCACGGCCCCATCCGCGGTCGTAGTACTCGTTTTCGAGCGACTCCGCGATTCGGTTTACGGTGATGAACTGCCACACCAGATTGAAGAGCGGGATCAGGTTCAGCCACACCTGCCCGGGTTCCATCGTGCGGCTTCGCGGGGAGCACCGCGTCAGGGCCTTGGAGAGTGTAAGCAGAAAGAAGATGCCGATGATGAGCGAGATCACCAGGATCACGCCCATGACGGCGATAAAGGCGATCCAGAACTCGGGCGGCGGGCCGTTGTTGGCGTTGTTGTTCGGGAACTGCGCCAGGAGGGGCGACATGGGTGGCCTCGTTGAGTGAAAGCGTGTCGGACGGGCGCCCCGCCCCGACGGGGCGCCGGGGTCACTTCCCTTCGGGACGGGCCAGTTGCCGCAGGACGTAGGGCAGGATGCCGCCGTTCTTGTAGTACTGCACCTCCTGCGGGGTGTCGATCCGGCACACCGTCTTGAACGTGATCGTGGTGCCGTCCGGCTTCTTCGCCGTCACGTTCAGCTCGCGGGCCGCGCCGGCGAAGTTCGTCTCCAGGCCCGCGACCAGTCCGGCGACGTCGTACACCTCCTCGCCGGTCAGCCCGAGGAACTCCGCGACGCTCGGGTCCGCCACCGGGTTGCCGGCCTCGCCCTGCCGCTGCGCCTTCGCGCGCTCCACGGTCAGCTCCGTGGGCACGACGAACTGCAAGGGCAACACGCCCATCCCCACCAGGTTGCTGCGGTGGATGCGCTCGTAGCTCTCCGCGATCACCGCCTTCACGCCCAACAGGTTCGTCCCCTTCGCGGCCCAGTCGCGCGACGAGCCGGAGCCGTACTCTTTACCCCCGAGGATGACGAGCGGGACGCGCTCCTTCTGGTACGCCATCGCCGCGTCATAAATGCTCGTCAGCTCGCCGTCGGGCAGGTGCCGGGTGAACCCGCCCTCGACCCGCGACCCGTCCTCGCGCGGCGGGATCAGCAGGTTCCGCAGCCGCACGTTGGCGAACGTGCCGCGCATCATCACCTCGTGGTGCCCGCGGCGCGCCCCGTACTGGTTGAAGTCCTTCTGCTCGACGCCGTGCTCCAGCAGGTACTTGCCCGCGGGCGAGTCCTTCTTGATGTTCCCGGCCGGCGAGATGTGGTCGGTCGTGATGCTGTCGCCCAGGAGCGCCAGCACCCGCGCGCCCTCGATCTCGAACAGGGCCGGCGGTTGTACGCCCATCGCGCGGAAGTACGGCGGGTTGGCGATGTAGGTGGAGCCCGCGTCCCACGCGTACAGGTCGCCGGTCGGGACCTGGAGCGCCTGCCACTTCTCGTCGCCCTTGTACACCTCCCCGTAGATGCGCTCGAACGCCTCGCGCTTGATCGACCGGGCGATCACCTCGGCCACCTCGGCGTGGGTGGGCCAGATCTCGCGGAGGTACACCGGGCGGCCGTCCGGGTCGTTACCGATCGGCTCCTCGTTCCAGTCGATGTCGACCCGGCCCGCCAGCGCGTAGGCGACGACCAGGGGCGGCGACGCGAGGTAGTTGGCCCGCACCTCGGGGTGAACGCGGCCCTCGAAGTTGCGGTTGCCCGACAGCACCGCGGACACCACCAGGCCGCCCTCCGCGATCTCCTTCGACACGGCCTCCGGCAGCGGGCCGGAGTTCCCGATGCACGTCGTGCAGCCGTACCCGACGACGTTGAACCTCAGTTTGTTGAGGTCCTCGATCAGCTCGCCCGCGGTGAGGTAATCGGTGACCACCTGCGAGCCGGGCGCGAGGCTCGTCTTCACCCACGGCTTCGTCGAGAGCCCGCGGGCGACCGCCTTCTTCGCCAGCACGCCCGCCGCGACCATCACCGACGGGTTCGACGTGTTCGTGCAGCTCGTGATGGCCGCGATGACCACCGAGCCGTCGTGGAGCGCGCCCTTCGGCACCTCGGGCGCGGTCTTCGCGCCGAACGCGCCGGCCGGGCCGCCGCCGAACGCCCCGCCCGTCGCGGGCTTGGCGCCGAACGCCGCGGCCGCGGGGGTCGGGCCGGCCGCGACCACCGCCAGCGGCACCCCGGGCGCGGGGCGGCCCTTCGCCGGGACCTTCAGCTTCGGCAGCGAGGTCGCGAACGACCGCTTCATCTCGGTCAGCGGCACGCGGTCCTGCGGGCGGGTCGGCCCGGCCAGGCTCGGCTCCACGTCCGCGAGGTTCAGTTCCAGCGTGTCGGTGTAGTTCGCCTCGGGCGTGTTGGCGTCGTGGAACAGCCCCTGTTCCTTGCAGTACGCCTCCACCAGAGCGACGCGCGCGGCCGGGCGGCCGGTCTCGCTCAGGTAGCGGATCGTTTCGGCGTCCACCGGGAAGATGCCGCACGTCGCCCCGTACTCGGGGGCCATGTTGGCGATCGTCGCGCGGTCGGCGAGCGCCAGGTCGGCCAGCCCCGGCCCGTAGAACTCGACGAACTTCCCGACCACGCCCTTCTTGCGCAGCATCTGCGTGACGGTGAGTACGAGGTCGGTCGCGGTGGCGCCGGGCGCGAGCTTGCCGGACAGCTTGAACCCGATCACCTGCGGGATGAGCATCGACACCGGCTGGCCGAGCATGGCCGCCTCGGCCTCGATGCCGCCGACGCCCCAGCCCAGCACGCCCAGGCCGTTGATCATCGTGGTG
This sequence comes from Planctomycetota bacterium, assembly GCA_017306025.1. Taxonomy (GTDB): domain Bacteria; phylum Planctomycetota; class Planctomycetia; order Gemmatales; family Gemmataceae; genus Gemmata. The sequence continues at coordinate 13,793 of JAFKJJ010000017.1, forward strand.
TGGCTGTCGGTGCCGACGAGCGTGTCGGGGTACGCGTAGCCGGTCTTCTCGTTGAGGAACACGCACTGGGCGAGGAACTCGAGGTTCACCTGGTGGCAGATGCCGGTGCCCGGCGGCACCACCTTGAAGTTGTCGAACGACTCCTGGCCCCAGCGGAGGAACTTGTACCGCTCCTGGTTGCGCTCGTACTCCAGCGCCACGTTGTCGGCGAACGCCCGCGGGGTGCCGTACTCGTCCACCTGGACCGAGTGGTCGATGACGAGGTCGATCGGGACGAGCGGGTTGATCTTCTTGGGATCTCCGCCAAGCGACTTCATCGCGTCGCGCATGGCCGCGAGGTCGACGACGCACGGCACCCCGGTGAAGTCCTGCATGAGCACGCGGGCCGGGGTGAACGCGATCTCGACGCTCGGCTCGGCCTTCGGCTGCCAGGAGGCCAGCGCGTCGATGTCGGCCTTGCGCACCGCGAGGCTGACGCCCTCGTTGCGGAGCAGGTTTTCGAGCAGGATCTTGAGCGAGTAGGGAAGCTTCTTGGCCTGCGGGTGCTCCTTCTCGACGGCCGCGAGCTTGTAGATCGTGTACGGCGTGCCGCCGACGGAGAGGGTGGACCGACTTCCGAAGCTGTTGCCGTCTGGCATTGTGACACCCGCGGGGCAGGAACGAAGTAGCCTGATGCGGGTATTGTTGGAGTTGCGGGGGCGAGCGGGTAGTGGGTTGTGGGCCGTGGCGAGAAGGAAGGGCGATCGGAATCCGGTGCGGGGCGCCGGGGGCCGGGTCGGCCCGCTGTTCCGGTGGGCCGGCCGCGCGCGTCTCACCCGCACCGGGCGAGGCGCTCCGGCACCAGAAAATGCCCACGAAAGGAGCGCCCCGGCTCGCGGCCGAATCGGACGTCCCGTACACCTTTAACGCCCACGCGATCGGCTACGACGAGACCGTCAAGGGGGTCGGCGTCCGGTCGTGCCTCGACGTCGAGAGCGAAAAACTCGCCGGCGGCTCATCAAGGACCGGAGACGGCCGCCGCCGAGTGTCACCGGAAGTACGGGTGAGATTCGTGGCCAACATCCGAACGAACCGCGACCTGTATTGCGCCACCTTACAGTTAATCGACCAGCACCGGGAGGGCACGCGTTCGGTGGAAGAGTACTTGCGCGCGCTGTGGAACGTCGCCCACCGCCACCGCAACCGGGCCGCGCTTGCGCCGGACGAGATCTTCGACCTACTGGCCGAGGCGTTCACGGCCGAACCGCAAGCGCTCGATGACGAACTGTTGAGCGCCGTGATCGAGCCCCTGTACGCGCTCGATCTCGACGAAGCGCCCGGCTTCCAGGGTGGGAATACCGCATCGTCCGGCAGATCGCGGACCTGCGTGCGATGGCCGAGAGCGGGCGGCTCGCGGACCCGCAACGGCACTTCGGCGTCGACGCGCCGCGTGGGGCGCGGTGGTACAACTTCGACCCTTGCGCGTTCCTCGAATGCGCCTCGGCCGGCACCTTCGGCGGCCGGCGCGGAGACGACCACGGGGCCGAACCGCTCGCCGCGATCTCGTGGGAGGAGTTCCGCGACTTCCTCCGTGCGGGCCAAGAATACGGGTGACGCGCGGCGGCGCGAGGTCGGAAGCTCCCGGCTCGCTTTCCGTACACCGATACGGGAGGACGGTTCGCCACGAGGCACGAATGCTCACGGCCCTTCGCAACACCACGTTCCGCTCGCTGCGGCACCGGAGCTACCGGCGCTACTTTCTGGGCCAGATCGTTTCGTTCGTCGGCACGTGGATGCAGTCGGCCGCGCTCATGTGGCTCATGTACGACCGCACCGGCGACCCGCGGTGGCCGTCGTGGCTGCTCGTCGCGCAGATCGGCCCCACGTTCCTCCTCGGCCCGTGGGGCGGCGCCCTCGCCGACCGCCACCCCAAGCGGCAGCTCATTGTCACCACCCAAACTATCTTCCTGCTGAACGCGATGGCGCTCACGGTCGTGATGGGGAGCGGGTTCGCGGCCCCGCTGTTCGTGCTGGCGCTCCTCGCGTTGAACGGGATCGTTCAGGCGGTCGACCTGCCCGCGCGGCTCGCGTTCGTGCCCGACCTCGTGCCCAAAGAAGACCTCATCAACGCCGTCGGGCTGAACTCGCTCGTGTTCAACTCCGCGCGCATGGTCGGCCCCGCGCTCGCGGGCGCGCTGTTCATACTCGCCAACGCCGCGAAGCCGTTCCTGCCGGACGACGCGCACCCGGTGACGGTCGCCGCGACCGCGTGCTTCGCGCTGAACGCCCTGAGCTTCCTCGCCGTACTCCGCGCGCTGCGCGGCATCCCCGAACCGCCGGCGCACCCGAAGGCGGCCGAGCGCGGTTCGATCTGGGACGGCCTCCGTTACCTCCGCGACCACCCCGCGATGGGCGGGTTGGTCGTCCTCACGTTCGTGGTGTGCGTGTTCGGCTGGCCGGTCGTCACGGTGCTGCCCGCGTACACGCGGCTCCGACTCGGGCTGAAGGAGGACGCCTACAGCCTGCTCCTGAGTGCGCTCGGTGCGGGCGCGCTGGGCGCGGCGCTCGCGACGGCCACGTTCGGCCGTGTCGGGCGCCGCGGGACGTTTCTGCTCGTCGGGCTCGCGGCCGGCGCGGCCGGGATGATCGGGTTGGGGTTCGCAGATCGGACGTGGATTTCCGGCGCGTGCTGCGCCACGATCGGCTTCGGGCTGATCCTCTACCTCTCGACGGGTCAATCGGCGCTCCAGCTCGCCGTGCCGGACGAGAAGCGCGGCCGCGTAATGGCGCTGTGGGCGATGACGCTCAGCGCGAGCGCGCCGCTCGGCCACCTGGTCGTGGGCGAAGCGGTAACGGCCCTCGGCGTCGGCCCGGTGCTATTGGGGATGGGAGCGGGAATCGTGCTGGCGACGGCCGCGTTTGCCGTGATGCTCGCGGTTCGTGGATTGAAAGCGTGACGGCAAATCGCCCGGTTCATTCTTCGAACAACACGCGGCTCACGGTGAAGAACCGGAAGCTCGGGAAGAGCTCGTCCCAGAGGATCGCGTTCGCCTGCGGCGTGATGTCGGCCGCCACCGACGCCCACCAGTCGAGTGCGACACGTTCCGCGCGCTCGACGTACTCGAAGAAGGTGGGTCCGTACCCCGTGTGACTCGTCACCGCCGGGCCGAGGCTCGCGAAGTCCGGCGGCGGGAGGTTCGCGGCCCGCGCGGCGCTCGCGATGGCGCCGGTGCCGTCCGGCAGCAGGCCGCGCAGGAACGGGCCGATCGGGGTCGTCTCGCGCGCCATGCGCTCCCGGCGCTCCGCTGCGGCCTCGGCGTCTTTTTTGTCCGCGAACCCTTCCAGGGGTACGCCGAGCGGCCCTTCTGGTGAGTCGCTCTGCAGTTCGGGCACCTCGCTCCACCGCGACGCCGACGGCGGGAAGCGGTTGAGCACCCACAGCGAGGCACGAGGCGCACGGGCCATGTCACCGCCCCTCCCGGCTGACCTCGCGGCCTGTCGCAGCGAAGCGCTGCTTCACCGCCGCTCCGGCTGACCTCGCGGCCTGTCGCAGCGAAGCGCTGCTTCACCGCCCCTCCCGGCTGACCTCGCGGCCTGTCGCAGCGAAGCGCTGCTTCACGGCCGCTCCAGTTCGAACTCGATCACCTCGTAGAACGGAACCTCGTCCACCGCGAACAGCCCGCGCTCGACGATCCCCTCTTCGTTCGCACGACGCGGCGGCTCCCGGCGCGGGCCGAACGGGTCGTCGCCGGGGAACGTGCGGCCCTGCATGTCGAACGGAAACGCCTCGTGCCCGGCCCGGTCCACGACGGGGGCGGTGGCGGCGGGCAGGTTCAGTCGTCGGCGCCACTCCTCGCGGGCGTCGGCGTTCATCCGCGCGCACTCGGCCTCGGCGCGCTCGCGCGAGCGGTACGCGGTGTGCGGGCCGCCGCCCTCCGGGGGCGGGTAGAACCACTCGTCGTTGTACTGCCACCGCACCTCGACCACGACGAACCCGACCGGCCGCACCGGGCGCTCGTCGACCCGAAAGAATTGCACGCGGTCCAACCCCTCCCACACCCTGGCGACCTGTTCGGCCGAAAGTGCCGGGGCGGTCGCGTCCCACCACGCGCCCCAGTCGCGGAACGTGCCCGCGGGCGGGGCCTGTTCGCGCAGTGCCATCCGGGCGTAGCGCGACAGGTGATTCCCCTTCTCGTCGGTCTCCGAGAGCGGTACGAGTACGGGCGGTTCGATGCCGACGTCGCGGATGAAGTCGCGGAAGACGGGTTCGGGCAGGTGCGACCGCTCGCCCCAGTTGGAGCCGCAGCGGAACGGGTTCACGACCTTGCGCGCGGCGGACTCGCGGTCGGCGCGGTCGGCCTCGGCGGCCGGGCGGTCGGCGAAGGCCGCGACGCGGGTCTCGCCCGGCAGCCGGACGAACACGCGGTCCCACCCCGCGACCCGCCACGTCAGCCGCGACACCACGAAGTGCGTCGCGGGCGCGGGCTGCTGCTTCGCCATGAAGAGCCTCGTGTCAGTCGAGGAGTTTCGTTTCAACCACCTCGTAGGCGGCGCAGTCGGGAAGAGCGTCCCACAGCGCGGCCCGCTGTTCCGGGGCCGGCGGCGCGGCCAGCGGCTCCCACCATCCGTAGTTGTCGGCGTCCGCGGGAACCAGCCCCAGCCCGACCGCCACGGCCTTGAGCGCTTCGCACTCTTCGGTGCTCAACTGCTCGCCGAACCACGCCCAGACGTCGCGGTCGCGGCGGAACTCCGCCTCCAACGCGCCGCGGTGCGCGTCGGCGGCCTTGCGGCTTGTAAAGCCGCGGACCGGGACGCGCTCCTCGCCGTTGGGCGCGCGGCCGCCCTGATAGGAAATGTCGGGGGCCCAGGTCCGTCGCACGACCAGATACAGTTTGCGGCCGGAAGGCACGTCCTCGAGTTCGATCGGCACGACGTCGGCAAACGGACCACTCATCATCGCCCTCTGCCAGTACGTCTCCGGGTCGAAAAGGTCGGCACTGTTGGGGTACCAGCGGTCGGTGCGACCGCGCGACCAGCCGAGCCCGCGCCCGACTTCCGCGGCGCGCTCGCGAGAACGATGCACCGCGTGGACCTTGCCCCCTTCTGAGTTGAGCGACACGCCCAAGTCACTTTCGTGCCAGCAGGGTTCGAGCACGACGTAGCCGACCGGCACGTCCGGGCGCTCATCGACACGGAAGAAGTGCAACCGGTTCAGCCCCTCCCAGAGCTTCGCGTGCTGCTCGGCGGTCATGGCGGGCTTCGTTTCGTCCCACCACGCGGCCCAGTCGCGCGGTTCGGCCTTTTTCGCCTTCGGCGGTGACAACCCGGTGTCACCGACCCAATCGAGGAAGATCGGTTCGGGTATCGTCGTCAGTTCCGCGAACGATTTCCCGCACCGAAACGGGTTCACGCGTCCCCGGGCGTTGGCCTCACGCCGGGCGCGCTCGACCTCCGCCTCGTCGCGCGTGCCGAACGCCGCGAGGCGGAACGTGTCCGGCGCGAGGTGCCACGCGGGGCGCCAGTTCAGCCGCGACACCGCGAACACCGTTTTGTTGCCGGCCATGCGCGGCTCTCGTTGTGGTTCGGTTACTCCGTGACCGGGTTCGGAGGACCGGTCACGGAGTGACCGGACCACAGGAAATCACCCCTTCCAGTTCCCGCACGGCCATGTCCAGTCGCGGACCGGATCGAGCACCTTCATCACGTCGGCGAGCAGTTGCGGATCGACCGGTGCGGAGAGCGCCTTGAGGTTCACTTCGAGTTCGCTCTTGCGCGCCGCACCGGTGAGTGTGCAGGGGATGCGCTTTTGCGCGTACGCGAACTGCATCCCCAGGAAGCTGATGTCCGCTCCGCGCTCGCGGCACAGTTCCGCGGCCTTACGGCACGCGGCCACCACTTCCGGCTGACCGGGGAACCACGGCTGCGGCCCCTGGTTGGTGAGCAGCCCCATCGCGAGCGGGCTCGCGTTCATCACGCCGACGCCGCGCGCCTCCGCGACCGGCATCAGTTCCGTAAGGAGCCGCGTGTTGAACAGGTTGCAATGTGCGTAGCTGATGACCACGTCCAGGTCGCACCGTTCGATCGCTTGCTTCAAGAGCCCGAGGGGGTAACACGACATGCCGATGAACCGCGTCTTGCCCTCCTTCTTCAACTGCTGGAGAACGTGATACGTCTCGTTGAAGACGTACTCGTAGTCGTCGGCGAACTCGATGTCGTGCGCGAGGAGGATCTCGACGTGATCGGTGCGGAGCCGCTTCAGCGACGCCTCGAAGCACTTTCGTGTGCCCTCGGGCGTGAAGTCGAACACGTCGCGGTCGAGGCGACACGCCTTCGTGCAGATGTGGACCTTGTCGCGCCACCCGCCCTCCAGCGCACGGCCGAGATAGTCTTCGGCAACGCCCTTGCCGTAGTACGCGGCCACGTCCATCAGGTTGACGCCGGCGTCGATGGCCGCGTGAACGCACTCCGCGACCTCCGTCGCCGACACGGCTCCGTATTGCTGCCCGAACGCCGCCCCGCCCTGCCCCAGTACGGAAACGGAGAGGCCGGTCTTGCCGAGTTGTCGCTGTTCCATGATGGCTCCTGTACGAGAGGCGACACGAGCGCGGGCGAAGTGACCGCGACCCGCCGCGGCGGGTCTTTCTTCGGCGGGTTTACGATCCACATCACGGGCAGCGCGACGAGCGGTGCGAGGCCGAAGATGATCCAGACGGGGATGAACATGAACATCCCGCCGGTGAAGGGGTGAATGAATCGTACCCGCCCCTGCTCGCGGAAGTTCCGCCAGCGATAGACCAGGTCGAGTGTCGGAGCGGTGAGAAAGAAGGTGAGGCTCCCTGCGGCAACCACAGCGCTCCGAACCCGTTGACGATCATTGCCGCCTTCCGGTTACAACCGCACCACGCTCTTCTCCGCAATACTCTTCTCCGCGGCCTCGATCATCTTTTGCGCGGTGATGGCGTCGTCGAGCGTGGAGAGCGGCTTCGCCCCCATCCGCAGGCAGTCGACCAGGAAGTGCCTGACCTCGTTCGTAATGGAGCCCTGGTACGCGGTGTACGTCTGCGAGTGGACGAGTCCCGGCTTGATCTCGACGTGGTCGCGGTAGCTGTACCGCGTGCTCCCGGCGGTGCCGATCACCTTCACCATGACGGTCCACGGGTCGGCCGCGTGGTCGTCGGCCGCGAAGCTCGCGCAGAAGTGCGCCAGCGCCCCGTTGGCGAGCCGCATCTGCACCATCGCGATGTCCTCTTCCGGGTACTCCTTGTAGTGCAGCGTCGCCTTCATCGCGCACAGCTCGACCGGCTTGCCGACCAGATAGAGCAGGATGTACGAGTGGTGCGTGAGGATCTGCCGGACGACGCCGGGATACCTCTTGGCGACCTCTTCGGGGTGGTGGATGTTGTACATCACGTAGGCGGACACGATGCGGCCGAGGTCGCCGCCCTCCACCAGCTCCCGCGTGCGAACCATGCTGGCTTCGTAGACGTAGTTGTGCCCCGGCAGGCACACGAGGCCCTTCGCGTCGGCGAGCGCCTTCATGCGTTCGATCTCCGCGACGCTCACGCCGACCGGCTTCTCCACGAGGACGTGCTTGCCCGCGCCGAGGGCCGCCGCGGTGTATTCGAGGTGCGTTTCGAGGTTCGTGAGGACGAACACCGCGTCGATTTCCGGGTCGTTGACGAGTAGCTCAGGCGAGGCATAGTTCTTGCACCCGAACTGAGCGGCGCGTTCTTGGGCGCGGTCCTGGTTGCGGTTCCACAGGCCCACGAGTTTGGCGCCGGGGCACTTCTTCACCGCGGCGGCGTGCAGAATCGAGATGTCGCCGGCGCCGATGAACCCGACGCCGATCGTGTCTTTCGTAAGGGGCATTTCCGGGCTCCGGAGATTGGTCGGAGCCTGAGTTGTATCGGCCGCGCGCGGCGCAAGCAAGCGGGTAGGTGCGGAAGCCCGCTCAGTCGCGGCGCCACATGTGCTGGATGCGCTCCCGCGTGCGGCGGGTGATGCCCGGCGCGTACGGCGGGCGCGGCGGGGGCGGGTTGCTGACGAAGAACGACTTGATCCGCTCGGACAGCCGGTCGAGCGCGTCCGGCGGCGCGTACTGTCTGCCGTCCGCGACGAGCGGGGCCACCACGTTCTGCGGGTCGATGTTCGTGCCCTTGAACACGTCGTACGGGTGGTTCGGGTCGTAGGGCCGCTGCATCGCGTTGGCGGTAATCGACTGCCCCGCCTGCGGCGCGGCCGACGGCAGCCGCTGCCCCACCGGCACCACGTTCCCCTGATACGACCCGATCACCTGACCGGGCATCGTCGTGTTGAACTGGGCGTCGACGGGACCGTTCAACAGGACCGCGCACGCCACCCCCGCCGCGAGCAGGAACCGCCGCATCACCGCTCCCCCCAAGCACGTTCCCACGGAATGCGTGCGGTATGCCGTCGGTGTGGGGCCACGTCAAGCAGATTCAGGAAGCAGATTGCCGCGGGTTTGTCGGGTCGGGGCGCCGCGGCGCTTCTGTGGACCGTGGGGGTTGCCGTGCCTGCCGCTTTTCGCGCGTTTCCACAACGACCAGCCACACCCAGACCGCCCCGGCCACGCACCACTGTACGATCGGGACGAGCACGCCGTTCATGTTCGGCTGGCGCCGGAACAGCGGGTCGGTGTTGAAGCGGTAGAGGTCGTGGCCGAGCACCGCGAGCCCGCCGGCCGCGACCGCCGCGGTAACCACGAACAGCACGCGCGACCGCTGCTCGTGTGCTCGGCGCCTCCACACGAGCAGCGCGAGGAACAGTGCCGGGCCGACGAGGAACGCGAACAGGAGCGCCTGTGCGCCGACGTTCGACCAGTCGGTCGTTACGAGCGCGAGCAGCGCCGATTCGCCGATGGCCGCGGCGGCGCAGAGCGAGACCGCCTCGCGCGCGTGCCGCGTCATGCGCCCCCCGTCGGGTTGGCGGTGCCGTTGGCGGGCGGCACGCCGAGTTTGAACCACACCGTCAGCCACCGCGCCGCGGACCAGAACAGGAGCGCCAGGACGCAGGTGACGACGAAGACGGTCAGGCCCGCGTTCAGGTAGCCGGTGAGGATCAGCTTTTCCCCGGCCTTCACCGCCTCGACCGAACCCGATGCCACCTTCTCCCGACCGTCGGCGATCATCTGCGAGAACGGGCCGAACACCATCTTGTAGCTCGCCGTGAGCGTGGTGCTGCACACGAACAGCATCGGCAAGACGGTGATGGGCGCGTACCGGCCGCGCCCGCCGTTCACGAGCCACGTCGTGACGAGCGTGAGGGCCAGCACCGCGAGGATCTGGTTCGCGATGCCGAACATCGGCCAGATGGTCATGATGCTGCCGGTGCTGACCAGCCCGCACCACCCCACGGTGACCAGCCCGCTGGCGAGCAGCGCCCCGGGCAGCCAGTCCTGGCGGCCGAACGGCTTGTAGACGCGGCCCGCGGTTTCTTGAAACAGGAACCGCGCGATCCGCGTACCCGCGTCGATCGTAGTCAGGATGAACAGCGCCTCGAACATGATCGCGAAGTGGTACCAGTACTTCAGCAGCCACTCGCCGGTGACGCCGACCCACCGGAACGCCTGTTCGAACACGACCGACATCCCGACCGCGAGCGTGACCGCCCCGCCGGTGCGCCCGCGGAGCGACTCCCCGCCCACCTTCTCCTCGACCTTCCCCAAGTCGAGGTGCGCGGGCGAATCGACGTTGGCCGCGTGCGCCGGGTCCTTCGCTTCCGGCGGCACGTTCACGCCGTATTTCGTGTACACGTCGTCGAGGGACTTCTGCCACCGGGGCGACTGGTCGATGGGGACGTTGATCGCGTAGTAGAGGTCCGACGGCAGCGCCGCGGCCGCGACGAGCGCTACCACACCGACGAGCCCCTCAATGAGCATCGCACCGTAGCCGATGGTGCGAATCTGCGACTCCTTCTCGATCATCTTCGGTGTCGTGCCCGACGAGACGAGCGAGTGGAACCCGCTGATCGCCCCGCACATGATGCAGATGAACACGAACGGGAAAATGTTGCCGGGGAACGTCGGCCCGCCGTTGAGGAACACTTCATTAATGGGCGGCGCCTGGAGAGCGGGGTTGGCGACGCATACGCTCACGACCAAGAGCGCGACGGTTCCGATCTTGAGGAAGCTGCTGAGGTAGTCGCGCGGCCCGAGGAGCAACCACACCGGAAGAACGGCGGCGATGAAGCCGTACGAGCCGAGCGCAACGATGGTTTGCTCGCGCGAGAGCGAGAAGAAGCGTTCGAGTGGCGAGCCCGGTATCCAGTTCCCCGCGACCACCGCGACGAGCGTGAGCGTGCCGCCGATGATCGACGCCTCGACGACGCGGCCCTTGCGGACGCGGTACATCCACAGCCCGGTGAGCAGCGCGATCGGGATCGTACAGGCGATGGTGAACGTGCCCCACGAACTCCCGGGCACGACTTGGACGGAGCCGGCGGGGAGAATGTAGAACGGACGAAGATCTTCTGCCACCAGCAGCGGCTGTGTTTCAAACTGCCCGATCGCCACGCGGGCTTCGATAGGCTTCTCCTTGCAGCGAACACGAAAAGCTTCGGGACGCTTCGTCCACGTCTGCTTCTCGTCGTAGCGAACTTCGCACTTCGCTGGGAAATCCAACACCCAGGACCCATTCGGTTCCTCGACCGCTTTTACAGGCTCTGGCGAATGAACCACGATCTTCATCCCCGCGGGCAACTTCACCTCTTCACCGCCGAGCGCCTTCACGACCACAAAGCCCAGCCCCGCCAGCGCGATAATCACGATGAACAGGATCGCCACCGACGCGATGATTGCCGCCGGGAAACCGAGTTCCTGGCGGGCGATCTCGGCGATCGACTTGCCGTCGCGCCGGACGCTCGCGGCCATCACGAGCATGTCCTGCACCGCACCCGCGAGGCATACGCCGATGACGAGCCACACCAAACCCGGCGCGAAACCGTACTGAATGGCGAGGACAGGGCCGATGAGCGGACCGGCGCCGGAAATGGCCGCGAAGTGGTGCCCGAACAGCACCCACTTGTTCGTCGGGTGGTAGTTCTGGCCGTCGTTGAGCCGGTGCGCGGGGGTGACGCGGCTATCGTCCAGAGCCGCGACGCGCGCCGCGAGGAACGCGGAGTAATAGCGGTAGGCGATGGCCAGGCAGCACAGCACGACCACCATCACCGGCATCGCGTGCAACAGCAGCCGGCCGGTACTCGGGTCGCGCGAGTAGAGCGTGATCGCGAAGAGGTCCATATCGAGCCGCGTGGGGGTGAGGGCACAACGCGGTTAGCGTACCAGCGGGCCGCGCGAAAGCAAACCGCCGAACCGCTTCGCCCGGCCCTCACCAGTCGCCGATCGTCTCACCGCCGGAACGGGTCGAGAGTGCCCCGAAGACGCGAATGCCGATCGAATCGCTCGCGAACCGGCACGAGCCGTCCGCCAGACACACGGGCGTTCCGTTGCGGTGGTGCCCGCCCGACCCGGCGAACACCTGTCGCAGCCCGCACGGGGACAGCGGCGAGGCCCACGCCAGCCCCGGCCGGCCGTTCGCTTCGGCCAAAAGGATCGTGTTCGACGTGCCGTCGGTGATGTCGGTGAGCTTCGCCATCTTGTTCGCGGGTAGCGCGCTCTCGAAGTTCGCGACCGCGTCGATCAGCCCGATGTCGGCGAGGAACGGGTTCACGTCGATCGGCACGTAGTCCGCCACGCCGCCGGACCGGCCGTTCTCCCACTCCTCGGCGCGCGCCGGGTCGCCGTTCGGGCACATCAGCACAACGAGGCGAGCGGCCGCGGCCGGCTGGTTGTCCGGGTGGTCGTAAGAGCGGTCGAGCCGGTAACGGGAGGCGACCGGCGTCTGGTCGAGGTGCGGGAGGAGGAACACCCACATCCCGTGACCGACCCCGTCGGGGACGTTGAAGGGCGGGAACGGCCCCTGCACAGCGCCGGGCGGCAGGTGGCCGACGGCCGATTCGTAGTTCAGCACGGCCAGTCCCTGCTGGCGGAGCTTGTTCACGCACTCGGTCCGCTTGGCGGCCTCGCGCGTCTTCTGTACGGCCGAGAGGGTCAGGCCGATCAGCACGCCGATGATGGCGATGACGACCAGCAGTTCGATGAGTGTGAACGCGCGGCGCGTATCCGGAGAGGAGGACATGATGAGGCCCCTACGAGGTGCGGCGACGGGTTGCCGATTTTCGATTGCCGATTCCCAGTGACGGTCGGAAGACAGGAGGTGCGCGAGACGCCGTCTGCCAATCGCCAACCGGAAATCGGCAATCGAAAATCCGCGGGTCAGGGCAGGCGAAGGGCGTTGAGCCCGCTCGTGCTGCCGTTGAAGGCGTCGCGGTCCACGTTCCCGCTGATGCCCGGAACGCTCCCGCTGGAGGTGTACTGCCAGAAGGTGTAGTAGGGCCACGCGGCCGGCACGTAGGCGCTCGGGTTCGACACGTAGGCGGCCAGGAACAGGGGGCAGTTGAGGTTCGAGCCGTTGCCGGCGCTGTCGCGCCAGAAGTAGAACCCCGTGTAGATGATCCCCGGACGGCCCGTCCGCGCGCTGATCCGGTTGATGAACGCCACGATCCAGCTCCGCACCTGGCTGGGGCTCTTCCCGTCGGTCACCTCGATGTCGAGCATCATCTGGAGGTCGCCGCTGGTCGGGTGGACGGTGTTGATGAAGTAGTCCGCCTGTGCCACCGGGTCGGTCCCGGGGCGGCCGTAGTGGTACGCTCCGCGGATCAGACCGGCGCTCTTGATCCGCGACCAGTTGGTGGCGAAGTACGGGTTGGTGTACGTCGTCCCTTCGGTCGCCTTGTTGAACACGAACGTCTTCCCGCTGTTCTTGACGCTCGTCCAGTCCGGGTAACCCTGGTAGCTGGCGACGTCGACCCCCTGGATGGCGTAGTCGGTGCCCGACACGCCCGGCGCGGAGGCGGCGGTGCCTAGCACGCCACCGCCGGCGGCCCCGTAGGCCGCGGTCTTGAGGAATCGTCGGCGCGACATCGTGGTCATCGGATGCTCCTCGGTGAAGTGTGGTGAAGGGCGAAGGGAATTCGCTCGAACGGGGCGCGGTCGATCGGTCACGGCAGGCGCAGGTTGTTCAGCCCGGTGGTGCTGCCGTTGAAGGCGTCGCGGTCCACGTTCCCGCTGATGCCGGGGCAGGTGCCGCTGGAGGTGTACTGCCAGAACGTGAAGTAGGACCACGCGGCCGGAACGTAAGCGTCCGGGTTACTGACGTAGGCGGCGAGGAACAGGGGGCAGTTGAGGTTCGAGCCGTTCCCGGCGCTGTCGCGCCAGAAGTAGAACCCCGTGTAGATGATCCCCGGACGGCCGGTGCGGGCCACGATCTGGTTGATAAACGCCACGACCCAACTCCGCACCCCGGACGGCGACACGCCGTCGGTCGCTTCGAGGTCGAGCATCATCTGGAGGTCGCCGGAGGTCGGCTTGACCACGTCGCAAAACCGGTTCGCCTGGTTGACGGCGCTGCTGCCCGGGTGGCCGAAGTGGTACGCCCCGCGGATCAGCCCGGCCGCCTTCGCCCCCGCCCAGTTGGTGGCAAACGTCGGGTCGGTGTACGTGGTCCCTTCGGTCGCCTTCATGAAGGCGAACTTCTTGCCGCTGTTCTTGACGCTGGTCCAGTTGATCGACCCCTGGTAGTGGGACACGTCGATCCCCTGGATGGCGAAATCGGTCCCGGAAGTGGCGAGCGCGGAGGCTGCGGTACCCAGCACCGCGCCGCCGGCGGACCCGTAGGCCGCGGACTTCAGAAAGCGGCGGCGCGACATCGTCTTCGTCATCGGACGTGACTCCTGTGGGCGACGGGAAAGGGGCGAAATGGGAAGAGAACCGACGGGCCGTGTGACGTGTTCGGGGCAACCCGCAGGGAACCTTCGGCCGTCGGCGAGGCAGAAGGTAACAACCGCGCTCGCGCGATTACCAACAAAAAACGGCAGATCTTGTGAGATAAATCGGTGAACGGTGCGCGAAGTCGAAGGCTCGACATACGGTCCGCGCAAAATGACGGCCGGGCGACATCGGTGTCGCCCGGCCGTCGCACCGCGTCAGGTTTTCGTCAGCCCTTGGGCGCTCCCGCCGGGCTGTTCGCCGGCGGGGCCTCGTCCATCGCGTGCGAGGTCTCTTCGGTCGTTTCCTTCTTCGACTGCCACCACGCCCACAACACGGCGAGGGCCGCGATCACCGCGACCGTTAGCCCGAGCATCCGGTTGCCCGTGCCGTCGTTCAGGTTGTGCAGGATCACCAGCGGCAGCGCGAGGAGGCTCACCATGTTCATCACCTTGATGAGCGGGTTGATCGCCGGGCCGCTCGTGTCCTTCAGCGGGTCGCCCACGGTGTCGCCGGTGACGCTCGCCTTGTGCTTCTCGCTGCCTTTGCCCGTGTTGCGCTCCCGGTCCTTCGGCTCGTCTTCGATCATCTTCTTGGCGTTGTCCCACGCGCCGCCGGCGTTCGACATGAACACGGCCATCAGCTGACCGCTCAGGATCATCCCGGCCAAGAATCCGCCGAGCGCGAACGGCCCCAGCAAGAACCCCACGACGAGCGGGGTGCCGATCGCCAGCAGGCCGGGGCCGATCAGTTCGCGCTGGGCGGTGCCCGTGCAGATATCGACCACGCGGCCGTAATCGGGCGTCTTCGTGCCGGCCATGATCTCGGGGTCGCGGAACTGTTTGCGGCACTCGAACACGATCAGGTAGGCCGCCCGGCCCACGGCGCGAATGGTCATCGAACTGAACAGGAACGGCACCGCGCCGCCGATCAACATCCCGATGAACACCAGCGGCTCCGCGACGGTCAGCTTCGACGCGCCCTGTGTGAAGTCGCCGATGAGGAGCTGCCCGATCTTCTCCTCGGAGCCGGTCACGAGCACCGCGATGAAGCTCGCGAACAGCGACACGGCCGCGATGACCGCCGAGCCGATCGCCACGCCCTTCGTGATCGCCTTCGTGGTGTTGCCCACCGCGTCGAGATCCGCCAGGATCTGCCGCGCGGCCTTGTTCTCGGCCTCGCTCATGAAGCCCGGGTCGCCGGGCTTGAGGTCCTTGCCGTTGAGGTCGCGGTTGAACGCCATCTCGCCGATCCCGTTGGCGTTGTCGGCGATCGGGCCGAACACGTCCATGCTGATCGTGTCGCCGGTCAGCGTCAGCATCCCGATGCCGCACATCGCGACGCCGAACGCCATGTAGAGCAGGTTCTGCGCGTCGTTGCACACCGCGACCGAGCCGAGGATCGCCGCCGAGATGATGAGGACCGCCCACACCGAACTTTCGAGGCCCAGCGCCAGCCCCGAGATGATGTTGGTCGCGTGGCCGGTGCTGCTCGATTTCACCACCTCCTTCACCGGGCTGTACTCGGTGCTGGTCCAGTACTCGGTACACTTGTTGAGCGCGACCGCGAGGACGATGCCGATGAGACAGCACCACGCGATCGCCAGGTTGATGCCCGGCTTCAGCGGGACGTGGTAGCGGGCCTGCGCCAGTTCGACCATCGTCGCGGTGCCGCGGTGGTCGCCCTCCTGGGCGATCCCGCGGTCCTTCAGCTCCTTCACGAGCGCCCGCTCGTGCTCCCCGTCGGCCGCGGCCAGTTGCACCCGTTTGCCGGCCAGCTCGTTCTTCTTGGTCGGGTCCAGCGCGCGCCACGCGGCCAGCGCGTCGGCCCGGAACCGGTCCACCTCCTCCTCCAGCCTGAGCGTCTTCTCGTCGTTCCGCTCCGGCCCGTTGCGCAGGTCGCGGAGCTGCTTCACCCGCTCGGCCACGCTCTTCCCCTGTACCGGGGGCAGCTTCAGTTCCGCCAGGAGGGGGGCGTTGTCCGGGTCGTACAGCTCCTGGTACATGCCCTTGTCGATGCCGCGCTCGGCGATGTACGCCGCGTCGAACTGCAGGTAGATCAGGCCGAACAGCATGAACCCGACGGTGCTGATGGCGGCGCTGCGCCAGAACCCGCGGTTGATGGAGTGCATCGCGATCGCGCTGTCGCCGGTGGTGATCCCGCGGCCGACCAGCGACGTGCTGATGACGCTCGCGACCACGCCCACCGCCTGCACGAGCAGCGGGAAGATCATCCCCTTGTAGCCGAACGCGGCGTAGCCGAGCATCACCGACGCGACCATCGTCACGGAGTAGCTCTCGAACACGTCGGCCGCCATCCCGGCGCAGTCGCCGACGTTGTCGCCGACGTTGTCGGCGACCGTGGCCGCGTTCCGCGGGTCGTCCTCGGCGATCGCGTGCTCCACCTTGCCCACGAGATCGGCGCCCACGTCGGCCGCCTTCGTGTAGATGCCGCCGCCGACGCGCATGAACAGCGCCAGGAGCGAGCCGCCGAAGCCGTAGCCGATGAGGATCTCGTAGGCCAGTTCGCCGAACACGAGCAGGATGATCGCGCCGCCGAGCAGCCCGAGCCCGCAGGTGAACATGCCGGTGATGGTGCCGGTGCGGTAGGCCATCCGCATCGCGTCGCCGAAGTTCGTGCGGGCCGCGGCCGCGACGCGCAGGTTGCCGGCCGTCGCGAGCCGCATCCCGGTGAACCCGACGGCCGCGGAGAACAGCGCGCCCATCAGGAACGCGACCCCGCGCCCGACGGCGATCGTCTGGAGCTCGACGGCCGAGTGCATCCCGGGCTCGACCTTCCACGGCCACTTCGCCCCGATGATGACGACCGTGAGGAACACGATGAGCACGCCGACGACGCGGAACTGCCGCCGCAGGTACGCGTTGGCGCCCGCGCGGACGGCCCGCGCGACCTTCTGCATCTCGGGCGTACCGGTGTCGGCCGCGTACACCTGTTTCATGAGCCAGGCGGCGTACCCCAGCCCCCCGACCGCGACCGCGAGACAGCCCAGGAGGCCGAGTTTCTCACCCAACCCGTAGGCGGCCGAGGTGAGGAACCCGAACGGCTCCCACCCGGCCCCGAACAGGACGAGCGGACTCGTGGGAGCCGCGCCGAGTAGTCCGACGGGCAACGCACAGAGGACAACGAGCAGCCACGGGAACCGCGGCCGGCGAGAGCGAGAGGGAGACATGTGGCATCCTGGCTTGGCGCGAGCAAACGAAAACCCGGTCGGCCGCGGTGGCAGAGGTCGGAGAGGGAAACCTTCCGCCGGCGAGCTCGACCGGGGTTAAAGGCGCTGCTTGTGACGGATGTCACAAGCAGTCAATGAGGGGTAAGGATACCCCGTGCGGAAGAGGGTGTCTAGCACCCGTAAAGAGTTGGCAGGGCCGTTTAGTTCTCGGTTGTGGGCGGTGTGAGGGGGCAGGTAGTGACCCACTCGCGCTGCACGTGTCGGGCGGGGGCGGTCACTCGCCCCGACACGGACGACACGCGATCCGTTCGCCCGGCGGCCATCGCCGGGGTCCGCTGTGCCACCGCCCCTTCTCGCCCTTCACGCGCCGGCCCGCCGACGTTGTAACGGGAGTAGCGGAACGCGGTCGCGACGCGATGCACGCCCATCCGCCGAGACCCCGTACCCCTTCCGCACCTTCCGACCGCACCGATTCACAACGCTCGCGTTCGCCACCCGGTCGGCGGCCGACCGGGTCACGGCCACCGCCGCCGTCCCGAACGCCACCCGCGCCGCGCGGTTGTTCTCCCGCTCCTTGTGGGCCGTGGCGTACGTGACCGCCGGTGGGACCATCGTGGACGGCTTCCAGGGCCGACCCGGACGACCCGTGCGTGGTGGCACGCCCACGTGCCCGCGGACCTATGGCCCCTCGTACACCGGGTGCTCGTCGGAGGTCATCGGCCGCATCACCCGCCTACCGGTCCGCCGGCGGAAGTCCCGGACCGGCGCGCGGGCCGCGTCGGCGACCCGCCCGCCTCGCACGTGCAGCGCAGGTAGGTCACCGATGATTTCGGAATCGCAACATTTGCAATGGCGGAATGCGCCGCCCGCGATCCGGGAACGAACGAAATGCGGAATCGGTACGCCCACTTTGGCTTTGATGCAACCGGTTGGCGCCTCGCCGGCATCTACCAATGCGCCCACAATACCGGCGAAGATGCATCCGATTGGAAATGGGCTTACGCTTCGTTTCTCGACCGGTTAGAGGCCGTCGTAACGGCTCGGGGCGATATCATTCCGAGGTAATTTCGCCGCGAGGCACTCACACCGCGGCCATCACCAGCGCGCCGTTCTGGCCGCCGAACCCGAAGCTGGTGGAAAGGCCGTACTTCACCTTCGCCTCCCGCGCCGTGTTCGGGATGTAGTCCAGGTCGCACGCCGGGTCGGGGTTCGTCAGGTTGATCGTCGGCGGGTACACCTGCGTCTTGAGGCTCATCGCCAGCGCCGCCGCCTCGATCGCGCCGCTCGCGCCGATGGAGTGCCCGATCATCGACTTG
>JAFKJJ010000018.1 GCA_017306025.1 Planctomycetota bacterium
GGCGAGGGCTTACTGTAGCCGGCCCCGGCCGGGGCCGGCTACGGAAGAACGGTCCGTCACTTCTCCGGAACCTTCTCCATTGGCAGCTTCTCCACCGGCTGTTCCTTGGGCACCTTGCTCAGGTCCCACAACAGCACGCTCGTATCCTGAGAGCCGGACTTGAGGTACTTGCCGTCCGGCGTGAACCGCAGCGCGCTGACCGGGGCGACGTGGCCGGTGTACGTGCGGAGCTGCTTACCCGTCGGCCACTCGTACACCCGCACGCCGTAAGTTTCGACCCGCGTGCCCTGGATGCCGGTTGCGAACTGCTTGCCGTCCTCGCTGAACACCACCGGGAGGTACACCGGAACCTCGCCGTTGAAGGCCGCCGGCAGCCGGTCGATGTCCCGGCCGATCTTACCGGCGACGTAGTCCACCGACCACAGCCGCCCCGACCGCGAGAGCAGCACCGCCTGCGACTCGCCGACCGCGGTCACGTACACCGTTTCCAACACGGTCGGGTCGGCCACCTCGCCGAGCTTCTTGCCCGTCTTCACGTCCCAGCCGGTCACCAGCACCGCGGGTTGGCCGGTCACGGCGTCGCGGGTGTGCGTCAGTACCACCAGCCGGCTCCCGTCCGGCGTCATCGAGGCCTTCGGGATGACCGTGGACGGCGGGATCTCCAGTTCGAGCACGCGCTTCTCGGTCGGCAGGTCCCAGACCACGAGCGCCCCGGCCCGTTTCCCGTCGTTCGGGCGGCAGACGTTGATTACCTTCGTACCGTCGGGAGAGGTGAAGTGAGACTGTAGCGCCGGCGCGGCCGACGGCGGCGGCACGACGAACAGGTCGGTGCCGTTGGCCATCTCGAACACCTCGATCGGCGCCCGGACGCCGGACGCCTTCGTCCCGTCGGCGGAGACCACGACGACCGGGCGCAACAGGGGGTGGCCGGGGAGCCGCGCGGGGTGGAGCGTGACCGCCTCGTTCGGCGCCCCGGTCGGGTAGTCCCAGCGGAACACGCGGCCGTCGTCGCCAGAGGTGTAGAGGTCCTTTCCGTCGATCGGGGCGGACGTGCTGCGGATCGCGGCGATGTGCTCCGACAGCGGGCTCAGCAGCCGGCCGCTCGGCGCCTCCCACGCCGTGCAGAACTGCGCCTGCGTCTGCCAGCCCACGACCTTCTCGTTGTCGCTGAAGGCGAGCCCGCTGATCTCGTCCACGAGGATCGCCGGCGGCGGGTCGGTCACGCCCAGCGACTTGCCGTCGGCCGAGTTCCACCGCTGAACGCGGTAGTCCGGCGCGACCGCGGCCACCGTCTTGCCGTCCGGCGACACCGCGACCTTCACCCCCATCCCCTTGCGGCCGAGCAGCGTCTGGGTGCGATTGCCGGTGTTCACGTCGAACAGATCGACGGGACCGTCGCCGCAGGCCAGCGCTACGAACCCGCTGTCGCCGGAGAACGCGGAGGAGACGACCATCCCGCCCATCCCGGTGACGCGGGCGCGGAACAGTTCCTGCCCGCTGGCCACCTCCCACACCTGCGCCACTCGCATGAGTTCGGGGTCGATCGCCGGCGGTTGGGGCACGGGCGGCGCGCCGGGTTCCATCCGCTGAAGCGTGATCCGGGCCACCGGCGGGCCGTGGGTGACGAGCGTGGTGCCGTTGGGGGCTAACAGCGGGAAGACCGGCGCCTGGACGGCCGTTTCGACCCGCGCGACGATCGCGTTTTTGTCCACGTCCCACACCACGACCTCGCCCTTGCCGTCCCGCCCGCGCCCGCCGTAAGCGAGCAGGTTGCCGTTGGCCGAGAGCGACGCGCCGGCGATCCCGACGATCACAACGCCCTCGGGCGGCTTCACCGCGAGGAGCTGCTTGCCGCTGGCAACCTCTACCACCATCAGGCTACCGAACCGGGACACCACGGCGCGCTTCCCGTCGGCGGACACGACCACGCGGCCGGGACACACCGGACCCTCGTTGAGCGGCCGGCCGGTGCCGAGGTTGTAGCGCCGCACACCGCCCTCCATGGTCGGCGCGAGGAAGTCGTGAAACTTCGGCCCGACGAGCCCGACGTGCGGGTTGCCGCGGAGGATCGGTCGGGAGATGCCGTACCGCACCTTCGCCCCGTCGGGGAGCGGGTCGTCGGCGGGGTCGGCCGCGTCTTTCGGCTTTGGCGGCTGGGCGGTCGCGGCGAACAGCATTCCGAATAACCCGACCGCGACGAGGGCGAAGCGGCACCAACGGATCGAACAAACGGTCATGGAGGCCCCCGATTCCGGTGACACGATCGCGACCAGATTAGCAGCCCGTTCCTCGCGCGTCCACGAGCCGTGACAAACCGGAGGCGATAGCAGAACTGCAAAGCCACGGATGAACACAGATGAACACAGATTAAAGGTAGTGGAGCGAGTTCAACTCGGTCGCTCTTCTGATCTGTGTCTATCTGTGTTCATCCGTGGCTCTGTCTTCAGCGGCTTGGTCCACTGCCCTGCCCCCTGAAAGCCGTTCGCCGCGATCCGGTATCTGCCGTAAGACAATCGGCACCCGCCCAACTCCAGGCGAACGGGCCATGCGCATCGCGTTCATCACCGCCGGCGCCGCGGGCATGTACTGCGGCAGTTGCATGCGCGACAACACGCTCGTCACCGCGCTGCGGCGGCTCGGCCACGACGCGTTGCTGATCCCGGCGTACATGCCGATCAAGGTGGACGAGCCCGACGCGTCGCAGAACCGGGTGTTCTTCGGCGGGATCAACATTTACCTCGAACAGCGATTCTGGCTGTTCCGACACACGCCGCGGTTCCTCGACCGGCTGTTCAACTTCCGCTGGCTGTTGAAGTGGGTGTCGCGGTTCGCTGTGCGTGCGAAATACAGCGAACAGGGCGACCTCACTATCTCGATGCTGCAAGGGGCGAACGGCAAACAGGCGAAAGAAGTCGCGGAGCTGGTCGAGTACCTGCGGGACGAGAAGCCGGACGTGGTGCTCTTCACCAACGCGCTGCTGTCCGGCGCGGTCCCCGCGGTGAAGCAGGCGCTCGGCGTTCCGGTGTTCGTCACGCTCCAGGGCGACGACATCTTCCTCGACGAACTGTCCGGCGCCGAACGGGCGCACTGCACCCGACTGATCCGCGACAACGGCCGGTCGGTGGACGCGTACATCAGCACGAGCGCCTACTACGCGGACCACATGGCGGGTTATCTCGGTGTGCCGCGCGAGAGCATCCACGTCGTGCAGCCGGGGATCAATCTGGCCGGCCACGGCGGCCCGATCGAGGTGCGGACGGACGGCCCGCTCACGGTCGGCTACTTCGCGCGCATCTGTCCGGAGAAGGGCTTCCACCGGGTCGTCGAGGCGTTCGTCGCGATGCGCCGAACGCCCGGCGCGCCCGCGGCGAAGCTGAAGGCGAGCGGCTGGCTCGGCGAGAACAACCGCCCGTATTACGACGAGCAGGTGAAGCGGCTCGAAGCCGCGGGGCTGTTGGCGGACTTCGAGCACGTCGAGTGCCCGACGCACGACGACAAGGTGCGGTTCATGCGCTCGATCGACGTGCTGTGCGTGCCGACCACCTACCGCGAGCCGAAGGGGCTCTACGTGCTCGAAGCGTGGGCCAACGGCGTCCCGGTGGTGCTCCCGGCCCACGGCTCGTTCCCGGAACTGGTCGAGCTCAGCGGCGGCGGGCTCCTGGTGGACCCCGACTCGATCCCCGAACTCGCCGACGGCCTGGCCCGTGTGCTCACCGACCACACGTTCCGTTACCGAACCGGTCTGGCGGGCGAAGCGGCCGTGCGCGAGCGGTTCACGGCCGACGTGATGGCCCGCGAGACCGTCGCGCTCATCGAACGAATCCAACGGGCGCAAGGCGCGGGGCACGGGGCGCGGAGCCCCGAACCGGCCGGCCCGGCGCCCCACTAACGACCGGCCGCTCTCCGTTCCGAGTTCTGCGCTCCGGGTTCCGCGTTACAAATGACACCGTTTTCCATCACGCGCCGCGTCGAATTCGGCGACACCGACATGGCCGGCATCATGCACTTCTCGAACTACTTCCGGTTCATGGAGGTCGCGGAGTCGGACTTTTTGCGCAGCCTCGGGCTGTCGGTGAGCTGGATCGCGGACGGCGTGAAGTGGGGCTTCCCGCGGGTGTCGGTCGCCTGCGACTACCAAAAGCCCGCGAAGTTTCAGGACGTGCTCACGATCGGCGTGAAACTCGAAAAGCTCGGTACGAAGTCGGTGAGCTACCGGTTCGAGTTCACCAACCAGCGCGGCGACGCGGTCGCGGCCGGGCGGATGACGTCCGTGTTCTGCCGCTCGCTCGGCCCGGATCATATCGAGGCGCTCGACATCCCGCCACACATCCGCGCCAAGTTGGAAGAGCAATCGTGACCGAAGCCGAGCCGTACCTCACGCGCCTCACGAACCGGTTGCTCGACGGGGTCGAGCGGCTCCCGGCCGCGGTGCGCGAGCGGAACGCGCAGTATCTGCTCGGTGCGCAGAACCCGGACGGCGGGTTTTCCGGCCGCGAGGGACCGTCCGACCTCTACTACACCGGGTTCGCGTTGCGTTCGCTTGCCGTTTTGCAGGCGCTGAACCCGGACGCGTGCGGAAGGGCCGCGAACTTTCTCCGCGCCAGGATGACGGGGTCCGCGGGCGTGGTGGACTTCTTCTCACTCGTGGTGAGTTGCTACCTTGTGCCGATCGGGGGCGGGCCGGACATCCTGGCCGACGCCCCGGCCGACTGGCGCGACCGCGTCGCCGCGACGCTCGAAACGTTCCGCACGCCCGACGGCGGGTACGGCAAAGCGCCCGGCGCGCCGCACGGCAGCACGTACACCAGTTTCCTCGTGACGCTGTGCCTGCAACTGCTCGACCGGCCGAACCCGGAACCGGAAAAGCTGGCGTCGTTCGTGAAGTCGCGGCGCCGACCCGACGGCGGGTACGTCGAGATCGCCGCGATGAAGCGCAGCGGCACGAACCCGACCGCCGCGGGCGTGGGGCTGTTGCAGATCCTCGGCGAGTTGTCCGACGCGGAGAAGCTCGAAACGGCCGAATTCCTCTCCGCACTCCCCTCCCCTTTCGAGGGCGGGCTGCGAGCGAACGACCGCATCCCGGCCGCCGACCTGCTGTCCACCTTCACGGGCGGCTGGACGCTCGACCAGCTCGGCCACGCGTCGAAACTCGACTGGGAGAGCGTGCGCGATTACGCGTTCGCGTGCGAGCGGGTCTTCGCCTCGGGTGCGCCGTTGCCCGCGAAGTCGGGCTTCACGGTACCTCCGGGCGGCGGCTTCCGCGGCGGGCTGTGGGACGATCGCACCGACGTCGAATACACCTTCTACGGCCTCGGCACGCTGGCGCTGGCCGCCCTCATGCTGGAATGACCACGCGATGTCACTCGTCGTCGATAACGTCTCGAAAGAGTACCCCACCCGAAGCGGGACGCTGTCCGTGCTGCGCGGCGTGAGCCTGAAGCTCGACCGCGGCGACGCGGTCGCCGTGATGGGGCCGTCCGGGTCCGGCAAGAGCACACTGCTCCACATCCTCGGCACCCTCGACCGCCCCACCGGCGGCAAAGTGGCCCTCGACGGTACAAACCCGTTCGCGCTGACCGAACCGGAACTCGCGAGCTTCCGCAACGCGCGGATCGGGTTCGTATTTCAGGACCACCACCTGCTCCCGCAGTGCTCGGTGCTGGAAAACGTCCTCATCCCGACGCTCGTGAACACGACGGTACCGGCCGCCGAAACCGAAGCGTACGCGCGGCAACTGCTCGACCGCGTCGGGCTCGGCGGGCGGCTCGACCACCGCCCCGCGGAACTCTCCGGCGGCGAACGGCAGCGGGTCGCGGTCGCTCGCGCGCTCGTGCTGAAGCCCACGCTCCTGCTCGCGGACGAGCCGACCGGCAACCTCGACCGCACCAACGCGCAGTCGGTCGGCGAACTGCTCATGCAGCTCCACCAGCAAGAGCGGAACGTGCTGGTGGTGGTCACGCACAGCGCCGAACTGGCGAAACTGCTCCCGCGGCGTTTCGAGATGAACGATGGTACCCTTCAAGCCGTCTGACGCCTGCTTTTGTCGCGGGGCGGGCCGCCTGGCCTGCCGAAGCGTTGGCAGGCCAGGCGGCCTGCCCCACAAGAAGCCAAGCCTCGATCACCCCACATGCTCACATCATCGACGCTCATCCTCCGCAATCTCGGCTATCACGCCCGCGGCAACCTTGCGGTGCTGCTGGGGGTCGCGGTCGGATCGGCCGTGCTCACCGGCGCGCTACTCGTGGGCGATTCGCTCCGCGGCAGCCTGCGCGACCGCGTCGAACGACAACTCGGCGGCGTCGATGCCGTCGCGTTCCTCCCCCGGCCGGTGCGCGTCACCCGCGACGACGACAGTAGCATCACCGACGGTCTGCCCGGCCGCGTGGCGCCGGTGCTGATGCTCCCCGGCTCGCTCCAGGCCGACGGCGACCCGGTCACCGCGCCGTACCTCGGCCGCGTCACCGTTCTGGGTGTCGATCAGCGATTCGCGCCGGCGGGCGCTTCGGGTGTCAACTGGGAGGCGGACCGGCGGAAGAACGTCCGGAAGGGCGAATACCCGCCGATCGTGCTGTCGGCCCGGGTTGCGGAGAAGCTCGGCGCGAAGGCCGGCGACCGCATACGCCTCGGCGTCGAAAACTTCTCGGGTCTGCCGCGAACGTCGTCGTTCGCCAAGCGCGACGTCGACGAGGTAACCAGCACGGAAGAACTCGAAGTCGCGGCGGTGTTACCCCCCGACGCGCCGGAGGCCGACTTCAACCTCACCCCCAATCCGGCCGCGCCGCTGAACGTGTTCGTGCCGGTGCCGACCCTCTCGCGGTTCGCCACCGGAGACGCCGCGCCGGTCGCGACCGTTCTGCTCGCCCGCGGCGCTTCGGCGGACGACCTGAACGCCGCGCTGCGACCGAATTTGCGCGCCGAAGAGTACGGGCTGAAGTTCCGCGCGATCGGCAAGCGGTTCGGCGCGGGCGGCTACGTCAGCGTCGAATCGACCGAACTCGTTATCCCGCCCGCGAAGGTGGCCGCGATCGAGTCCGCCGCAAAGAAACTCGGCCTGCGCGCCGAGCCGACCGTTGTGTACGTCGCGGACGCCCTGACGCACGACAAAAAAGAGATCCCCTACCCGATCATCGCGGGGCTGAACCCCGGCGCCGCGCCCCCGCTCGGCCCGTTCCTTCCGAAAGGTGTGGCCGCACTGGCAGACGGTGAGGTGGTGTTGCTCGAATGGCCGAACTCCGAACTCAACCGGCTCCCGGCCGGCACGAAACTGAAACTCACCTACTACAACCCGGACGTGGAGGGTGAGGGGAAGATCGAAGAGCGGGAGCTGACCCTGCGCGGCTACGTCCCGCTCTCGGGCGCCGCCCGCGACCGCAACCTCACGCCGGAGATCCGCGGCGTGACCGACGACCGCAGCAACCTGTTCGACTGGGACCGCCCGCCGGTGCTGCCGAACAAGAAGATCCGCGAGCGCGTGCCGAACAAGCACCCGCGGAGCATCTTCTACACCGGCAACAAGGCCACCCCGATGGCCTACGTGAACCTCGCGACCGCCCGCGCGTTCTTCAAGAGCCAGTACGGCACGGACACGTCGGTTCGCGTCGCGCCGGCGGGCGAACCGGAAGACACGATCGAGCGGCTCCGGCGCGAGTTGCCCGCGCATCTCGGTGCGGAGGCGTCCGAGTTCCGCTTCGATCCGATCCGCGAGCGGCTGCTCACCGCGAGCAAGGGTGGCACCGACTTCGGCGGGCTGTTCCTGGGCTTCAGTTGCTTCCTCATCGCCGCGGCGCTCATGCTCGTCGGGTTGCTGTTCCGGCTCTCGCTCGACCGCCGCGCAAAGGAGGTCGGGTTGCTCCTCGCGGCCGGGTTCGCGGTGAAGCGCGTGCGGCGGTTGCTCCTCACGGAAGGGCTCATCGTCGCGGCGGTCGGCGCGGCCCTCGGGCTCGCGGCCGGCGTCGCGTACAACCGACTGCTTCTCACCGTACTCCTCGACCTGTGGCCCGATTCGGAGGTGCGCGCGTATCTCAGGCCGCACGTTTCCGCGACCAGCTTCGCGATCGGCTTCGGCTCGACCGTACTGATGGCGCTCGGCGCCCTGTGGTTCAGCGTGCGCGGGCTGGTGAAGGTCCCGCCCCCTGCCCTGCTCCGCGGCGAAACCGCGGTCGCGGTCAATACCGTCAAGCCGCCGGCGCGGTGGCCGCGGTGGCTGGCGGCGGGCGCTCTCGTCGTCGGGATCGCACTCATCGCGACGGGCGGGTTCGTGGACAACCCGGACTTCCGCGCGATGACGTTCTTCGGCGGCGGCGGGCTGCTGCTCACCGCGGCGCTCGCGTGGGTGTCGGTGTGGATGCGGAGCACGCGGCACGCGGTCGTCAACGGTCGCGGCCTTCCCGCGCTGACGCAACTCGGTACGCGAAACGCGGCCCGCAACCCCGCACGCAGCCTGCTGACGGCAGCGCTGATCGCGGCCGCCGCGTTCCTGCTCGTCGCGGTCGAGAGCTTCCGGCGACAGCCCGACCGGGAGTTTCTGGACAAGACGGGCGGCAGCGGCGGGTTCAACCTGATCGCGGAAACCGACGTGCCGCTGTTCCAGCCGTTCGACACCGGCCTCGGCCGCGCGGACCTGGAAAAGCAACTCAAACGCGCGTACGCGCCCGTCGGTGCCGACAAGGACGACTTGCCGGAATCGCCCGATTTCCTCCGCGCGAAAGACGATCTCGCCTCAATAGAAGAAGTGCTTTCGCTCAGGGTGCGCGGCGGCGACGACGCGAGTTGCGCGAATCTGTTTCAAGCCGCGCGCCCGCGCGTGCTCGGGGTGCCGGAATCGCTGCTGGCGGGCGAGCGGCGGTTCAAGTTCTACGAGACTCTCGCGAAGACGCCGGAGGAGAAGGCGAACCCGTGGCGGTTGCTGAAACGCCCCGACGGCGAAAGTGCGGTCCCGGTGTTTTGCGAACAAAACACCGCACAGTGGATGCTGAAGAAGGCGGTCGGCGACACGTTCACGATGCCCGGCGACGACGGCCGGGACGTGATGTTCCGCATCGTCGGCACGCTGGTCGATAGTCCGTTCCAGAGCGAGTTGATCGCGCTCGACGCGGAGTTCGTTCGCGTCTTCCCGAAGCAAACCGGCTTCCGCGCGTTTCTCATCCGGACCGCACCCGGCAAGGAAGAAGCGGTCGCGCGCGTCCTTCAGGTCGGGTTCCGCGCCAACGGCCTCACGGCCACCCCCGCGCGCGACCGCGTCGCGTCGTATCAGGCCGTGATCGGCGCGTACCTTTCGACGTTTCAGCTCCTGGGAGGCTTCGGATTGCTCCTCGGCGTTTTGGGGCTCGCGGTGGTGATTCTCCGTGGAGTATGGGAGCGCCTGGGCGAACTCGCGCTGCTCCGTGCCGTCGGGTACCGCACGCGGGCGCTGCAGTTCCTCGTGATCGTCGAACACGCGCTCCTGTTGGTCGTCGGATTGGGCAGCGGGGTGCTCGCGGCGCTGGCATCGGTAGCGCCGCACGTCGCGAGCGGGGCCGCGGTACCGTGGGTGCGGCTCGCGGCCATGCTCGGAATGGTGCTGTGCGTCGGGTTCGTTGTGGCATCCGCCGCGACAGCGGGTATCCTGCGTGTGCCGGTCATCCCGGCATTACGAAGAGAGTAACCGCCTCCCGTGGTCCGGTCACGGAGTGACCGGAAGCTGCACGGATGGTGGCGCGACTCGATCCCTCGTTCTGCGACCCGCGCCGTATCGCTCCGGTCACGGAGTGACCGGACCACAACAGAGCCAGCCATGATCAAACTCGGCATCCTCGACTTCGACACCTCGCACTGTGTCGAGTTCACCAAGCGGCTGAACCACATCGGCAAGGATCAGGAGCAGTTCGTCGAAGGGGCGAAGGTCGTCGTCGGCTGCCCCGGCGAGTCGAAGCTGTCGCCAGAGCGCGTCGAGGGCTTCACGAAGCAGATGAAGGATTTCGGCGTTCCACTCGTCGACAAGCCCACCGACATGATCGGCAAGGTAGACGGCATGCTGATCGAGGCGGTTGACGGCACCGTCCACTACGAGCGCGCGAAGCCGTTCCTCGAAGCCGGCATCCCGTGCTTCGTGGACAAGCCGTACACCTGCTCCGTCGAGGACGCGAAGAAGATCGCCGAGCTTGCGGCCAAGAAGAAGGTGCCGGTGTTCTCCTCTTCGTCGCTGCGGTACGCGCCGGAAGTCGTTGATTTCGTGGCCGACCCGAAGCGCGGCAAGCTGGTCGGGTGCGTGGTGTACGCGCCGGCGTCGCTCTCGCCGATCCCCGAGCGCAACGCGGGGCTGTATCACTACGGCATCCACGGCGTCGAGGTGCTGTACACGCTGATGGGGCCGGGGTGCAAGCGCGTGACCTGCACGCACGAGAAGGGCGTGGACGTGGCGACCGGGCACTGGGCCGACGGCCGCGTCGCGACGCTCCGCGGCATCCGCGCCGGCGCGAGCGGCTACGGGTTCGTGGGCTTCTCCGAAAAGGCGATTCAGCCGGTCACGGTGGGCACGAAGTTCATCTACCGCGAGCTGGTGAAGAAGATCGTGGAGATGTTCAAGACGGGCAAGCCGCCGCTGGAGATCGCGGAGACGATCGAGATCATCGGGTTCATCGAGGCCGCGAACCGGAGCGCCGCCAACCACGGCGCCGGGGAGACCGTGAAGGTATGACGCGGTTCGCGCTCGCCCTCCTCTTCGCTCCGCTGCTCACAGCACCGTCGGCCGGTGAAGACTGGCCGCGGTGGCGCGGGCCGCGGGGAGACGGCACTTGGAACGCGCCCGCCCTGCCCGACAAGTGGCCCGCGAACGGCCTCAAGACCGTGTGGAAGCAACCGGTCGGCGGCGGATACGCCGGCGTGACCGTCGCGGACGGCCACGTCTACACGCTCGACCTCGCAGCGCCCGTCGCGAAGCAAAAGGACGACAAGCCCGACGGCACCGAACGCGTGCTGTGCTTCGACGCGGCCACCGGCAAACCGCTGTGGTCGCACAAGTACGCGGTGCGGTACGGCAACCTCGGCGGCTACGCCAACGGCCCGCGGACCTCTCCCACGATTCACGACGGCCGAGTTTATACGCTCGGCGCGGTCGGTCACCTGTTCTGCTTCGACGCGAAGACGGGCGAAGTGCTCTGGCAGCACGACACGGTCGCGAAGTTCGGCGCCCGCGTTCCGGAATGGGGCTTCGCGGGCTCGCCCGTCGTCGACGGCGACAACCTCCTGGTTCACCTCGGTGCAAAAGCCGGCGCGTGTCTGCTCGCACTCGACCGCAACACCGGCCAGGAAGTGTGGCGGTCACTCACCGACCCCGCGGGTTACTGCACGCCCGTCGTCATTCATCCGAAATCCGGCAAGCAGGTGGTGATCTGGACACCGGAGAACGTTCACGGCGTCGAGGCGGCTACCGGCAAACCCCTGTGGCGTGTGCCGTACAAGGTGACTTACGGCGTGTCGATCGCGCCGCCGGTGTTCCACGACGGCATCGTGTTCGTCACTGGTTACTGGGAAGGCGCGAAGGTGATCCGGCTCGGCGACAAGCCGACCGACGCGGAAGTGATCTGGACCGACACCAAGCAACTTCGCGGGCTGATGGCCCAGCCGCTTTACCGTGACGGACACGTCTACACCATCGACCGCGGCTTCGGCTTAACGTGCGTCGAACTCGCGACCGGCAAGAAGCTGTGGGACGACGAGAACCAGCTCACGCCCGCGGGCCGGAACCCGCACGCGAGCGTCGTGTGGCTCAACGGCTCCGACCGCGTTCTCGCGCTGAACGCGACCGGCGAACTCGTGCTCGCGCGGCTCTCGCCGAAGGGCTACGAGGAGCAGTCGCGCACGAAAGCGCTGAGCGGCCGCGTGTGGGGGCACCCGGCGTTCGCCGGGCGGTTCATGTTCGCCAAAACCGACGGCGCGGAGGCGTGGCAAAAAGCCGAGCCGCATGAATTGGTGTGCGTGGAGTTGGTGGAGAAATAGGCAACCGAAGTTGCGTCAGTCTCGGAGCAGATCCGAGACCTCGTTCTCATACGCCTTGAGTCCCTTTAGCACGACCTCAGAATCGTGGAACGCGGTCCGGGCCTCCGTGAGATACTGCCGCATATCGTCGCTGTAGTCCTGACCGGGCTCCGCCACCGGCTTCCAGGGCAACTTGCGCTGTTCGAGGAACGTGCTCACCGCAGCGAACTCGCGGAGCTTTCGCGAAACGTCATCGAGGTGGTCGGCGTATATCGCCTGCGCCGCCGGCGCGGCTTTGAACAGTTCGCGGAACGTGGCCGCGGCATCACCGGACGGATTCCGCGCCCGCGCGATCGCGTTCCACACGGTCGCGGCAATGAGCGCGAACACGACCGGTTGACCGTTCAGCGCGGCGTACCCGGGGCCGTCGTTGATGTTGCGCT
Source organism: Planctomycetota bacterium (assembly GCA_017306025.1). Taxonomy (GTDB): domain Bacteria; phylum Planctomycetota; class Planctomycetia; order Gemmatales; family Gemmataceae; genus Gemmata. Next base: position 12,399 of record JAFKJJ010000018.1, read on the forward strand.
CGAATCCGCGCAGAAGTTGTTCGATCGCGTCGATCGGATAGGCTTTGTGGAGGCGCAAGGATTCCTCGTCCACCACGAACGCACCCGCCCCGAGTTGATCGCGAAAGTATCGCAGGACGAGGGCGGTGTTCTCGTCGATGTCGATCATGTCGATCGAACCGAGGCGGTCGTACTGCCCGTTGATCGCGAGCGCGATCGGGTAATGGACTTCGTTCTCCTGTTGAAGCAAAACGAGCGCGGCCTCCGATCCCTTGAGGCTCACGCCCGTGACCATACACCGCGCGTCGAAGAACCCCATCGCCGAAACCCTCCATGACGGGCCACGGGACCGCCCGTCACGGCAGTTTAACCGATCACTTGCCCTTCAGCAGATCCAGCCCCGCGAGCAGCCGGACCGCCTTCCCCTTCACCTTGATCTTGGCGGTGAGTTTGTCGCCGCCCTCCACGCTCAGGCCGATCGTGTCCTTGCCCGTCGTGTCGCCGTCGCCGAACGCGTCCTTCAGAAGCGCCTTCAGCTCGTCCGGCTTCAGGTCGGGTTGAGCCAGCGGAAGGAACTTCGCCACCGCGACCTCGCCCGAGAACACCGGCGCCGCGATCGCCTTCGCCTTCAGCCCCTTCTTCAGCATCGCACCGTCTGACTCGATGCTGAACGCGATCGTCTTGTCCGACGTCGCCAGCCACACCGTTTTCGTGCCGAACAACTGCTCGAACTTCGCGTCCACTTCCTTCAGCTCGATCTTGTGGAGCGCGAAGTCGCCGACCGTCTCCGTGTCGAACGTGAACTCCACCTTGTCTCCGATGAACGGGCCGACCGCCTTCACCAGATCCTTGAGCCACTTCTCGATACCCTTCCCCTCCGTCACCCCGAACGCGCCGATCGCCTTGTACCGGCCCTTCGCGTCCGGGCCGATCAGCGCGCCGGCCGCGTCGAGTTCGCCGGCCTTGAGCATCGGGGCGAACGCCGCGGCCGCCCCCTTCGCCAGTTCCTCCTGATCCGGCGGAACCTTCTTCAGCCCCTCGGCCAGAAGCGCGTCGATCGCGGCCGCGTACTCCTTCTTCGCTCCCTCGGTCACGCCGATGCTGATGTTCCCCCGCGCCGCGGCGCCGCTCGACGCGACGATCCCGGCCGGCAGACTCTTCCGCTGACCGAGCGCGACGAAGTTCTTGGCCGTCGGCGAGCCGCTCCGGGCGCCGAGCGCGACCTCGGCCCAGATCTCGTCCGTCTTCGCGTCCGCGAACAGCTTCAGGCTCAGCTCTTTGCCGTCGTCGACCAGCCCCTTCGCCCCGGCGAGGATGGAGTCGAACAGCATCGCCTTGAGCTTCTTTTCCGCCGGGCTCTCGCGGTCCGCGTCCTTCTTCCGTGCCTCACTGAGCCCGAGTTCGAACTGCCCCAGCACGAACGTCCGCAGGTCGGCCGGGATGCGGTCGATGTGGACCAGAACAGACGCCAGTGCGCCGTCGTCTTTCGCGAAGAACGCTTTCGGCGCCAGGATCGTCTTCGCGTCGAGATCCTTCGGCTTCTGCGACACGTACAGGTAACCGTTGGCGAAGCGGAGGTGCAACTCGTTGATGAGCGGTACGGCGATTTTCAGGGTGCCGCCCTCGGCCTTCTCCGGCGTCACGTCGAGCCGGTCCTTGAGCGCCTTGAGGAACCGGTCCTCGTCGGCGATCGGGAGCATGACAACGAACGGACTGGTCTCGACCTCCTTGTTGAGCGTCGCGTACGCGCCGATCGGTTTCTTCGGGTCGACGCCCTCGATGCCCTTCCCGTCGGCGCTGAGCACCTTGACGAGTTCGCGCACCTGTTTGGCCGCGTCTTCCTTGCCCGCCAGTCCGGCGACGTACTCGAACGTGGTCACCAGATCGTTGACGGACCGCAGCCGCACTTCGAGGGTCGGGCCGGCGGCCGGTTGTGCGGACGCGAGCCCGGCCGTCAGGACCGTCGCCGCGACCGCGGCCAGTAATCGGTAGCGCATGGGGTCTCCTTACGTGTCGTGTCGCCGGACTGTACCCCCGGCCGTGGAGGTAAGTGTCACCGGCGAACGGAAATCGTATGAAATCTTCATCGCAGCGGAGAACGGCGAATGAGTCAGAAGACGTGGGGCGGTCGGTTCACAGGTGGAACCGATTCGCGCGTGGAGCAGTTTACCGAGTCGATCACCTTCGACCGCCGGCTGTACCGGCACGACATTCAGGGCAGCCAGGCACACGCCCGGATGCTCGCCGAGGTCGGGCTCCTCACGAAAGACGAAGCGGAACAGATCGTTGCGGCCCTCGACGAGATCGGAGCGACGATCGAAGCCGGGAAGATGGAATTTTCCATCTCTCTCGAAGACATCCACACACACATTGAGCGGGCGCTCATCGCGAAGCTCGGCGACACCGGCCGCAAACTTCACACCGGGCGCAGCCGGAACGACCAGGTGGTGACGGACCTGAAGTTGTGGGTCCGCGACGCGATCGACGACCTCGACGACCTGCTCTGCGAACTCCAGAAGGCGTTCGTGGAGTCGGCCGGGCGCGAGGCCGGCGTCATCATCCCCGGTTACACGCACCTCCAGCGCGCGCAGCCGGTTTTGGCCGCGCACTACTTCCTGGCCTACATCGAGAAGTTCCAGCGCGACCGCGACCGGCTCCGCGACTGCCGCGCGCGCGTCAACGTGCTCCCGCTGGGCGCCGCGGCGCTCGCGGGAACGTCGCTGCCGATCGACCGCGAGTCGGTGCGGGCGAAACTCGGCTTCGATTCGGTCGCGCGCAACAGCCTCGACGTGTCGAGCGACCGCGACTTCGCGCTGGAGTTCGTCTTCTGCCTATCGCTCGTCGCGACGCACCTCGCGGGTTGGGCGGAAGAGTGGGTGATCTGGAGCACGACGGAGTTCAACTTCCTCGACCTGCCGGACGCGTTCTGCACCGGTTCGAGCATCATGCCGCACAAGAAGAACCCGGACGTGCTCGAACTGACCCGCGGCAAGTCGGGCCGCGTGATCGGGGCGCTGCAGCACCTGTTCGTGCTGGTGAAGGGCCTTCCGCTGGCGTACAACCGCGACCTTCAGGAAGACAAGACCGCCATTTTCGACGCATTCGACACGGTGGCCGGCTGTGTCGCGGTCGCGGCGCCGCTCGTTCGCCAAACGAAGCTGCGCCGCGATGTCATCGAATCCCGGTTGGACGCCGGGTTCCTCGACGCGACGACCTTGATGGAAGCGCTGATTAGCCGCGGCGTGCCGATGCGTTCGGCGCACGAGGTGGTGGGGAACCTCGTGCGCGAGTGCGAACAGCGGAAGTGTCGGCTTGTGGATCTGCCGGACGCGCAGTTCCCGGTGCCGGGGGTAAAGGCGTCGCTGGGCGTGGCGAACAGTCTGTCGGCGTTCAAGAGCTACGGCTCGACGGCGCCGACCGAGGTCGAGCGGCAGTTGCGGGAGTGGAAGGGGCGGTTATCTTGATCGTACACCGTCCCGCGAGGTTGAATCATGATCCGGGCCTTCAAGAACACGCCGCTCGTACTCGAAATCCAAGAGGTTTCGGACGAGGAGCGGGCCGCGAACCTCGCGGCGAACGCCGAGTTCAAGAAGAACGTCGTGTGGTGGAACGCGCACGTTAAGGAAATCCGCGACGCGCACACCGGCAAGTTCGTGTGCGTCGCGGGGCAGGAACTGTTCGTCGGGGACGACCCGATTGAAGTCGTCGCACGGGCGAAAGCCGCGCACCCGAACCCCGGCTACGGCTTTATCAGCCTCTTCCTGTCGCCGCATCGGGGGCCAAAGATCTATGCGCATCAACGGCGGTTGGTTTGAATCAGACGAGCGACTCCCGCAACCGGTTGTTATCGGTCAGGTCGAAACTGCTGACGACCGGTGGATCGAATGCCCGTTTCTGATCGATACGGGTGCGGATACGTCGGTGCTCTCTGCAAAGGTGCTACGTCAACTCGGTCACCCCGTCACGTTGGCCCCCAAGCAACTCGGGGGCATCGGGGGCGCGGTGGAAACGTGGCAGGTGTGGACGGCCCTCCGGTTCTCGAACACCGGCGGCGCCCACGGGGTCATTCGCGGCGCGTATTCCGCGTTCCAAGTCGAGGGCGCTCTTGAGATGTCCGTGCTCGGCTATGACGTGCTCCACCTGTTCGCGGTGATTGTTGACCGTCCGGGCGATACCGTCTGCCTCATGAGCCCACCACACGGTTACACCATCCAAAACGGCTAACCCTCCCGGAATTCGGTGTGGAAGCGTGGCTCGCCATACTCATCGGCGTCCTCCCGCCCCTGACGCTCGCGGCCCTGCCGCCGCGCACCGAGAAGTGGCGCCGCGCCCGCAAGCGGTTCTGGCGTCTGCTCCCGCTCGCGGTCACCATCGGCGCGACGGGAATCGTGTTTATCAACCCTCTGGGTCCCGCAATCGTCGTCTTCGGCACTCTGTTCGTGTTCACGGTGGTGCTGGGGTTCATGTGGCACGCGCTCGGAACGGTCCGTACCGAGCGGAGTGGATGGCGCGAGCAGTGCAAAGGGAAAGAAACCGCCATCGGCCTCCCCGGTCGAGATCCGCCAAAACCCTGGAAGCTGTGAGGAGCTGAACTGTGCTGGAAACTCCCATCGGCCGCGTCCGCGCGGCGGGTCTCGTCGAAGGCGTCTCGGCGCTCGTCCTGTTCTTCGTCGCGATGCCGCTGAAGTACGCCCCTCCCGCGGGTTCCGAAACCGCCCTCCTGGGCAAGCAGGTCGTGTTCTACGTCGGAGCGGTCCACGGCGGACTGTTCATCCTCTACGCGATCATCACGTTCATCGCGTGGGGCGCGGGCGCCTTACGGTTCAAGCACGTCGCGATGGCCGCGGCCGCGGCCATCGTGCCGTTCGGGCCGTTCGTCATCGACCGCAGGCTGAAGGCGGTCGAGGAGCAACCGAAGCCGGCCACGACGAACGCCCCTCAACCGACCCCTCACCCCGAACAGGTGAACGGGAACCTGCGGGCCGAAATCCTCGACCTAGTCAGACAGCTGAAAACGCACCAGTTACAAGAGCTCTGCTTCCGGCTAAAGATACCCCCCAGGCTCCAACCGCCCGACACGATCAGCCACAAGGCACAGAGTAACGCGGTGCTCAGGTGGGCCGACGAAGAGGACCGGCTCGACGACCTCCGGGTCGCTCTCTTGGAACTAATCGGTGGCTCGAAACAATCCTAAAAGCCGTCGACGAGCAACCGAAGCCGGACGCCGCGAACACCGCCGGGTAGAATCTCCGCGAACCGACTTTACCCGCGAGCACCCCAAATGGACCACTTCGACTACCGCGACCGCACCCTCTACTGCGAAGACGTGCCCCTCCCCGAACTCGCCGAGAAGTACGGGACGCCGCTGTACGTCTACTCGCAGGCCACGCTCCTCCACCACCTGAAGGAAGTGCAGACCGCGTTCGCGGACGCGAAACCGATCATCTGCTACAGCGTGAAGGCCAACGGCAACCTCAGCATCTGCCGGCTCATGGGCCAGCACGGGGCCGATTTCGACGTGACCTCGCAGGGCGAGTTCCAACGCGCGCTCAAGGCCGGCGGCCCCGGCGCGAAGATCGTGTTCGCGGGCGTCGGCAAGACCGACGCCGAGATCGCCTTCGCGCTTCAAAACGGGGTGTTCCTGTTCGACGTGGAGAGCGAACAGGAACTGTTCACGATCGGCGAGGTCGCGAAGCGGCTCGGGATGAAGGCCAACGTCGCGCTCCGCGTGAACCCCGACCTGCCCCCCAAAACTCACGTGAAGACCGACACGTCCGTGAAGGGCGTCAAGTTCGGCCTCGACATCGAGAACATCGTCGATGTCGCGAAGGGCGTCGTCGGGCATCCCGGGCTCGCGGTCGTCGGGCTCCACATGCACCTCGGCTCACCCGTCCTCAAGGCGGAACCCTACCGCCAGGGGGCCGAGAAGGGCGTTAAGCTCATCCAGCAGTTCCGCGCGCAGGGGCACGACATCAAGTACCTGAACATGGGCGGCGGGTTCGGAATCAACTACCGCAAGGACGAGGCAAAGCCCGCCAGCGCGTTCGCCGAAGTGATCCTGCCCGCGGTGAAGGAGACCGGCTGCCAGCTCATCCTCGAACCGGGCCGCTTCATCGTCGGTAACGCCGCGATCCTCCTCAGTCGCGTCGTGTTCACGAAGGAAACCGGCGGCAAGCGCTACATCATTCAGGACGCGGCGATGAACGACCTCATCCGCCCCACCCTGTACGGCTCCTTCCACCGCGTCTGGCCGGTGAATCCGGCCGCGGACGTCCCGATCCGGCCCGACGTCAACGGCGACCCGGACGACCCGCAACCGTTCCGCGACATGCCCAACTGCTTCAAGCAGGACGTGGTCGGGCCGGTGTGCGAGAGCGGCGATTATCTCGCGAAGGACCGCCCCCTTCCCCTGATGAAACGCGGCGACCTGCTGGCCGTCTTCTCCGCCGGCGCCTACGGAATGGCGATGGCCTCGAACTACAATTCCCGCGTCCGGGCGGCCGAGGTACTCGTTACAGGCCGCACACATCGACTGATCCGCCGCCGCGAGACGTTCGCCGACCTCGTCGCGTGCGAAGAGGATTGCTTAACCTGAACCGCGCTTTCAGAATGCACATCGGAGAGACCCGGCTTGTGGTCCGGTCACTCCGCGACCGGATAGTGTTTCACGGCTTGTGGTCCGGTCACTCCGTGACCGGCAATGTTCCACAGACCGAAGACATTCCGGTCACGGAGTGACCGGACCACATTTACGACGGAGTTTATCCACTTTACCCAGCCTTTCACGCCAGTTAGGGTGAAAGGTGCGCCCTCGGAATCGCCATCCAACTCCAGCCCGCGCCCGACCGCACTGAGGAGACACCCGGTGAGAACCGCTTCGTTCCTCGCCCTCGCCCTCGCCATCGGGCTGGCGCTGTCCGACCGCAACGCCGTCGCGCAGCCGAAGGGTCCGGCGCTCAAGCCGCAACAGATCTACGCCCAGTTCCGCGAGACGATGAGCGAGGGGAAGTACGACATCGCCGGCATCTTCCTCGACCAGTTCCTCAAGAGCGATCCGTCCGACGCCGACTTCCTCGAACTCCAGAAACAGTACGGCACCACGGTGTTCCGAATGCTCCGCACCGTGCCGAAGTACTCCGACGACCCGGCCACCGAAAAGAAGATCCGTGACAACATTGAAGAATTGAACAAACGCGCCGACGCGGTCGCCGCGAAGGTGCTCTACGACAAGGACCGTGTCGCGAAGTACATCCGCAACCTCGGCGAGAGCTACGAGGAGAAGGTGTACGCGCAACAGGAATTGCGCCGAACCGGCGAGTTCGCGGTGCCGTTCATGATCGACGCGGTCCGCACCGCCGGCGCCCGCGAGGACCTCGTCGCCAACGGTGTGATCGAAACGATCTCGATCATCGAGGGACCCTCGACGGCCGGGTGGGTCGCGGCGATCGACGTCCTCCCCGCGGACCGACTGTCCTCCGTACTCGGTGCCCTCGCCCTCCGGCGCGACGCCCTCGAACTGGTCTCGAACGCCCAGACCGACTTCACACCGTACCTGTGGCGGTTCCTGTCGCGTGACCCGAAGGACGTTTCCCCCGAACTCCGCAAGAGCGCGCTGGCGCTGCTCAACCGGCTGTACCCCGGCATCAAGGCCGACACGCGCCGGCCGGAGGTCGAGCTCACCGCCATCGCCCGCAAGTTCTACGACCACAAGGGCCGCTACCTCGGCGCGAAGACCAACCCCGACGGCAGCCCTACCGTCGTTCCCCTATGGGTGTGGGACGAGAAGACGCAAAAGCTCACGAAGCTGCCGGAGGTTCCGGTCGGTCAGGCGGAAGAGTATTACGGGCTCCGCTACGCCCGCTGGGCGCTGGACTCGAAACCGGAGTACGAGCCGGCGCAAAGTCTGATCCTGGCGCTGGCCGCGGAGCGGGCCGTCGAGCGGTCGAAGGCCGGCAACCTCGCGACGGCCGAGCCGGAGACCTACCGGCTGCTCTCCGCGGCGCCGTCGAACGTGCTGGTCGATTTGCTCGTCCGCGGGCTCGGCGAAAAGCGAACGCCGCTCGTTCTGGCGATGGTGCAGGTGCTCGGCGACCGAGCCGACCGCACGGCCGCGATGCCCCTCGGCGGCGCGGACAAGCCGTCGCCGCTGGTGAAGGCGCTCGCGTACCCGGACCCCGCCGTGCAGTTCGCCGCCGCGGCCGCCCTGCTCCGCTCGCCGGTGCCCGTTCCAGCC
>JAFKJJ010000385.1 GCA_017306025.1 Planctomycetota bacterium
GATCCCCCGGCAGACGCGGAGGACCATCGGCCCGTGCCGAGCGACGAGGCTCTCGAAAGCGCCGGCGTCCCCCTGTGCGAGGAATCTCTCGAGGAGTTGAGCGCCCGACATCGCGGAGGCGGTCCCATCGCGGAAGAGCCTGTGGATCTGCCGCAAGCTGGTCCCCAACGTGATGTTCGCCATGACCGCGGCTCCTTCGACTCTTCGAGTGCGACCGACCTCGTATCCTCGCCTCTACCATTGAGAGACGGTCGGCGCAACCTGGGCCGATCAACTTTTTCGAGGGCTCCCGGCGGCCGGGGCGCCGGTGCCCCCGCCCCCGCGGCTGACGGCCGAGCTGTTGGTCGGCTCGTGGGCGTACCGGTGGGGCGACCGGTGCGACGGGCGGATCACGTTCCACGCCGACGGGACGTACCACTCGTACCACGAGCCGAACGGCCAGCGGTACGTGGGGACGTGGGCGCTGGAGGGCACGACGGTGGTGCTGAAGGAGTACGCCCTGCACCGGGAAACGGGCGAGCCCTGGATCGGCCCCACGCGGTACGAGTTCGCCCTCGCGACGCGCGACTACCCGACGCTACCGGGGCGGACGTCGGGCGGAACGGTGGTGGTGCTCTCCGACCCCCGGCGCTGAAGCCGCGGCCCCGATCACGGCCCGGATGAACCCGGTCGGCCGTCGGTCCGCGGTTGCGCCGGGGGCCGGGTCGATGGGCGGACCGGTGGCGGAGACGTGTGAATAGCGGCCGCGGGCGACCGTCAGGGGCGATACCGCCGGTCCCGCGGTCGAAGAACGGCGCAACGCCCCTTGTGTGGGGGCCACGCGCCGGCTACCCTCCTTTGTGTTCCCACGGGCGTTTAGCTCGTCGCTCCGCGACAGGCCGATGTTGCGCCGGCCGCGGGGCGGTGCCGTGAGCCCTCCGCGCATCAGGATCAGAAGTAAACGCGCGGGAACGCGAACGGGTCGGGGCAGCACTTCCCCGACCCGCTTCGTTTCGGCATGGTCCGGTTACCCCGTGACCGGTCGCCTCGCGGGTGCGGGGGGCCGTCCGCACCGGTCGCCCGCACGTCTCGCACCGGCCCCACCGCGCAACACCGCGCCGAAATGAGTTTGACACGTCCGCCGTGAGAGCCGACCATCGCCGAATAGGTGTCGCCCGCCCCCCGGAGGTTCACCATGCGGACGCTTACACTGGCCCTGACACTCGCGGCGGCCGCCCCGCTGACGGCCCCGGCCGATGCGCGGGACAAGGCCGACCCGCCCCGTAAGGAATCGGTCGAGGAGTCGGCCAAGAAGGTGAAGGAACTCCAGAAGGAGCGGACCGCCGTCTTGCAGAAGCTGGTGGACCAGGCCACCACGCAGTACGAGAGCGGGCGGGGATCATACGAAGAGGTACTGGAGGCCCGGTTGCAGTTGCTCCAGGCGGAACTGGACGTGGCCGAGAAGCCGTCGGACCGCGTCGCGCTCTACACGAAGGCCGTCGACGCGCTGAAGGCGTACGAGGAACTGGCCGGCGCCCAGGTGAAGGCCGGGCGCGGAACCTCCGCGGCCGTACTCAAGATCAAGGCCCGGCGCCTGGAGGTCGAGATCCAGTTGGAGCAGACGAAGATCAAGGACGCCAAAGGCGGCAAGTGATACCGAATCCGGGTGAGCGCGAGCCGTCGGTGCGGTCGTCGGGTGTGCCTCTCCCTTGCCGAGTAGAAATGCGCGTGCCGGTGCGCCTTGTGACCCCGAAGGGGTCGGATACGTTAGCCCCGGGCGACGCCCGGGGTATGCGGCGGCGGTGTTGGGCAGCCTGAAGGGCTGCGATCGGCGATCCCCGGCTTTCAGCCCGGAGAACCAACCCGACCGCGAACCCCGGGCGTCGCGCCGTCGGCAGGCCCGGCCGGCCGGCATCTCGGCCGCGCTAACGTATCCGACCCCTTCGGGGGCCAAAGGCCGGCGACCCGTTACGCAAACGAATCCACGCGATCCCGTATGATACCGGGTCCGGGCGGAGAGCAATCGTCGCGAGCAGTATCGACCTCGACCCTTGCGGTGCTGCGTAGAAACCCGGTGGTCGGCGCGTGCCGAAGCGCGTTTGACCCCTGCGGGGTCAACAGGCGCGCCGACCGTAGCATTTCGACACCGCCCCCTCGCGGGAGAGGGACCGAAGGCGGCGCGAATCCGTGACCGCCTTCGCCCGACCCGGTATGACGCCCACAGGAGCCGCCGTGCCCAAGCCGACAGCCGCCGAGCCGACCGTCACGTTCTGGGGCGCGGCGCGGACCGTGACCGGGTCGATGCACCAGGTCACGGCGGGCAACAAGACGATCCTGCTCGACTGCGGGCTGTTCCAGGGCCACCGCGCCGAGAGCTTCCGCCGCAACCGCGAGTTCCCGTTCCGCCCGCGCGACGTCGACGCGGTCGTCCTCAGCCACGCGCACATCGACCACTGCGGCAACCTCCCCAACCTCGTGCGCCGGGGGTTCGCGGGGCCGATCTACTGCACCCACGCGACGCGGGCGCTGGCCGCGGTGATGCTCGGCGACGCCGCGAAGATCCAGGCCGAGGACGCGAACTACCTCAACCGCAAGCGCGGCCGCGACGAGCCGAAGGTCGAGCCGCTGTTCGACGCCCGCGACGTGTTCCGCACCCTGACCAAGCTCCAGGCGGTGCGGTACGACACGCCGTTCCACGTCACCAAGGGGTTCGAGGCCACGTTCGCGGACGCGGGCCACCTGCTCGGCTCCGCGATGGTGGGCGTGCGGATCGAGGCGCCCTCCGGCACGCGGCGGCTCACGTTCACCGGCGACGTCGGCCGGCCGGGGCTGCCGATCCTGCGCGACCCCGAACCGGTCCCGGCGTGCGACCTGCTCGTCAGCGAGTCCACCTACGGCGGGCACACGCACGAGCCGGTGGACGAGACCGCCGAGAAGCTCGGCGAGGTGGTGCGGCGCACCGCCGGGCGCGGCGGGCGGGTCATCATCCCGGCGTTCGCGGTCGGGCGCACGCAGAGCATCGTGTACTTCCTCCACCAGCTCATTTCCGCGGGGAAGCTGCCGGGCGTCCCGATCTTCGTGGACAGCCCGATGGCGACGCGCGCCAGCGAGGTGTTCCGCGAACACACCGAGTGCTACGACGAGGAGACGCTCGCGCTCCTGGCCGCGCACCCGGACCTGTTCGGCGAGAAGCACGTGCGGTACGTCGAGACGGTGAACGAGAGCGTGAAGCTCAACGCGCGGCCGGGGCCGTGCGTGGTGATCGCGGCGAGCGGGATGTGCGAGGCCGGGCGCGTCCTCCACCACCTGCGCCACGGCCTGGACAACCCGCTCAACACGGTGCTGATCGCCGGCTACCAGGCCGCGGACACGCTCGGCCGGCGGCTGGTGGAGAAGCGCCCGGAGGTGCG
>JAFKJJ010000386.1 GCA_017306025.1 Planctomycetota bacterium
GACTCGGGCGGCGAGTTCGGCAACCTGCTTGGAGAGTTCCCGACAGCCGGGACACGCGGGCTCATCCATGCCGCCATCGTAGTGATGTGGGCCACGAGTTCTCGCTCCGATTGCAACCGGGCTGGAGCGAGGCGCTAATCAAGTACCGTGACCTGCTCACCGAAAGCGGCAGCATCTTTGTTCAGATCGGTGACGAGAGCGTGCATCTCGTACGCTCGCTGCTCGACGAGGTGTTCGGCAGCGAGAACTGCGTGTCGTTAGCACCTGCGGCGACGGCCGGCGGTCCAATCTCCCTCGCGCGTGCGCGAGGGAGAGACCGTTGACCCGAAGTGTAAATGCCGCGCGAGAAGTGCGGCGCCGGCCACCCGCCGGCGTGCGGAACGAAAATTGTAACGTGCCGATGTGGCCACTGCCGAAGCAGGGCCGACGCACCTCATCGGCCGAGTCTTCCGATTTCGACCTCGCTTCCGGCGCGGAAATTCCAGTCAGAACAGCTCGCTGATCGGCTCCGGGTCGTCGAGCACGCTGGTCGGGCGGCCGCTCGGGTCGAGCAGTTGCAGTTTCGGGTCGATGCCGAGCACCTGGTAAATGGTCGCGTGGATGTTCGACGGCGTAACGGCCCGCGACTTCGGCGCCGCGCCCAGTCGGTCCGTCGAACCGACGAGCCGCCCGCCCTTCACCCCGCCGCCGCCCAGGAGGCAGAACATCGAGTTGCCCCAGTGGTCGCGGCCCGGCGTGCCCATGCTCATCGGCGCGCCGCCGTTGCCGCCGTCGTTCATCTTCGGCGTCCGGCTGAACTCGCCGCACAGCACCACCAGCGTCGTGTCGAGCAGCCCGCGGTCGTCCAGGTCGGTGAACAGCGCCGAGACCGCCCGGTCCACCTTCGGCAGATAGTTCTCGTAGCCCTTCTGAAGATCCCAGTGGTGGTCCCACCCGCCGAAGTGGACCGTGACGAACGTCGAGCCGGCCTCGACCAGCCGCCGGGCGAGCAGCGTCGACTGCCCCCAACTGTCGCGGCCGTAGGCGTCGCGGAGCCGCGTCGGCTCTTTCCCGATGTTAAACGCCTCGCGCGCCGTCGGACCCGTCACGAACTCGTAGGCCTCCTGCCCGAACCGGTCGAGCGCCTCGGCCGTGCCGTTACCCTCCAGGCTCGCGCGCTGGCTGTCGAAGTGCTTCAGGAGGCCCTTGCGGTCCTCCATCTTCTCCAGCGTCAGGCCCGTCGCGAGGTTCAGGTTCCGCACCTGGAAGTTCGGGACCGACGGGTCGCCCGTCACAAACGGGTCGTGCTGCTTGCCGATCATGTGGCCGCCGAAGTAACCCGGTGCGAGCCCGATGCTGGCCGCGTGCGGGGTGGCGGTGTAGCCGGGCATGCCCTTGACGCGGGGGCCGAGTTCGCGGTTCACGATCGCCCCGATGCCGGGGAACTTCTGCGCGGTGTTCGCGCCGGCCACGCCCATGTCCTTCGTCGTGAGCATCCGGTGCCCGCCGGCGAAGTGGTCGCCCGTGTTGTGGTACAGCGACCGCACCACGGAGAACTTGTCGGTCACCTGCGCCTGCTTCGGGAACAGTTCGGTGACGTCGAAGCCCGGCACCTTCGTGCGGATCGGCCGCCAGATGCCGCGGTACTCGGCCGGGGCGTCCGGCTTCATGTCGTACATGTCCATGTGGCCCGGGCCGCCGTCGAGCCAGATCAGGATGACGGACGTGTTCTTGCGGGCGTCCTGTGAAGCCTCCTTCGCGCGGAGCAGTTCCGGCACGCCGACCGCGGCCATCCCCGCGACGCCCAATTGGAGGAAGCTGCGGCGGTTGAGACCGTCGCAGTAGCGACCGGAGGAGCCGAGGTCGAGTCGGAACATGGAGTGTGACTCCGGAACGAGTTGGAAGGGCGCTTCGGCGGGAGGAAGCGCGGCGGGTGGTCGGGCGACAGTCAGAGTGTCGCACACCCCGGCTCCGCCGTCAAGCTATCATCCGCTTTGAGTCACGAAAGCGGACGCGCCATGCGCACGAGGGCGAGCGATTCGCCGTCGGGGAGTCGCGCGGTCGTGCGTTCGACCGGGGCGAAGCCGAGGGCGAGGTAGAGCGGTTCGCCGGGGAGGGTCGCCATGAGTTCGACCGCGCGGAAGCCGGCGCGAGCCGCCTCGGCCGCGCACCGCTCGAAGAGCCTCCGCGCCAGTCCGTGACGTGCCCGGTCCGGGTGAACGTAGAACGCGCGAATGCGGGCCGGCTCGGTCGCGGGATCGAGAAGCGGATCGTCGGCGGATTTCATCTGATCGCCGCCGTAGAGCGTGCGCCGACGGCTCCAACCGCCCGCCGCGATCAATGCCCCCGCGTCGGATTCGACCACGAAGTAGGTGCCGTCGTCGATGAGCTGTGTGTCCGGGCCGAAGACGTGTTTGAGCGCACTTTCGATTTGCGCGGCCGTGTAGTAACTGGCGCTCAGAGCGCGCACCGAGCGATCAACGAGTTCGCGCAGCCGCGGAACGTCGGCGCGGGTCGCGGGTCGCGGTTGCATGTCACCCTTCAATAACGCTGGCGGTAATGCCGGCATCAAGTCGCGAGAGGAACCGAGCCGCCCGACGCCTACCGCTCGGCCGGCGCGCCGAAAGCGAGCCCCAGGGGGCGGCAACGGCCACCCGCGGCGAACCTCGACCCGTCGGCCCGCATCGCGTGCGGGCCGACGCCCGACGGGACGTAAGCCGATACACCCGATCGCGCGGCCGCGCCGCCGGCGGCCCCAACAGACAGTCGGCTCCCGATCAATCATATACAAATACTAATAATGTGCGAATTCGCAATTTCAACCGGTCGATCAAATGACACACCAGCAACCGACGGATTTTACTTTTTCGCGATTCGATCGTTGACACGCTCGTGTCGGCGGTTACCATCTGGCTGTTTCAAATCACCGTCGGCTTCTCGCACCCTCCCCCACATCCGAGGAGACGGATCACATGGCCCGCTCGCCCGAGCCGAACCGCCAGACCAAGTGCGCGTTGAACCTGGAGAGCTTGGAGGACCGCTCCGTACCCGCCACCCTCAGCGGGTACGCCTTCTTCGACACCAACACCAACGGCGTGCAGGACGCCGGCGAGGCCGCCGCCGCCGGCGTCGGGGTGACGGCGTCACCGTCTAGCGGCGCGCCGGTCGGCGCGACCACCGACGGTTCCGGATACTTCGCCCTGACCCTCTCCCCCGGCTCGTACGCCGTCAGCTACACGGCCCCGATCGGGTACGCGGCCGCGGGCACCACCGTCGTCATCGCCGGCGACACCGACGCCATCGGCATCGGGGGCGGGTTCGTCGGGGCCGGCAGCGGCTCGGCCAGCGCCTCCGCCACGGGGAGCAGCAGCGGCTCGGCCTCCGGAAGCGCCAGCGGCAGCGGGTCAGCC
>JAFKJJ010000387.1 GCA_017306025.1 Planctomycetota bacterium
ATGACCGCCGACGACGTCATCCGCCTGCTGCAACTTCAACCGCACCCGGTCGAGGGCGGGTTCTTCCGCGAAACCTACCGCTCCGCAGCCACGCTCCCGGCCTCGGCGCTACCCGCGCACCGCGCCGACCGCAGCGTTTCCACCGCCATCTACTACCTGCTCAAACCGGGACACGTCTCGGAGTTGCACGTCCTGCCGGGCGACGAGGTGTTTCACTTCTACCTCGGCGGTCCGGTTCGGATGCTCCAACTGTGGCCCGACGGCAGTGGGAAGGAAGTGGTCCTCGGTTCAGACATCGCGGCCGGTGAGGCTCCGCAACTGGTGGTTCCAGGTGGCGTGTGGCAGGGAACGCTCCTCGTCGGCGACAGCGGCTTCGCGCTGCTCGGTTGCACCGTCGCGCCGGGCTTCGATTACGCCGATTACACGAGCGCGGGCCGGGCCGAGCTAACTGCGAAGTGGCCCGCGTTCGCCGAACAGATCAAGACGCTCACGCCCCGCGGCTAACGTGCCGGCACCGGTTCGACACCGGTTATAGCGTCTTGAGGTACTCGATCACCTGCGCGCGTTCCTCGTCGGTGAGGTCGTCGCCGTAGGTGTGGCCGCCGTTGCCGCGGCCGGGCTTCGACGTGTCGTAAATCTTCCGCAGTTCAATTGGGGGCAGGTTCGCGGCCGGCGGGTTGGGCAGTTCCGTCACCTTCCAGCCCACGTTCACCTTGTCGTAGTCGGCCTCACCGGTCTTGAAGCTCCGCGTGAACCGCTTCGGACGGGCCTTCGAGTTCAGCACACCGTCGAGCGTCGGCACGCTGCCGTTGTGGAAGTACGGGGCCGTCGCCCAGACGCCATCAAGGGGCGGCGCCTGGTAGCCGGCGGTCATGCGTAACGGCTTCGCGGGTTGCTCCTTGCCGAACCACGACTCCGAATACTCCTTGCCGTACGCCTCCTCGATCCCGCGGTGACGGTTCGGGTCGGTGCCGATCTCGCTCAACGGGATCACCTTGTTCGGGTACGTCCACTTTTCCCCGTAGGTGCCGTGGCACCGCGCGCAGTTCTGCTTGAAAACCGTCTCGCCCTTCGCGGCCTTCTCCTTGTCGATCGCGAACGGGTACTTCGGCGGCTCCATGCCGGTGAGGTACGCCGAGATGTCGCGGAACGCCGGCTCGTGCCTCTCGAAGTCCTTCGTCGTCGTCAGCGGGTGCATCATGAACTGCATGAGCGTCCGTACCGAGCGCGAGTCGGTGGCGCCGGTGTGGTAGATCGTTTTCTTCTTCTTCATCAGCCACCACGCCGGAACGTCTTCGCACAGGTCGTCGTGCAGTCCGAGTTCCTTGCGCGGCGCGCGGAGCGACAGGTCCGGGTTGCGGAACCCGAGCAGGTATACCCCGAACCCGCCCGCCTCGCTCGTGCCGCGGACGTTGGCGAACGTGAACGGCAGCGCGCCGGACAGCCCGTCTGCCTTCGACAGTTCCTCGAAGATCGCCTGCACGTCGAGGCTGGCGTTGCCGAGGCCCACATAACTTTTCCCGGCGACCGAGCCGCCGTGGCAGAGCATGCAGTCGATGCCGACGCCAGTGTTGAGCAGCCGCTGCGCCTTGCGGAAGCCCATCGGCAGCCCGTCATTCGGATACGGGGCCGCGTGCAGCCCGTAGCGGTCGCGCACGGTCGCGTCGTAGTCCGCGGGCTTCGATTTGACGCCCCACTGCTTCCAGGCGTTGGGAAGGGCGTTCGGCGTCCAGAACGCGGGGATGAACGCGGTTTCCGTCAGCGCCTTGTACCCGCGCTCGGCAGGTGTGAGTTCCTTCTCGCCGGCAACCACCGGCGCCGATGCCGCCGCCAGCACGAACAGCGCGACCGCGAACCGCTTCATCGGCGCTCCCTCCGGATCACCCAGGGCCACCAGACATTCGCCATCATACGCGAGCCGGATTCCGACTCCAACGCGACGCGGACCGTTGCTTCCGCCCGCGCGCGACCGCATAATCCACTCCACCGCCTGCCTCGCACAGTTCACCCCTCAAGGAGCCTCTCTCATGTTGCGCCTCGCTCTCGCGCCCGTGCTCGCGCTCGCGGGCCTCGCGGTCGCGCTCGCGCCGGCCCCCGCGCAGCCGAAAGCCGACGAAGCCAAAATCACCTGGAAGAAGACCGTACTCGACCACCGGTTCCGGGCCGAGGGCGTCGCCATCGCCGACGTGAACAAGGACGGCAAACTGGACGTCCTCAACGGCGAGTACTGGTACGAGGCGCCTTACTGGCAGGCGCACGAGATGCAGCCGTACAGCGACTACAAAGACGGCCTGGGCAACTACAGCCACAGCTTCGCGTGCTGGGCCGAGGACCTCAACGGCGACGGCTGGGCCGACCTCATCGTGATCGACTTCCCCGGCGCCCCGTGCTTCTGGATGGAGAACCCGAAGGGACAGAGCCGCGGTCCCGACGGCAAACCGCTCCACTGGAAGAAGCACGTCATCTGGGACTCCGCGTGTAACGAAACGCCCCTCTACGCCGACCTGCTCGGCACCGGCAAGCGCGTGCTGGTGATGGGCTTCCAGCCCCCGAAGAAGGGTAACGAGGGGCAGATGGCGTACTTCACCCCGGACCCGCAGGACCCGTACGCCAAGTGGGTCATGCACCCGATCAGCGAGCCCAGCACCCCGGCCAAGGTCGAGAACGGGAAAGAAGTCCCCAACACGCGAAAGGAAATTCCGGGCACGCAGCGGTTCAGCCACGGTCTCGGCGTGGGCGACATCAACGGCGACGGCCGCAAGGACGTGATGTGTACGGGCGGGTGGTGGGAACAGCCCGAGAAGGCCGACGGACGGACGCCGTGGAAGTTCCACCCGGCCAACCTGGGCGAGGCGTGCGCCGACATGTACGCGTACGACATGGACGGCGACGGCAAGGCCGACGTCATCAGCTCGTCGGCGCACAAGTTCGGCATCTGGTGGCACAAGCAGCGCGGCGCCGACTCGAACGGAAACCCGGCCTTCCAGAAGATGGACCTGTTCCCGAAGCTCGTCAGCGAGACGCACGCGGCGCACTTCAAGGACATCGACGGAGACGGCCGCCCGGACCTCGTCACCGGCAAGCGGTGGTGGAGCCACGGCCGCGCCGAGCCCGGCTCCGACGGCCCGGCCGCGGTGTACTGGCTCAAGAATATCAAGGGGCCGGACGGCCTCGTGAAGTTCGAGCCGATGCTGATCGACGACGACTGCGGCATCGGCACGCAGTTCGAGGTCGCGGACATCAACGGCGACGGGCTGCTCGACGTGATCGTGTCGAACAAGAAGGGCGTACGGGTGATCGTGCAGGAACGGAAGAAGTGACCGCACCGTCATCGTCGTCCGAACGCGCCCCGGCGAGTTGCTCTCGCCGGGGCGCGTTCGGAGGCCGC
>JAFKJJ010000388.1 GCA_017306025.1 Planctomycetota bacterium
CCTGTAGCACCGCGCCCAACGTGAGGTGAGCCAAGGTGAATTTGGGGGCGAGCTGGGTGGCTTTACGAAGCGCCGCGATGGCTCTGTCTTTGTCGCCTTTGGCGTGCAGCACAATGCCGAGCATACACCACACGGCCGCGCTCTCCGGCCGGAGGGCGAGAGCGGCTTCCAAGGGGCCGCTATCCGGATCGGTCGGGCGCGTGCCGTCCTTAAACTGATACACGCCAAGAGCAAAGGCCAAATCAAAGTTCGTCGGGTGCGCCGCGCGAGCTTTCATCAACAACGAAGTTGCATCCGATCCATGACGCTGCATCAACTCGACCAGCGTACTGAGTGTTGCCGGCGCTACGGCGCGGAAATCAGCGGTGTTAGCCAATTCCGCTACAGCCGTTTTATCGCTCCACACGGTCGGGCTGCGCAGCCGGTCCGTCCATTCACCCGGATCGGCCAGGCGAGCGATGGACAGTAGTCGATTCCGTATCTCGATGTCGCGTTCCCGCAGTGCCCAGTCGTCCACGGCCGCGACCGCGTCGGCCTTCACTGCGGAAACCGCAATTCGCTTCGCGGCTTCCGCGGGAGCAATTGTTATGAGATCGAGCCCGTACTGTGTGAATGCCTCGCGGTACTCCTGTGACGCGGGTAGCGAAAGCGGGGTCCTTTGTAAATGCACCAGCGACATGATCGTATCCGATTCAATAACTCCGCAGTAATTGCGGAACCGGATGTCGTCGAGTTTGACCACAAACGCCAGGTCACTTTGCGCCCGTTCCACTTCCGCCCGCACCCCCGGCACGCTTTCCGCCAACTTCAGCGCCTGCACCAGCGCCGCGCTCGCCTCTTTGAACTTGTACTGCTTCCGCAAGTCCGCCGAGAGCTTCAGATTCGTCCGAATGCCGTCCTGCGCCTCTTCCAACCGCAACTTCTCCGCCGCCTCGATCCGCCTTCGCTCGTTGGCCTGCTCGTTGCGCCACCACGCGACCCCGGCCCCACCGCAGACGAGCACCAGAACCGCGCCGATCAACAGTCGTTGCACTGTCCGCCGCTTTCGCTGCTCGCGAACTTCGGCCGCGGACACCGCACGCTCGCGCTCGGCCGTCCGCAACCGCTCTTCGGCACCCGCCCGATGTGTCGCCACCGCGTCGGCCACCGCCCGCCCGTCCGCGAACCGATCAGCGGAGGCACGGGCCAGACACCGCTTTGCGATCGCGATCAGTTCCGTGTCGGCACCGCACCCGTCGAGCCGTTCGAAGTGCTTTTCCAAGTCCCCGACCGCGGCCCTCTTGATCGTGTCGGGTACCGAATCGCCGACGAATGGCGGTTCGCCGGTCAGCAGGAACGCCAGAATGCCGCCCAGCGCGAACACGTCGGCGCGGGCATCGACCGGTTCGCCCCGCGCCTGCTCCGGTGCCATGTACGCCGGCGTCCCCTTCAACGCCCCGGCGACCGTTTCCGGCGCGCCCCCGTTACCGGTGTCGCCACTCGCGAGTTCCCACTTTTCGTGGCGTACCTGTGTGGCGAGCCCCCAGTCCATGACCTGAACTTCGCCAAACGGCCCGACCATGATGTTCGCGGGCTTCAGGTCGCGGTGGACGATGCCGCTGGCGTGTGCGACCCCGACCGTCTGACAGATTTGCTCGAAGGCGTCCAACAGTCGCGGCAGGTCGGTCGCGCGGTCCGCCGATCGCAGTTCCTCGACCAGTGTGCGTCCGCGGATGAGTTTCATCGCCAAGAACGGGCGGCCGTCGGACGATGTGCCGATTGCGTAGACGGGCGGAATGCCGGGGTGCAGCAGTTGGGCGGTAACCTTCGACTCGACGACGAATTGCTCCGCGTCGAGACCGGGGTGCATCACCTTGACGGCTACATCGCGGTCGAGCGCCGGGTCGCGGGCTGCATACACGACGCCCATTCCGCCGCGGGCGATTTCGTAGGCGATGTGGAAGCCCGGCACGTCCGGAAGGGCGTCGGACCCCGGGGCGACGCCGGTTTCGTCGGGCGTGGGCTCGTGCGCGGCGGTCAGATCGGTGGTCGGCTCCGTCGCGCGGGCGACGGGCTTGCGGCTCTGTGGGGCGTTCATCGGGCGGCCTCCGGGGACCGCCCGATGATAACACGGCCGTTCGTGTCAGGTAAGGGTCACGCTGGAGAGGAACTCGGCGTTGGTCTTGTGCTTGCCGAGCTGCTTCAGCAACAGTTCCATCGCCTCCACCGGGTTCATGTCCGCCAGGATGCGGTGCATGATGTGGACCAGCCGCAGTTCGTCCTCGCCGCGGAGCAGCTCCTCCTTGCGCGTGCCCGACGCGTTCACGTCGATCGCGGGGTACACGCGCCGGTCCACCATCCGCCGCTCCAAGTGGACCTCCATGTTCCCCGTGCCCTTGAACTCCTCAAAAATCACCTCGTCCATCTTCGAGCCGGTGTCGATCAGCGCCGTCGCGAGGATCGTGAGCGAACCGCCCTCCTCGATGTTGCGCGCGGCGCCGAAGAATCGCTTCGGCTTGTAAAGGGCGGTGGCGTCCAGACCGCCCGACAGGAGCTTGCCGCTCCCCGGCGAAACCGTGTTGTACGCGCGGGCCAGGCGGGTGATCGAGTCGAGCAGGATGACGACGTCGGTACCGTACTCCACCAGGCGCTTCGCCTTCTCGATCACCATCTCGCTGACCTGCACGTGCCGCTCCGGCGGCTCGTCGAAGGTGCTCGACACCACCTCCACCTTCGGCCCCTTCACGGTCCGGCTCATGTCCGTGACTTCTTCCGGCCGCTCGTCGATCAGCAGGACGATGACGTAACACTCCGGGTGGTTCTTGATGATCGCGTTGGCCATCAACTGGAGCAGCACCGTCTTACCGGTCCGGGGCGGGGCGACGATGAGGCCGCGCTGCCCCTTGCCGATCGGCGTGATGAGGTCGATCACGCGCGTGTTCAGTTCGTCGGGCGTGGTTTCGAGCTTCAGCCGGCGGTCCGGGTGCAGCGGCGTGAGGTCGTCGAACACCACCTTCTGCGTGAGCAGGTCGGGCTCGTGGTAGTTGATCGCCTCGACCCGGAGCAGCGCGAAGTACCGCTCGTTCTCCTTCGGCGGGCGGGTCTGCCCCGCCACCACCGCCCCGGTGCGCAGCCCGAAGCGCCGGATCTGACTCGGCGAGATGTAGATGTCGTCGGGACAGGGGAGGTAGTTGTAGTCCGGGCTGCGGAGGAACCCGAACCCGTCGGGCAGCACCTCGAGCGTGCCCTCGCCGAACATGAGGCCGTTGGCCTCGCTCAGCTCGCGGAGGATGCGGTAGACGAGGTCCTGCTTCTTGAGCCCGTTGTACTCCTCGCGCGGGACGCCCGCTTCTTTCGCGGCCTTCTGGAGCTGCGCGATCGTCATGTGCTGCAGCTCGGTG
>JAFKJJ010000019.1 GCA_017306025.1 Planctomycetota bacterium
GATCACCTCTTCCGAGGAAACACCCATGCCCCGTTTGCTCGCGCCGGCGCTCGCCGTGCCGGCCCTCGCGTCGCCGGCCTTTGCGGCTGACCCGCCCGCCGCAGCACCCGACGCGCCGGAACGGCTGCTGCCCCCCAGTACGCAACCCTACGTCCGGTGGGACGGCATCACCGCGCACAACGACGCGTACAAGAAATCGCTCTGGGGCGGCGTGATGGCCGGCCCCACCGGTGACAACGTCCGCGCGCTCATCGCCAAGGGGCCGAAGTTGCTCGGCGCGACGGTCCTCGCCGACCCGCTCCTCGAAGGCAAGTCGCCGACCGAACTGAAGGCCAACCTGACCGACTTCAAGAGCGCCGAGAAGCTGATCGAGTTGATCGCGGACAAGGGCGTGATCCTGGCCGCAGAGGTGCGCGAGCCGGCGCCGACGCTCAAGGGGATCAGCGGGGCGGTCGGCGGCCTGATCGGCGGAAAAATGCCGGGGCCGGAAGCGCTCATGCCCGACGCGCAACTCGTCGTCATCGTGCCGGACGTCGGCGCGAAGGCGGACGTGCTCTTCGGGAGCCTCCGGCTGCTGATGCGCAAGGGCGAGAACAAGATCGAACCGTTCGAGGCGGGCGGGCGCAAGGGCGTCCAGTTCGTCGCGCCCAAAGACGGTGGCCCGCCGTTCTCGCTCCACTCCGCGTGGTGGGTCGAGGGCAAACACTTCGTCTTCTACGTCGGCACACGGAAGCCCGCGGCCGTGATCGAGGAAATGCAGGCCAACGCCGCGAAGGGCGGACTGACCGGCCACCCGCTGTTCCAGAGGTGCATCAAGACGGGCGGATTCGAGAGCGTGACCCGCGGGTTCGTGAACACCGGGGCGGTGGTGAACCTCGCCAAGAATCTGGCCGGTCCCTTCGTTCCGGGGCTGAAGGAGCGGCTCGACGGCACCGGCCTCGGCGGGCTGAAGGCGGTCGTGTTCTCGTCCGGTTTCGAGGGCAAGGAGTCGCGGGCCGTGTACGAGTTCGACGTACCCGGCGAGCGCAAGGGCATCACGAAGGCGCTGAAGAACGCGCCGCTGGGGCTCGCGGACCTGCCGCCGATGCCGCCGGACGTCAGCCGGTTCTCGGCGCTGCGGCTCGACCCCGCGGCCACCTACGACGCCGGGCTGAACCTGATCGAGCTGCTCACGATGAACCAGGACTTCGGCGTCGAGGAGGGGGCCGGTAAGAAGAACGCGGCCGCGGTCATCAAGGCGCGCAAAGAGTACCTGATGCGCGAGACGGACAAGTTCCTCGGCATCTCCGTGACCGAGGACCTGCTACCGCACCTGGGCGATAAGGTCGTGGTGTTCCAGAGCCCGACGGAGGGGCTGCAGGTGTTCGGCACGGTGGTGTGCGTGTCGGTGAAGGACGCGGCGAAGGTGAGGACGGCCGCGGACCGCGTGCAGCGCGCCCTGGAGGCGATCGCGAACAGCCCGATCAAGGTGCGGAAGAAGACGCTGATGGGGGTGGAGTACCGCGAGTTCTACGCCCGCGGGTTCGGCATCATCACGCCGACCTACGCGGTCGTGGGCGACTGGCTCGTCGTGGCGGGGCACCCGCAGGCGGTACAGGGGGTGATCCTGCGGTCGAAGGGCGAGATCGAGAAATGGAAGCCGGACGACGCGACCGCGAAGCGTCTGGCGAGGATGCCCGCGGACGGCTGCGGGCTCCAGTATTGCAATCCGAAATCGACGGTCGGGAACCTGTGTACGATCGGGCCGCTGTTCCTGAGCGCCTTCGGCCTTCGTGACTTCGGCGGGAGCGAGACCGACTTCGACCCGACGGACGTGGGACTGGTGCCGAACGCGCACGAGCTGAACCGGCACCTGTTCCCGAACCTGACGGTGACGCGAGACGACGGCAAGACGATCCGCGTGGAGGTGAACGAGTCGGTGAGCCTGCCGCTGGAGGTGGTGGGCCTGGAGCCGTTCGCGTTCGCGATCACCCTGGGGCTGCGATTCTGACGCGAGGCCGGCCGGTTCTCGTTTCCGGGTGACGGGTGCTCACGGCCCGTCACCCGGTTGCGTTACGGTAAGGCGAGGAAAGAAAGTGAATCGCCCTCAGCTCCAGAAGCTGGCTCAGATGCGGTTCGACGATGCGCAGGCGCTGCTCGGTGCGTCGCGCTGGTCCGCGGCCTATTACCTCACCGGGTACGCGGTAGAATGCGGGTTGAAGTCGTGCGTGTTGAAACACGTTCACGACACGGGTGCGATCTTTGCGGACGAAGACGAATACCTCAAGAAGCTGTCGAAGTGCCGGACCCACGATCTGGAACTCTTGGTCAGTCTTGCAGGATTGGACAAAGTTCTCGGACCGGCGATCGGCGCGAATCCGGCCCTCGGGGCATTTTGGGCGGTCGCCAAGGATTGGGAAGAAACCAGTCGTTACCACGAGAAGACGGAAGCGGAAGCGAAGACGCTCTTCGAGGCCATCACCCACAACACAGACGGCGTGCTCACATGGCTACGGCAGCACTGGTAACTCGCGACATTCAAGACGGGCAACGGTTCCTCGATCAACTGGCTAGCGAAGGTATTCCGGTTCGCGCCGCCAGCTTGCTCAAACTCCAGAATCGCTATAAGCCGTCTCTGTACATCGCAACCCCACTCGTGGATCAGAAGGGGGTGACCCAAGCGTATCGCGATGTGTTGCGCGCGCTCGGGTCACTCGAAGGCGTTTGGCTGGCCCCAACCGACACCAGCCTCGTGGGCGAGAACCATCCACTCGTTCGCGATGTGGTAGCCGTTCGAACTCGCCACCGCGACGGCCACCTGCCACCAGACATCGGCACGTTCGGCGGAATGGCTGTCGAAGAAGGATACGTCTATCCGCCGTCGGAGGCGTTTCCGGGCTTCAACCTGCTCAAGCAGCGGTTCCCTTCCGCGGAAGTGTTTACGATTGACTTGCCGGGCGATCCCGCTCTCCCTCCAAACTGGGGATTTCATCCGACGGTGATCTCGCGGGTGAGCAAAGTTAACGCGCAAGAGTTCGAGGGGAAGCCAACCGAAACGCTTTACTTCGTAGGGCCGAGGTACTCGCGCGACGACAACAGAAAGCAACTCGTTTTTGCCTACCGCCCCGAAGGTTGGAACACACTTTACGACGGGAAGTCGAAGGAGTGGAAACGGGTCGTCTTTGAGGAAACAAACCAGCCCCTTTACGAACCCGCGGACTTCACGCCGCTTGCTGAACTGAAATCTCCGCCTGCTGCCGCAAGTGCTTGAAACAAGAAAAACGGGCCGGGTTCTCACCCGGCCCGCGTCACGTTTGTCACTTCGCATCTTCGTCCGACCTCACTCCAGCAGCAGGGTCGGCTCCCAGCCCACGCGCTCGGCGTTGGCTTTCAGCTTTTCCAGCGCCCGGTTCTGAATCTGCCGCACCCGTTCCTTCGAAATACGCAGCAGGTGGCCGATCTGGCGGAGGCTGTGGGTGCCGTTGCCCGTCAGACCGAACCGGAGGTCCAGCACCTTCCGCTCACGCGGACGGAGGTTCTCCATCAGGAACCCGAGGGCCTCCTGGCGCTCGTTGTTCTCCTGCATCACCAGCGTGCCGGTGTCGGGCATCGCCTCGGTCAGCTTGAAGTCGCTGTCGTCGTCGAGAACCGCGTTGAGACTCACCGGGGTGCGGGTCGCCGTCTGGAGGTGCGTGAGGTGTTCGAGCGAGCTGCCGGTCCGGTGGGCGAGTTCCTGCGGGCTGGGCAGGTGCTTCCCGCCGTGCGCCAGGGCTTCGCTCTCCTGCTGGAGCAGGCCGAGTTCCTGGAGGTGGTGCGGGCTGAGGCTGACGAGGTGCGACTGGCGGGCCACCGCGATCTGGAGCGTCTGGCGAATCCACCACGTCGCATAGGTGGCGAGGCGGGTGCCGTGGCTGACGTCGAACCGGTCGATCGCCTGCATCAACCCACATACCGCCTCTTGGAGCAGATCGCTATAAGCGAGGCTGTGGTGGCGGAACCGCTTGGCGACGTGGGCGGCGAGGCGGATGTTGGCGCTGGCCAGCCGGTGCTTGTAGTGGACGTAGCGGTCGCGGAGGCGGCGGACGGCGATGACCTCGCACCGCTCTTCGGTGCAGTGCTCGCGGATGAACTGGGCCATCGGCCACGGTTCCAGCGGCGGGCGGACGGCGCGCAGGTCGCTCGGGAAGTGCCGGAGCAGCACGCGGACGAGTTCGCTCTTGCAGTCCCAGAAGCTGGTGAGCAACTCCCGTTCTTCTTCGGGCGTCAGCAGGTCCGAGGAGAAGGTCGTCACCGACGTGTCGTCGACCTTGGCGGACTGACCGGATCGCTTACGCCTGGCGGTCTTCATGGCGGCCGTTTCCTGTTTGCGTCTGATGAGGTTCGTGGAGGGTTACCGGGTAACGCACCGGAACTTACAAGCGGGGAAACGGCGGCGGCGCCTCACCGGCGAGTGTGGGTGAGGGGAAAAAAATCCCCGACTCGACCGAGAGTCTTAACGGATCAACGGTTTCGTCCCCGATCCGGCTTCACCTGGTCTCCGTCCGCGGTCAGCAAAGGCCGGCGGCTGGAGGAAAGTGGGTGTCGTAAGTTAGCCGGTTGTGGGCGGTTCCGTCGAGCAAGCCGTCTCGCAAGACTACCAGTCGAGCCGGCGGTGGCACGGCCCGTTCGCGTTGTGTTCCGGGGTCTTACCCCCTTTAAACAGCCCGATTGTAGGCGGTATTTCTCCGCCGATCAAGCGGCAAGAGAACTAAAATCGGCATTTTTTAAGGGCATTCCCGAGCCAATTTTCGTGCCCGTACACGTTTCGGTAAACCAAAATCGCGTCAACTCGCGAGGCGCCTTCAGACCTCCCGTCCTGCCCGATCTTACTTCTCCGCGTGATCGTGTAAAGTTACGGCTCTCGCGCAACCCGATCGTCCGTTGTGTTGTACACTGCATTTTGCCCGGTTCATCTCGCTTCGGAGCGCCGAAGACGCTCCGAAGCGAGATGAACCGGGCTCTCGCCGGAACGTTGACTTCCCGCCCTCCGCGTAAACGACCCGTTCATGAACGTCACCCGCTACAGGTGCTCGGTGCTGGCGGTCGACGACGAGCCGGCGGTACTGGCCATTCTGAAAGCACAACTCGGGACCGACTTCGAGGTCATCACCGCCAGCAGCGCCGAGCGGGCCAGAGCCGTTCTCGCCGAGCGGTCGGTGGACGTCGTCCTGTCCGACCTGACGCTGCCCGACGAGAGCGGGCTGGACCTGCTCGATTGGGTGCGCCGAACCGTCCCGCGGACGGCCCGCGTGCTGCTGACCGGCACCGCCCGTATGGAAGACGCGGTGGACGCGATCAACCACAGTCAGGTTCACCGGCTCGTACTCAAGCCGTGGCGGTCCGAGGACCTCCTCCAGACGCTCCGCACCATCTCCCGGGCGCTGCTCCTGGAGCGCAGTCACGAACAGTTGCTCGACGAACTCCGCAAACTGAACCTCGAACTGGAACAGCGGGTCCACACGCGGACGTTGGAACTGGAGCAGGTGTTGCTACA
Organism: Planctomycetota bacterium; assembly: GCA_017306025.1. Taxonomy (GTDB): domain Bacteria; phylum Planctomycetota; class Planctomycetia; order Gemmatales; family Gemmataceae; genus Gemmata. Next base: position 5,513 of record JAFKJJ010000019.1, read on the forward strand.
ACTGCAACAGAAGAACCAACTTCTGGAAAAAATGGCCGCGACCGACCCGCTTACGGGCCTGCCGAACCGGCGCGCGATCGATCGGATCGCCCGAACAGAAATGCAGCGCCGGACGCGCCTGCCGGCGCCGGTGGCGGTCCTGATGATCGACGCGGACTTCTTCGGGCAGGTGAACAAGAGCTACTCGCAGACGGCCGGCGACCAGGTGCTGGTGTGGCTGGCCGGTTTGCTTCAGTCATCGATTCGAGCGTCGGACTCGGTCGGGCGGATCGGCGGCGAAGAGTTCTTGGTGGTCGCGCCGGCCACGGACCTGAGCGGCGCGGAGGTGCTCGCGGAGCGCCTGCGGACGACGGTGGGAACGAGTCAGACGGTCTACGCCGATCGCGAAAACAAGAGGTACACGATCCGGATGACGATCAGCCTGGGTGTGGCGGTCGCGGACGCGATCACCCCGGCCGGTTACGAACAACTCCGCGAGATCGCGGCGGAGGCGCTGAAAGAGGCAAAGGAGACCGGCCGCAACCGGACGGTGATCCGCGTCGTGGAGGCCCCGCCGGTGGTGTGAGCGGGGCACGCGATCGGAACTCGCCCCTTCCGACTTCGGGGCGGTCCGCTCGTGTTGCCCCGCGCGCCGATCCGTCTCGCCGTCGGCTCGAACGCGGCGCACGTTTGCGGTGGTCGCTTCGCGACGATCTTTCCGTGGGGCGAGCTTTCCACACCGCCTACGCACCTTCTCCCTTTCGCGCACTCTCGTACACTGAGTGAGCGAAGGAGTCACGTATCCTCTCTCACGGGCCTGAGTTTAGCCCGCAATGCCAATCAGCCTGTCCCTCACCGGCCAACTCGACACCGCGGACCGGCTGTCGCGCACCGCGGCGCGCGACTGGCTCGCCCGCGCCGCCGTCTGGTTCGAGGGCGTCGGCGACGCCGTCCTCGACGCCCGAGTCGTTCGCGATCACGAAGAGAAGCCCGTCCTGCTCGTCGTCCTGCACCCCGCATCGCCGACCGCCGAGGTGCGGCTCGGCGGCAGCGGTAAGCTCCGCGTCTCCGCGACGACGACCCCCGCCGGACCGGGCTATCACGTTCACCTGTGCGACCTCTTCCGGCAGATGGCCGAGGAGTTCGAATTCCCGTGGATCGCCGACGACTGCTCCGACCCCACCGGGTACTTCCAGACGAAGAACCGCGCCGAGTGCGAGAAGCACTTCCTCCGCTGGCTCGCCGACGCCTGCGCGAAGGCCGGGCGCGGCGCGGCCGCCCAGCCGGTTTCGGTCGGCCTCCCGGCCGCCCACGGCTTCACCTACCCCGCGGAGGTGCTGACGCCGCTCGGCCCGCGGCCGCGGGCCTGGCTCGCGGAGGTCGCCACGGACCCCGCCAGGGGCCGCGACTTCTTCCCGTGGTGGAACCCGGATCTGGATGCCGCGTTCTACCGCGGCCGGGCGCTCGTGAGGCTCTGGTGCGACTTCTTCTGGCGCGGGCCGCTCACCGAGGAGGAGGGTGAGATCGCCGACCAGATCGCCAACGACCTCGCCAGCGCGTTCAAGCTCGACCCCGCCGCCGAACTGCCGTGGGCCGAGTGGCTGGAACTGCTCACGACCATCGAGGACGACGACGACGGGTTCTGCGTCACGCCCAACGACCGCGTGCTGAGCATCGAATTGTGGAAGCGGACCGGACCGCTCCCCGTGCCGGCGGGGAACGGCCGCGTGGGCTACCGCCGGTGGCCGGTGCGCGTGCAGCTCGACGGCGGCTGGTCGATCGAGGTGCCGGGCGAACTGGCCCGCGAGCGGAACGACGACCGCACCTGGGACGCGTGGGACCGCACCCGCACCGTGTGGTTCCAGGCGCTGAGGTTCGCCAAGCGGGACGGTTCGGCCCCGTCAGCGGCCGAAGCCGCCGAGGTGGGCCGCAAGAGCCTGCCCGAAGGGGAGGCGCTGCCGCCGCTGGACCGCGACGGGCTCCGCGGCGAGGCGGTGTTCGGCCCCGTGGAAGAAGACGGGCGCACGCTCTGGCGGCTGAGCGGGGTGACGGGCGGTGCCGGGCAGTTGGCGGTGTGTAACGTGTACGTCGAGAACCCGGCCGACCGCGACTGGGCCGTTCGGACGTGGCACTCGCTGCGGCACGGGTCGTAGGCGCCTCGATCATTGTGGGGCAGGCCGCCCGGTCGTCGGTTGGCCTCGCGTACCGCGCCCCAGACGCGGAGACGGCAGGCCGGGCGGCCTGCCCCACAATGATCGAGGCGCCATGCCCGCCGAATACCTGCGGTTGATGCTCGTCTGTTACCTCATCACCGTCGCGGTCGAAACGCCGGTGCTGGTGGTGTTCCTGTCGCACCGACATTCCAACCGCGTGCGCGTGTTCGCCGGGCTGTGGCTCACCGCCTGCACGTACCCGGTCGTGTGGCTCGTCCTGCCGCCGGTCTTCGACGGCGAACCGCGCTGGATGTATCTCCTCGTGGCCGAGACGTTCGCCCCGGTGGCCGAGTGCGCGATCTTCTGGTACGCGTTCTTGCGCCCGCGCGGGCGCGAGGAAGAAGACGCAGAAGGGTACGTCGAGGCCCCCGCGCCCGACCGGCGCGCGACGGTCCGCGATCTGACAGCGATCACGGTCGCGAACCTGTGTTCGTTCGGGGTCGGTGAGGTGCTGATCGCGCTGGGGCTGTTCGGGTAACGTGGTCCGGTCACGGAGCGACCGGAATCGGAAAGACCACAGGGGTTACAGATCGGTCCGGTACTGTGCGCCGTAGAGCCGCTCGCCCCCGGCGTTCTGCACGCGGATCAGTCGGAGCAGGATCGCTTGGCCGGCGGTCGTCGGGACGCCCGCGAACGCCGCGTACGCGTACTTCGTCTGGAGCGCGGTGGCGGTCGCGAAGCCCACGCCACCCAGCGACACGTCGTGGCACCGCACCGGAACCGCCGCGTCCACGGCGCCGTCACTGTGCAGGGGGTATAGCGTCAGCCCCAGACCGCACGCGACCCGCGGGTGCCGGCGCCGGTCCTGAACGTTCCCCAACTGCGTGCGCACGTCGAGGAGCACCTTCGGGAGAAGGTCCTGCGCCTCCCGGGCGAACTTGGGGTCCGCGGCGCCGAACGTGCGGCCCAGAACGGTCACCTCGCCCACCGGCTTGCCGCCCGTCGGCAAGAGCACGCTGATCTCGTACCCGTACTTCTTGCCGCCGAAGAGGCCCCCGCCGCCCGCGGTCCGGCGCATGACCAGGTGCGCCGGGTCCGGCTGTTCGATCGACGCGCCCCACTGGTCGCGGACCACCGACAGCTTCAGCGGCACCACCGGCGCCGGGACCGTGGACGGGAACTCGCACACCCACGTGCCGTCGGCCAGTCGCCCCACGTCGCCGGGCATCTGCGGTATGTGCCCGCCGGCCGCCGCGGCCTGCACCACCGCCGCCGCGAACGTCTGCGGGTCGGGCGGCGGCTCGCTCGCCGTCATGCCGAACAGCGCCGCGACCGGCATCACCGACCCGATGTGTTCCAGCACCACCTGCCCGGCCTCGACCTCCTCGGCCAGCGGCCCGTCGCGGTCGTCGGCCGCGGGTGCCGGGAAGTGGTCCGCGCCGCGCCGCGGCGGCCCTGAGACCGTTCCCGACGTCCGCGCCCCCGGTGCCGGCACCCGGCCGCTCGGACCCGTCGGTCGGGAGGGCTGTGCCGCCGGGCGCCTGTTACCGGAAACCAGCGGCGGGAGCGTGCCGGCGGTCCGGCCCGGGACCGTCAGGTTCGGCTTGCCGGGTAGCGTGAAGCTCTGGGTGGGCTCCGGCCCGCGTGGCTGACCGAGGTGGGTCGGGTCGGCCCGCCCGCTCAGCGACGAACCGGCCGGGGAATCGTCACCGGTCGAGAGGTTCATCTCGGCGACCGACCGATCCACCCGCGCGCGCCGCAGGTTCATCGACGCGTTGGGGAGCGCGGTGTCGGCCCCGGACGCCATCAGCGCCTGTACGAACGCCAGGCACGACGCGAACCGGTTCTCCGGCTTCTTCGCCAGCGCCTTTGCCACCGCGGGCTGGTCGGCCGGGGGCAGCGCCGAGAGGCTCGGTTGCCCCGACACGTGTTGGAGCATCAACTGTTGCGGCGTCCGCCCGGTGTAGGGGAACACGCTGGTGAGCAGTTCGCAATAAACCAGGGCGAGGCTGTACTGATCGGAACTGCCGCTGGGGGTACCGTGCAGCACCTCCGGGGCGACGTAGCGGGGCGTCAGCCCGCGGTTGCCCGCGTCCGGCCCTTCGAGCTGCGCCACCAGTCCGTAATCGCCCACCTTCACGTGGCCCGACACGAGGAACAGGTTGGCCGGCTTGACGTCGAGGTGCTGGAGACCGTACTTAGCGCCGATCACGTCGAGCGCCTCGGCCGCGTCGGCGAAGTAGGCGAGCAACTCGTCGCGCGGGATGCCGGGCAGCCCGCAGTTGCAGCACTCGCGGAACCGGTCCTGGAGCTGGCGGTCGGCCAGTTCCATCACCATGACGAGTTCGGCCCCGACCTGTTCGACGCGTTCGAGGGTGAGCAGGAACGGGTGGCGGATGGCCTTGATCTGTTCGAACGCGGCCAGTTCCTGACCGAGCCGCTCGTCGCCGCGGCCGTCTTCCGACTCGGAGGTAACGAACTTGATGGCCTTTTGGAGCCCGCCGGGGGCCTCGCACCGCCACACCTCGCCGAACCCGCCGCGGCCGAGCGGAGAGAGCAACTTGTAGCCCGGTAGGGGCTCGGTGCCGGCGAGTTTGGTGTAGGGTCGATAGGTGCCGCTGTCCGCGGCCGGGGCCGGTGGCATGGGCGGGGCCAACGCGTGAGACGAGGGGGCGCAAATCAACTGTAGGACGAGAACGGTGAACGCGCACGAAAAATGCGAACCGATTAGAGCGTTGGGAATTTGAGGCGAGAGGCGAACGGTCGGTGAGCACTCGATCGCCCACATACGCCCGTCAGCGCGATCGCGGTGGCGGTGGCGCCCCACTCCGCGCTCAGAGGTCCACGTCGAACACCGCGAACCGCTTGTTGCTTCCCCCGATCGCACACGTCAGCCCGTCCGGTGAGAAGCAGGCGCAGTTGACCCGCTTGCCGACCCGGAAGTCGAACGTGCGCTGCACCCGGTGCGTGTGGCGGTCGAACACGGCCGGCAGCCCGTCCGGGGTGAGCGCGACGAACAGCGGCGCGGTCGGGTGGAACGCGAACGCCTTCAACACCGAGAAATTCGGAGCCACCGAGGTGATCGCCCCTTCGACGTGGGCGAGCCCGGTCGCGGGGTTCCAGAACCAGACCTCGCGCTGGACCAGGAGGGCGAGGACCTGCCCGTCCGGCGAAAAGTAGGCCCGGGTGCCGCTTTCGAGGAGCCGCACCTGCGCGACCCACTCCCCAGTGAGCAGGTCGGCCAGCCGGACGTGTGTGGAATCGACCAGGGCAACGGTGCGCCCGTCCGGCGACACGTCGAACCACGACAGCGGGTCCACCCGCGGCCACCATGCCGGACTCGGCCCGTAAGCGCGTCGCGCCACGTCCCAAACCCGCATCCCCAGACCGCGCCCGTGGTTGACGTAGAGGAGGGTGTCGTCACCCGGCACGGGGCGGAGCACGTACGACCCGATCGGATTCATGGTCCCGTCGTTGATGTCGAGGACCGCGTGCTCGCGGCGGTCGCGGCAGTCCCACACGACCGGGCGGAAGGTGCGGGCGACCAGGAACCGCCCGCCGGCGGCGCAGAACAGGCCCCACTGGCTCGGGTGGTTGAGGACGAACAGGTCGCGGCCGGTGCGTGCGGCCGTGTCCCACTCGCTCACGCGCCCGGCGGAGTCGGCGACGTACAGCCTCCGCCCGTCCGGCGCGTACGCGAACATCTCCACCCCGCTCTTGACCGTCTGAACCCACATCGCGCGCCTCCGCGTCAGAGGTCGACGTCGAACACGGCGAACTGCTTGTTGCTTCCGCCCACCGCGCACGTCAGCCCGTCCGGCGCGAAACAGACGCAGGTGACGCTCCGCCCCAGCGCGAAGTCGAGCGAGCGGAGCGGCGCGCCGGTCCCCGCGCTGAACAGGGTCAGCACCTTCTCGCGGTTGAGCGCGGCGAACACCGGGGCGGTCGGGTGGAACGCGAACGTCGCCGGCCCGTGGCGGTTGTCGATCTCGACCGGCCCGGTCCGCCGGCGCGCGGGCGGCGAGACGTCCCACAGATCGACCTGTCGCCCGGAGGACACCGCGAGCGTCCGACCGTCCGGTGCGAACCGCAGGTCCCACACGAACGAGTAACCGGCGGCGAACCGCACTGCCACGGTTCGCGCGGCGACGTCGAACAGCTTCACCACGGAGCTGAAATCGCCGACAACGGCCACCGTCCGCGCGTCCGGGGAAAGATCGTACACGCGAATCGCATCGGGGAACGGTCCGGCGAACGCCACACCCGCGGTGCCGCTTTCCGGCTCCCAGACGAACAGCGACCGGCGATCTTCCGACCGGTAGAGGACGCGGCCGTCGGCGCCCGGAAGTGGATACGCGTCGTGCGGAGAAGGCGGGTGCAGCCGATCGGCTTCCGCGCCGGCGACGAGGTCCCAGGCGAGGACGTTCGGGTAACCTTTTACCACGAGGTACCGGCCGCCGGCCGCCGGCGCGATCCCGTGGATGCCCGTGCGGTCCCGGCCGGTCAGGCGGAACAGCGGACGGCCCGTGCGGGTGACAGGGTCCCAGGCCGTGAACGTGCAACTGCGGTCGGCGACGTACAGGGTACGACCGTCCGGCGCGAACGCCAGTCCGTAGATCCCGCCCCCGGGCACCCTCTGAACCCACATGGCGCGGTCTCGCCCTACTGTTCGCCCCCGCCGTCATCGTCTTCCGGCTCGCCCTCCTCCGCAATGCTGGTCTTCATCACTTCGGCGAGCAGCACCGTGGCGTAGCTCCCGGCCGGGAGTGTGAAACTCAACCGCAGGCCGTTCTCTTCCCACGCGGCAGTAAGGTCGTCGAGGTACACGAGGTTGTGCCGTCGTGTGCCGAGCGCCAGCTTGCCGAACCCGCCGAACGAGCCGGGCGTCAGTCCGTTGTCGCGCAGGACGACGGCCTCGCGCTCGGCCGCGACGCCTTCCGCCGGGTAGGTCTTCTTCCCGAACATCGGACCGGCCGTCACCGTCTCCTTCGCATCGAACCGCGCCTGCTCCGCGGGCACGTCCTTCGCGACGAACAGTCCGCCGACCGGCCACTTCGCCATCACGTCGCCCGCCAGTACCGTGCGGAACAACCCGTCGCGCATTCGGCGCGCAAGGTAGTCGTTGAACAGGAGTGACTGCACCGCGGAGAGCGCGAACCGGAACAGGAACGGCCTGATGCGCCTCGGCGCCTTGCCCGCGAGGCACTGTAGGCCGAGTTCGACGGTCCCGCCGTCGCGCCCGAACCGCTGCGGGCCATAAAAGTTCGGCATCCCGTTCGTGCGGATGCGGTCGAGGACCGCGTTCACGTCGGCGCCGCGGTCGGCGTCGCGGACGAGGATGCGGAAGCGGTTCCCGCGCAGGTGGCCGGGCTTGAGCTTGTTCGTGTGGAAGCCGGTTTTCAGAACGCGGATGCCATCGCCGTCGAGCTTTGCGACGTTCGGCTCGCACTCCCGGGGCACCGACACCCACTGTCGCGTGACCGCGTGCCGGTCCTTGAGGCCGGCGGTGCCGACGTTGCCGGGGTGGGTGCCGAGCTTCTGTGCGACGGTACGCGCGAAGAACTCCGGCGCGACGCCGCGCTTCTCGATCCAGAGGAACAGATGCTCGCCGCTCCCGCACGGCTCGTACGACGGTACCTCTTCGACTTCGAAATCCTCGTCGCGAACGCGGATGCGCCCGCCGACGCCCGGGAGGTCGGCGGTCAACAAAGGGGGACTCATCGCGGGGTGGTTCATGGCGGCTCGCGTTCGGGGAAGAAGGAGCATTGTAACGCGAGGGCGGCTTCGCACGAAGGAGCCGCAGTGTCGGGGGCGCCGGCCGGCGAAACGGACGCACCCGCCTTCTGGTCGAAGTGAAGTCACCGGGCGCAGTCGTCGCGGGTACTCGCGGGCAGGTTCGAACCCGACCGCACATATAAACAAAATTATGTTTTGCTTTTATGTTCGGTCGTCCGCCATCATTTTCGATGCGTAACGTTTGGCCGATTTTCGACTTGCACACCGAATGCACATCGGTTTCAATTCATTCCGTCATCGGTTTTCCTCTCTCCCTACCGGTTTCTCTCACCGCGTTTTTTACTCCGCCTTTTTTGAGGATCTCATCATGCCCGCCGCCCGTTCCCGCTTTCGCGGGTTCACGCTCATTGAGTTGTTGGTGGTGATTGCGATCATCGCTATCCTGATCGGGCTCCTCCTGCCCGCCGTTCAGAAGGTTCGCGAGGCCGCCGCACGCATGAGCTGTACCAACAAGCTCAAGCAACTCGCGCTCGCCTGTCACAACTACGAAAACGCCAACGGTAAACTGCCCCCGGCCGGGAAAGGTTACGGTTGGTGCAGCAGCACCGCTGGGGGCACCGGCGACACTAACATCCTGAATATGAGCGGGTGGGTGCTCGTGCTCCCGTACATCGAGCAGAACGCGCTCTACGCCAAGGTGAACTTGAACGCGCCGTTCGGCGACCAGAACACCGGGTACTGCTGTTCGTACGCTGGTAACGCCAACGGCACCCTGAGCGGAAGTTCTTCGTCCAGTGGCAACGCGGCCGTCGTTGCCACCCCGGTTTCGACCTTCGTCTGCCCGTCCGACAACGGCCCGCGGACCGAGAGCGCGGGCGGGGCTTACGGCACCGGCGTCGCGAACGGGCAACTGAGCAACTACGACTTCATCACTTCGCAGAGCGACTCCGGGCTGGGTGCCAACGGCTGCAACTACTGGCTCAAAAGCGCCACGACGAGTACCCGGTACATGTTCGGCGAAAACAGCAACACCAAGTTCACCGACGTCACCGACGGGACGAGCAACACGTTCATGCTCGGCGAGCAGACCGTCCTGACGTCTAACGGCGAGAGCAACCCGTGGGGCTACCGCGGATGGGTCATGACCGGGGTGGACCCGGCCCCGGGTATCAACGTCTGGTACACTCCGTCCGGCGGCACCCCCCAAGTCGGGAACCTGAACAGTTGGGGGCAGGCCGGAAGCCTGCACACCGGTGGGTGCAACTTCGCGATGGGCGACGGTTCCATCCGATTCGTAAAGGCCAGCACGTCCACCACCACGCTGTCCCAAACGGCCCGCATGTCCGACGGTTCCGTTCCGACCCTCGACTGAACCCGCACCACCCAACCACGGAGAACAGGCTCGATGAACCGTTTGTTTGGGGCCGGCCTTTTGGTCGGTCTGTTGGCCGTGCTCGGCTGCGGCGGGTCGAAGGACGAGGGCGGTCTGGTGCCGGTGGCCGGGAACATCAAGGTGGACGGTGAGACCGCCCCGAACGCCGTGGTCAAGTACATCCCGCAGGGTAACACCGGAGGCCACGGTGGTACCGGTACGACCGACTCGACCGGGCGGTACGAGATCACGAGTCCGTACGGAAAGAAGGGACTTCCCCCGGGCCAGTACAAGGTAACCATCAGCCGGCGCTTGAACCCGGACGGGTCCCCGCCCGGGCCGAACGAGATGCCGATCGAGTCCAACGCCCGTGAGACGCTGCCGGTGAAGTACGCCGATCAGGAGAAGACCGAACTGAAGGTGGACCTGTCCGCCGACGACAAGAGGTCGTTCGACTTCGACCTGAAGGTGAAGAAGAAGTGACGCTCCGGCCCTGAGTCGTCGGCGTTCGGCGGATCGGTGTGAGAGTACCGGTCCGCCGAACGCCGCCATAACGCGGAGACGCGGAGGTCGCTCCTCATCGTTTTTTCGACTTGCGTACCCGCCACCGGTTTGTATCAATCCTTTCCCTCTTCTACTTCTCCCCGCGCTGTTTCTCCGCCTCCCCATTCCTCCCACCTGGATTTCGTTCGCACATTTTCTGGAGAGCAAATGTCTGTTGCCCGTCCCCGCACGCGGGGGTTCACGCTCATTGAGCTGTTGGTAGTCATTGCCATTATCGCCATTCTGATCGGCCTCCTCCTTCCCGCCGTCCAGAAGGTTCGCGAGGCCGCCGCGCGCATGAGCTGCCAGAACAAGATGAAGCAGATCGGTCTCGCCTGCCACAACTACGAAAACGCCAACGGCAAGCTGCCCCCGGCCGGGACCGGGTACCGGTGGTGCAAGAGCGCCTCCGGGAGCTTGTACAACTCGAACGGGCTCGTACTGTTGCTGCCGTATCTCGAACAGGACGCCCTGTTCCGCCAGTTCAACCTGAACGAGGCCAGCGCCGACGCCCCGTCGGCGACCCAGGGAGCCACCGGGACGCTCGTCGGCAACCCGGCCACCAACGGGAACGCGGCCGCCGCCACCACCGTCGTCCCCGCGTTCATCTGCCCGTCGGATAATAACCCCCCGACCGGGCGCCTGTCCGGTTCCTACTACGGCCCGAGCGGCTCGCTCCAGGGCGCCGCGACTAACTACGACTTCATCACCAGCGACACCGACTTCAGCATCTGCAACAACTGGCGTACCGCGGGGGCGGCGCGGCGCATGTTCGGCGAGAACAGCACCACCAAGCTCACCGACGTGGTCGACGGAACCAGCAACACGTTCATGATCGGCGAGACGACCAAGTGGCACGTCAACGGCGCCGCGTTCGCCTGGGGCTATCGGGCGTGGGTAATGACCGGTATCGACCCCGGTACCAGCAACCCGGGTATCAACCTGTGGCACCTGCCGAACGTCGACCCCACGTGGCAGAACCCGCCGTACACGCCGGTGGTCGGGCACATCCGGACGTGGTGGGCGGCCGCCGGCAGCCTGCACACAGGCGGGTGTAACTTCGTCTACGGCGACGGGTCCGTCCGATTCATTCAGGAGTCGACCGCCGCGAACATCCTGGAGGCGATGTGTACGATGGCCGGCGGCGAAACCCTGGCCGTGCAATAAGGAGGAAACACACATGACACGTACGCGCGTGTTGGTCGCGACCCTTCTGGCCGCGCTGCCGGTCGGGTGTTCGAACGGCGGGCCGCCCTCGCTGGTTCCGGTTCACGGCCGCGTCACCATCGACGGCCAGCCGCTCGCCGGCAAGACGGTGCAATTCGTCCCGGACCCGGGCACCCCGGGCCAGGGGGCCGGGGCGACGACGAACGCGGCGGGCGAGTACACGCTCCTCGCCGCCCGCCCCGGTGCCACCCGCGACGAACCCGGCGCGCCGGCCGGCGCGTACCGGGTGGTGGTCGTCGAGCCGATGTTCCCCGTCGACCTGCCGGTACAGGACTCCGGCGGCGCCCCCACCCCGGCGATCGGACTGCCGCAGGCGCCGAAGAAGAAGCAGGAGATTCCCACCGCGTACACCAAGCCGGAGACGACCCCGCTCCGGGTGGAAGTGCCCGCAGGTGGTGGCGCGATCAACCTGGCGCTGGAATCGCCTCCCAAGAAGTGATGCCCGTGGCTGGGCGGCAGAACAAACGAGCGCCTCTCCGGACCCGGTCGCTTGTGATCGGGTCCGGACCACGAAGGATCGTGTCACGATCCGGCGGACGCGGTCGAATTTGTAGCGGCGAACGCCGGGCGATCGGCGCGCCGTATTATTATTTGTACAATCGTAAATTTTTCCGGTCTACGGCCGTTTTACCTCGCGGGGTGGCGGAGCGGTCCGGTCGCGCCGCGCCTGCTCCGCCAATACGATCTTGAGGTTTTCGGCGAGAAGGGCGTCGTTCGGAGCGACCACGAGTCCCGCCCGGAACGCCGCCGCGGCCCCGTCCAGGTCGTCCAGTCGCGCCAGCGTCGCGCCCAGGTTGTTGTGCGCCTGCGCCGTCGCGAACCCGTTGGCGATCGCTTCACGGAAGTGGTCCGCCGCGCCGCTCGGATCACCCGCGTCCTTGAGCGCCAGCGCCAGGTTGTGATACGCCGCCCCGTACTTCGGGTCCGCCTTCACCGCCCCGCGGTACGCCGCGAGCGCGCGGTCGCGATCTCCCAACTTCTCCAGCACCACCCCCAGGTTGTTGTGCGCTTGCGACAACGTCGGGTCGAGTTCCCGCGCGCGTTCCAGTGCGTCGCGCGCCCCCGCGTGGTCCCCCAGCGCCAGCAGCGCGTCGCCCAGGTTGTTCCACGCGATCGCGTACCGCGGGCGCGCCGCGACCGCCGCCTGGTACCACCGGACCCGCTCCGTCGCCCCGGCCCGATCCCGCGGGTAGGTTTCGGCCAGCTCCAACAGTACCGTCAGTTCGCCCGGCGCCGCGCCGACCGCCCTCTTCAGCACCTCGCGCCGCCGGGCCGCGGGGATGTCGCCCAGTTCCCCCAACGGCACCGCGAACCGCGCCGGCTGGTTCAGCGCGGCCGGGTCCGCGATCAGCTCGTTCAACCGCTTGCGGTCGGCGACGAGGACCGCCGACCGCACCGCGGTGCGGAATTCGTCCGGATCGGCCGCGTCCAGAACATCCGCCACGGCGCGGGACTGGGCGGCCCCCAGCCACAGGTCGAGGGCCGCCAGGAGCCGGTCGCGAACCAGCGCCTCCGACACGCGCCGACCGGCTTCGGCCGCGGGCGCCGCCCCGGGTTCCGCGCCGAACGCCGCGAACGCCTTCTTCCACCGCTCCGCGGCCTCCCTCTTCGGCGGGTAGGCGCCCGCCCGTAGGCTCCAGCGGAAGGCGTCGATGTGGGCGAGCTCTTCGAGGATCGTCAGTTCCGACCGAAAGCGTGCGATCCGCGGGGCCAGCTCCGGCGCCTGGCCGTCGGGCAGTCGGCGGTCGATCTCGGCCCGTACCGCGCCCGCGAGGGCCGCGTCGCCGGCGCGCAGCGCCGCCTCGCCGCGGTCGAGCGCCGCGCCCAGCGCCTCGCGGTGGCGGAGCTCGCGCTCGCGCCGTTCGTGCGCGCGGCGCTCGTCGTCGAGTTGCCGCTCCAGCGCCTCCGCGGCGCGCCGGGCGGCCTCGCGCTCGCGCTCGGAGGCGCGCTCGGACGCCTGCCGGTCGAGTCGCCACGCGACCGCCCCGCCGCCGATGACGAGCGCCCCGGCCGCGATCACCGCGGCGAGCTGCCACCGCCGCTTGCGCCGCTGCTCGTCCGCCCGCGCCTCGGCCTCGCGGCGGGTGTTCGCCTCCCCCGCGGCACGTACCTCGGCCGCGACCCGTTCCGCCTCGGCCGCCTTCAGCCGCTCCTCCACCCCGCTCCGGTACGCGCCCACGTCACCGGCCACCGCGCGGCCGTCTGCCTGGCGGGCCGACCGGTCGGGCGCCAGGCACCGCTTCGCCAGCGCGATCAGTTCCGGGTCGGCCCCGCAGGCGTCCAGGCGCGCAAAGCAGTCGGCCAGTTCGGCCCGCGCCGCCAGTCGGAGCACGGTCTTCACGTCGGGGCCGGAGTACGGCGGCTTGCCGGTCAGGACGGCGCACAGGATGCCGCCCAGCCCGAACACGTCCGACCGCTCGTCGATCTCGTCGGCCGCGCCGCGGGCCTGCTCGGGCGCCATGTACGCGGGCGTGCCCAGCACCTGCCCGGCGCGCGTTTCGACGGAACTCGGCGGGGGGAACGCGGGGTCCGCTCCCGCACCGTCCCCGGTCCGCGCTCCGGGGGCCGCGCCCCGCGCCTCCTTGGCGAGCCCCCAGTCCATGACCTGGACCTCGCCGAACGCGCCCACCATCACGTTCGAGGGCTTCAGGTCCCGGTGAATGACCCCGCGCGAGTGGGCGAACCCCACCGCCTGGCAGACGTGCTCGAACTCGGCGACGAGCCGGCGCCGGTCGGGCGCCTCGGGGCGCGCGTCGATGAGGTCGGAGAGCGTTTGCCCCGTGATGAGCTTCATCGCCAGGAACGCGCGGCCGTCGGGGAGCGTGCCGAGGTCGTGAACGGCGGGAATGGCCGGGTGTTCGAGCCGGCCGGTGACGCGGGCCTCGGCGACGAACCGCGCGACCGTGTCGGCGTCGTCGGCGGGCCGGTCCCGGAGCACCTTCACCGCCACGTCGCGCGCGAGAACGGTGTCGAAGGCGCGGTAAACGACGCCCATCCCGCCGCGGGCGAGTTGCTCGCCGAGCAGGTACCGGTCGGTCGCGGGGGGCGGTACGGCCGCGACCACGGCGGCGGGCGGGAGCCGCGCGGTGGTCTGGCCGTCGGACCGCGGGGTGCCGTCGGACGAAAGGCCGGGGGGGCGACGGACCGTCGGCTGATCGGATGGGTCGGACATCGGGGCGCCTCGGGGGACGCACCGATGGTAGCAAACGAACGGCACGGACGCGACGGGCGCAATCGGCCCGGTCGGTCACGGACCGGCCGGCGGCTGCCAGGGGACATCGACGCGGGCGTGGGGCGGGTGGTCGCCGTCGGTCTGTTGGTACGCCTCGCGCGCGTACCCGCCGAGTTGCGGGAGGTCGGTCAGCGGCACCTGCGGGAACTCGCGGTAGAAGCAGATGTCGTCCGGCAGCGGGGCGAACGTCAGCTCCGCGTCGGGCAGGGCCGTGCGGACCAGCGTCTGGAGCCGGTCGCCGTCCGGGCCGGGCGGGGCGCCGACCACCACGATCTCGTACGGCCGTGTGCCGGCCGGGGTCAGGTCCGGAACCGCCTCGTCGAACGCCTCGGTCAGCAGCGCCTGCGCCGCGCCGACCTGGGTCCGCGCCCGGAAGAACACCGTGGCCGGGTCGGAGTGGTCGAGCTTCTCGTCCAGGAACTCGCGGGCCCGTGCCAGGAGCAGCTCGCGGAACGGCGGCCCCTTCTCCACCGGCTTCAGGCACACGTTACCCAGGCCGCGGAACTTCCGCGTGATGTCCTTCTGGAGCTTCTCGTCGAACGCGAGCAGGTCCTCCGGGGCCAGCCCGGCGAGGAACTGGTCGGCGGCCGCGTCGAGGTCGGCGCACCCGTCCGGCAGGATCATCCGGCCCGGCGCGCCCGACCCGGGCGCCGCGGGCGCGGCCCGCGTCAGCGCCGCGTACATCTCGTTGAGCGAGGAGCGGCAGAAGTT
>JAFKJJ010000020.1 GCA_017306025.1 Planctomycetota bacterium
CGACACGCGCGAGCAGGTCCGCGCCGCCGCGGAGCCGCGGCCCGGTCCGAGCACCGACGCCGTCGCCGCGGCGTGCGCGAAGCTCGGCGTGTGGGCGGTTTTCGGCCTGATCGAGTCCGCGCCCGACGGCAAGCTCTACAACGCGTGCGCGCTCGTCGGGCCGAACGGGTTCGCCGCCGGGTACCGCAAGCTCCATCTGCCGTGCCTCGGCGCCGACCGGTTCACCGACCCGGGCGACCGGCCGTTCGCGGTCCACGACCTCGGCGGGTTGAAGATCGGCATGAACATCTGCTTCGACGGCAGCTTTCCGGAGTCGGCGCGCGTCCTGACGCTGCTCGGGGCGGACCTCGTGGTGCTGCCGACGAACTGGACGGCCGGGGCGCGCAAGATGGCCGAGCTGGTGTCCGCGGCGCGGGGGTGGGAGAACCACATCTACTACCTCGCGGTCAACCGCGTCGGCGCGGAGAGCGGGTCCCGGTACATCGGGCGGAGTTCGGCCGCCGACTACCACGGCAACCTGCTGCACTCCGCCCCGGAGAACGAGGAGGCGATCTTCACGTTCGAGGTGGACCCGGCGGCCGCGGCGCAGAAGCGCGTGGTGGTGTGCGCCGGGACCTACGAGATCGACCGCGTGAACTGGCGGCGCCCGGAACTGTACGGACCGCTGGTCGCGAACCCCGGCGCGTTCACCGGGCACTTCAACAAGTGACGCGAACGTAACGGCCGCACGTTCCCCACCGACACACCGCCCCGAGCACTGTCGGTCGAGCACGTCCTGCTCTCGGCACGCCAACTTGAAGCCGCGGCCAACGACGCGCCCGATGGACCCGGTGCCGCGCTTCTACTTCTTGAGCTTGCGCACCCATGACGGGCCGACCGAGTACTTCGTCGCGATCGCCGTCGTGCCCGTCCTCGCGTTGCGGTCGTCGATCACCCGCTGGCGCCCTGGGCCGCGGTCTCCTTCTCGCGGATCAGGTCCTGGATGCGGTTCAGCTTCGGCCCGATGAACAGCACGTTGTTCAGCTCGAAGTCCAGGTTCGCCGGCCCGCCCGTCTTCACGTGCAGGTCCCCGCTGCCCAGCCCGACCAGCCAGTGCCGGAACAGGTCGTCCCGCTTCTTCTCCAGCGACAGCCCGCTGGCGTCCACCGCGACCTCGCCGTCGCCGATGTTCTGGCGGATACGCACCTGCCCGCGGGTGACGATCAGGTACGTGTAGTGGTCGTAAACGAACGTCGAGAACAGCCAGATGACGAACAGCGGCAGCGCGATCGCGATGTACCCGCCGGCGTTCATCCGCACGTCCACGCCGCCGAGCCACAACAGGATGCTGTCCCACCAGCCCAACAGCGCGAAGAACAGCGAGACGATGATGATGCCCGCGATCGCGATGACCGAGGCCAGCCCGCGGAGCGTGAAGTTGGTGATCATCACCACCAAGAGGAGCGTGCCCGCGAAGATGACCCCGTAGTTGTTGTTGGCCGCGACCCGCAGCCGCGGCGAGGGGTCGTCGCTCTTGGCGCTGGCCGGCGGGATCGACTGGCCCGGCGGGGGAACGAGGAGCTCCTGCGTTTTACAGTTGGCGGCCGGTTGCACCTGCTCCACCTTCGTCCCCTCCGGGGCGATCGCCATGACGTGTCCGTCGAGAAACGTGAGCCCCGCCATGAGGAACCCGACCGCCCACACCGGCCACCAGTAAAAGAGGTTGTTGTGGCCGTAGACCCGGATCTCCCGGTCCGGCACCACCGCGGGACCGGTCGCGGCCGGCGCCAGGCCGGGCGGGGTTGCGGTCGAGACGGCGGGGGCGACCGGCGCGGCCGGTGCGGCGGGGGGAGCGTAGCCGGGCGGGTAAGCGGCAGGGGCGGGGTTCATGGTTTTGTCTCCGTGCGTGCGGGGGCCGTTACGCGGCGTTCGCCGACCGCGTGCGCTCGATTCAGATAGCCGACGCAACCGGCGTGCCGATTGCGCCGGCTAAACCGTTTCCACTCGCGCGGACACTCGCTACACTGTTCCCACCTGATCGCCCGAACCGACTGGCGGTGAGGGCGTCAGTGTGTTTCAGGAGGAAGCATCATGAAGCGGATTCTGTTCGCGGCGGCTCTGGTCGCTCTGGTCGCGTCCGTCGGAACGGCGGAAGAGAAGCCGACCGCCCCGATGCCCACCCCGGTCACCCCGGCCGTGACCGCGCCGGTGGTCGAGTACGCCCCCGCCCAGACGACCCGCCGCGGGCTGTTCGGCCGGCTCCGCAACCGCAATGCGAGCACGACGACCTACTCGCCGACCCCGGTGGTCACGACCCCGGCGACCGGCGCCACTCCGATGCCCCCGGTGGCCGCCCCGCAACCGATGCCGATGCCCGGCACGAAGACGAGCACCGCCCCCGCAGCGGGCACGATCGTCCAGGCGAGCGGGGACCTGCCCGCCGGCACCTACACGACGACCGACGGCACGATCATCCAGATCGGCGGCACGCAGCCGACGGCCCAGCCGATGACGACGGATACGCAGACGCGCCGCGGGCTGTTCAGCCGGCTCCGCAGCCGCTAAAGCGACGTGCCGTCACGCGACGCCGGGGGCCGCACGGTTGTGGCGCCCGGCGTTTCTTCGCGCACCCGACACACGAACCGGGGGGGCCATGCTCGGCTGGCTGTTCGGCTCCGACTGCCCGCTCGACCCGCACGGCAAGGCCTGGGTCGAGGACCGGCTGGCGTGGCTCCGCGATGAGTTCGGGGCCGACGACCTCTACGGCCGCACCGTCGTCCTGCCCACCCCGGAGTTCTTCCCCGACCCGTACGACGGCTCGCGGGACTCCGTGTTCCCGCTGTTCGACCGGGTGTGCGACTACATGGGCGTCGAGCGCGGGCTGCTCCGCCTGGAGTTCCTGCGGCCCGCGGCCAACCCGCTGTTCCTGGTAAACGACGGCGGCGAGGCCGTGCCCACCGAGGCGGCCGGGTGGTACGCGGGCGACGTCGTGCGGCTGAACGAGAACGAGATGACCGACCCGATGTGGCTGGTCGGCACCCTGGCCCACGAACTGGCGCACCAGCGGTTGCTCGGCGAGGGCCGGATCGACCCCGACGTGTACGACAACGAACTGCTCACCGACCTCACCACCGTGTTCATGGGAATGGGCATCTTCCTCGCCAACTCGCCGCGGCACTGGGACGGGAACTACACCTCCTGGCCGGGCACGGAGCTGCGGAAGCCCGAATACATGACCGGGGCGATGTTCGGCTACGCGCTGGCGCTGCTGGCGTGGGTTCGCGGCGCCGACCGACCCGCGTGGATGAGGTACGCGGCGTCGGGCGTACGGAGCGAGATGCGCCAGGGGCTCCGCTTCCTGCACAAGCACGGCACCACCCAACTCCGACCGATCGCCAAACCGCACTAACGGACCACCGACCCATGCCGCTCCCGCTCCTGCTCCGCAACGGCCGCGTGATCGACCCGTCGCGCGACATCGACACCGTCACCGACCTGTGGCTCGCCGAGGGGAAGATCGCCGGCACCGGCCCGCGCCCCGCGTGGGTCATCGGCGACGTCAAGACGCTCGACTGCACGGGCCTCATCGTGTCGCCGGGCCTGATCGACATGCACGTCCACCTGCGCGAGCCGGGCCGCGAGGAGGACGAGACGATCGCCACCGGCACCGAGGCGGCGATCGCGGGCGGGGTCACCTCCGTCGCGTGCATGCCCAACACCGAGCCGGCGCTCGACACCCGAATGGCCGTCGAGTTCGTGATGCACCAGGCGGAGCGGGCGGGCTTCTGCAACGTGTTCCCGATCGGCGCGGTGACCAAGAACCGCGAGGGGAAGGAGCTGGCCGAACTGGGCGGACTGGCGGAGGGCGGGGCGGTCGCGTTCACCGACGACGGCGCGCCGGTGTATTCGGCCGAGATCATGCGGCGCGCGCTCGAATACTGCAAGATGTTCGACAAGGCGGTGCTGGTTCACGCCGAGATCCTCGAACTCACGCAGGGCGGCGTGATGAACGAGGGGTTCGTGAGCATGCAGCTCGGCCTCCGCGGGATGCCGGGCGTGGCCGAGGACATCATGATCTACCGCGACATCGTGCTCGCGGAGCTGACCGGCGGCAAGGTTCACATCCTGCACGTCTCCACGGCCGGGGGCGTCGATCTGATCCGGCAAGGCCGCGATCGCGCGGAGGCGCTGAAGGCCGCGGGCAAGCCGAGCTTTTGGATCAGCGGCGAGGCGTGCCCGCACCACTTCATCCTGACGGACGAATCGCTCCGCTCGTTCGACAGCAACTTCAAGATGTCGCCGCCGTTGCGCACCGAAGCCGACCGCCTCGCGATTCTGGAGGGCCTGAAGGACGACACGCTGACCGTGCTGGCCACCGACCACGCCCCGCACGCGCCGGAGAAGAAGGAGCGCGAACTGGACCAGGCGCCGAACGGTATCCTCGGGCTGGAAACGTTCCTCCCGCTGTGCGTGACGCACCTGATCGAGCCCGGCCACCTCACCTGGCCCCGAATGTTGGCGAAGATGACCTGCAACCCGGCCGCGGTACTCGGAATCGACCGCGGAACGCTGCAGCCGGGCCGCCCCGCGGACGTCACGGTGATCGATCCGAAGGCGCGGTGGACGATCAACAAGGCGGAGTCGAAGTCGAAGAGCCGGAACACACCGTTTCACGGGGCGGAAGTGACCGGCCGCGCGGTGGCAACGATCGTCGGCGGCGCGGTGAAGATGAGCCGCATGGGGTGACGCGATGACGGAAGCGGAACGGCTGAGCAACCCGCCCTTCGGGTGAATGCCGGACTACGTCGAGAGCGTTGCCCGTGGGCGAAAAACTTCGGTCGTTCGCCGTAGCGTGTTGCCGTCGATGACCGCAGTCCATCGGCCGTCGCCGGACTCGAGCAGTACATCGAGGGTCACTCGATCGAGGCGACGTGTTCAGTAGGCGTCGCGGCGGCGCCGGCCGGGAGGCACGAGAAGCTTCCGTATGAGAAGGAAGAGGAGTGGTCCCGCGCCGGACCGCTCCCATAAACTACCGGCACCGCAACGACCTTCCTTCCGGTGCCGAATCATGTTCACCCTTTCCGCATTTGCCGACGAGATCAGCCACGACCCGCGCGAGCAGATCGCGGTGTTGAAGGCGAGCCGCGTCCGGTTCATCGAGTTCCGGTCGATTTACAAGACGAACGTGCTCGCCCTCTCCGAAGAGCAAATCAAAGAGTTCAAGAAGCTCATCGACGGCGAGGGCATCGGGCTTTCCGCGATCGGCTCGCCCATCGGTAAGTACCCCATCGACCAGCCTTTTGAGCCGCACTACGACAAGTTCAAGCGGGCCATCGAGCTGTGCGGCGTGTTCGGCACGAAGGGCGTCCGGGTGTTCAGCTTCTACCCGCCCGGCAACGACCCGAAATTCGACCCGGCGAACTGGCCGAACTACCGCGACGAGGTGCTCATCCGCCTGGCCGCGATGGCCGAGCTGGCGGCGAAGAGCGGCGTGGTGCTGTTCCACGAGAACGAGCACCGCATCTACGGCGACTCGCCCGACCGCGTCGCGGACATCCTGAAGAGCGTGAACAGCCCGGCGCTGCGCGCCGCCTACGACGCGGCCAACTACGCCTACGGCAACTTCGATCCGGTCGAGGGGTGGGAGAAGACGAAGGCGTACACCGCGCACTTCCACATCAAGGACTGGAAGACGGGCGGACACGCGGCCGGGCACGATTACGGCGTGATCGCGGGCACCGGTGACGGACAGATCGCACACAGCATCAAGGGCGCCGTGGCGATGGGCTACAAGGGCTATGCGGTGATGGAGCCGCACCTGCGCGGCGGCGGCCCGACGGGCGGCATCACCGGCCCGGACCTCTTCCCGTACGCGGTGGAGGCGTTCCGCAACATCCTCCGCGACTGCGGGGGCACGGAAGGTTGACGGCGCCCCGGCCTTGCGGCCGGGGTGCGGAATCGGCGGTAGCGAACGCTCACCGACAGCGCCACCCCCGGCCTTGCGGCCGGGGTTCGCCAATTATGCTCAACGTCCACCTGCGCATCACCGACGCGGCCACGGGCCGCCCGACCCCGGTACGAGTGCGCGTCGCCGGACCGGACGGGACGCACTTCCCGCCGCTGGGTCGCGCCGCGGAATTCCCCGGCGGCCGAAACGAGGACGTCGGCGGGCACCTGCGGCTCGGCCGCGAGCGTTGGTTGTACATTGACGGCGCGTGCGAGGTTCCGCTTCCCGCCGGTGTGTCGCTCCTCGTGCAGGCCGCGAAGGGGCCGGAGTACGTTCCGCTCGACGAGACCGCGACGCTCGGCGCCGGACAGATCGCACTGCGGTTCGCGCTTCATCGCTGGACCGACTCACGCTGCGACGGTTGGGTGAGCGTCGACACCCGCTGCCACTTCCTCGCGCCGCACGCGGCGCTGCTCGAAGCTCAAGCGGAAGGCATCGACGTCGTGAACGTGCTCGCGGTGCCGTTCCCGGTGCTCGCGCTCGACGCCAACACTTACACCACCACGCCCAACCTGCTGGCGTTCAGCGGGCAAGAGGCCGCGCTGGAACGCGACGGCTGTTCCGTCGTCGTGAACACGCTCAACGCGCACCCGGTGTTGGGAAAGGTCGCGCTTCTGCACTCGCACCGGCCGGTGTTCCCGCTGACGTTCGGCGGCGAGGACACCGACGACTGGGGCGTGTGTGACTGGTGCGACCAGTGCCACCGCAAGAAGGGCCTGACGGTCTGGGTGGACGCGTTCGAGCCGGCCGCGGGGGTGACCGGGGGTGAGGCACTCGTCGCGGCAATTCTGGGCAAAATCGACGCGATCGAGGTGACCGGCGAGCCGCGGAAGGTGCCGCTGTTGCCGTGGGTGTACCGGCTGTGGGACGCGGGGTTCCGCGTGCCGCTGGTCGGGGCGAGCGGCAAGGACAGCAACCGCGGCGTGCTCGGCGCCGTTCGGACCTACGCGAACGCGGGCGGAGGGTCATGGGTCGAGGCGATCCGCGCCGGCCGGCGGTTCGTCTCCGCGGGTCCGTTGTTCGACTACCTGCTGGAAGGGGGGCGGGTTCGCGCGTCGGGCCGGGCGCCCGGGTCGCACGGTAAGTTGGAGGTCGTCGCGAACGGGGAAGTGGTCGCCGCGGCCGAGGCGCGGTCCGCACCGGAGGGAACACACCTCCGAGCCGAGATCGACGCCCCGGCCCCTGAACAGGGGTGGGTCGCGGTGCGCTGGGGCGGGGGCGCCGGTTTCGCGCACACCGCGCCGATGGCCGTCGGTTCGCCGGCGCGCAAGCCCGAAGC
Source organism: Planctomycetota bacterium (assembly GCA_017306025.1). Classification (GTDB taxonomy): domain Bacteria; phylum Planctomycetota; class Planctomycetia; order Gemmatales; family Gemmataceae; genus Gemmata. Next base: position 7,266 of record JAFKJJ010000020.1, read on the forward strand.
GGCCGCGGCGCTGCGGAAACTCGTCGAGCAGACCCGCGAGTGGGCCGGGGCGAACGGCCGGTACGCCAACCCGAAGCGGAAGCAGGCCCTGCTCGACCGGTGCGAAGAGGCGGCGCGGAAACTGGAGGCTCCGGCGTGACGCGGTGGCTGCGGTGGAACGCTCACTTGCGGTACGCCATCCGCAAGGGGTACCGGTGGGTGAGGCTGCGCGTCCCCCGGCGCGTCTGGCTCGCCATCGTCATCCCCGTGTTCCTCCTGAGCGTCGGCTCCGTCGGCTACCGGTGGATCGAGGGGGAGCCGTGGACGTACTTCGACGGCTTCTACATGACCGCCATTACCATCACCACCATCGGCTACGGCGAGACGCACCCGCTGTCGAACGCCGGCCGGTTGTTCACCGTGGTGCTGGCCTACAGCGGCATCTTCACGCTCGCCTACTTCGCGTCCGAACTGGTGCGCTCGGTGGTCACGGGCGAGCTCCGACAGGTCATCGGGAGACAGTGGGTGGACGAACAACTCGCGTCGCTGGGCGGCCACCTGATCGTCTGCGGGTACGGCCGCATGGGGAAGATCGTGTGCTCCGAGCTGGAGCGCCAGAAGCGCCGGTTCGTGCTCGTCGAGCGCTCCGCCGAGGCCCTCAAGGACGCCGCGTACCAGTACGGCCTGCCGCTCGTCGGCGACGCGACCAACGACGAACTGCTCCGCAAGGCCGGCGTCGATCGCGCCAAGGCGCTCGTCACCGTCGTCGGGTCGGACGCCGACAACCTCTACATCACGCTCAGCGCCCGACTGCTCAACCCGAAGCTCCTGATCGTCGCCCGCGCCGAAGAAGAGGACGCGGAGACGAAGCTGCGCAAGGTCGGCGCGAACAAGGTGATCTCGCCGTACCTGGCCGGCGCGCACCGGGCCGTTCAGGCGGTGCTCCGGCCCGCGGTGCTGCACTTCATGGAGATGGCGACCCGGCCCGAGTTCCTGGACCTGCAGATCGAAGAGGTGCGGGTCGCCACCGGCAGCGCGCTGGCGGGGCGCTCGCTCGGTCAGTCGCAGATCCATCGCGACCTCGGCGTTGTGGTCGTCGGGGTCGTCCGGCCCAACGGCGAACTGCTCTACAACCCCCCGTCCGACGTGGTGATCGAGGCCGAAGCCGTCCTGATCGCGCTCGGCCAGCGACGACACCTGGACCGCCTGGAGAAACTTGCCACCTGCGAGCCCGGGTGAGCGCGAAACAGAAATCTACGTTTCTACAGGAATTTCCGGAGGTGATTCGCGCCCGAGTCGTACCATTTTCGCGCCAATTCTGAGCTGTGAGCGGCGCCCGGTCGTACCATACCGCGCCGACCGTTTATAATCGTGTTGGTTCCGTTATGATCGCGCCCAGAGTCGCTCATGGCAGATTCGCCCGCCCCGCCCCCCTCAACGCCCACGGCCGCCGAAACAGCCGGGCAACTCCGTCTGGCCGAACAACTCTTGCTCGCCCACGTCGAGAACACACCGCTCGTGGTGACGGAATGGGACCATGAGGGCCGTTTGTCCCGCTGGAACGCGCAAGCCGAACGCGTCTTCGGTTGGGCGGCCGCGGAAGTGCTCGGGACGAAACTGCTCGACTGCCCTTTCGTTCTGGAAGAGAACCGCGAACTGGCCGAGCGGCTGCGGGCCGATGCGGCCGCGGGGCAGGCGCGGAGCGTCGTGACGGTCGCCAACCGCACCCGGGCCGGCGCGCTCGTGTGGTGCGAGTGGTACAACTCGGTGCTCCACGACGCCGCCGGCCGGCCGTCGGTGCTGTCGCTGGCGCTGGACATCACCGAGCGCCGGGCGACGGCCGAGGCCCTCGCGCTCAGCCAGGCGCGGGTGCGGACCGCCCTCGACGGCGCGAAAATGCTCGCGTGGGACCTCGACCTGGTTGCCGACCGGTGGGAGACCAGCGCGGACATCCCGGACTTCTACGGGATCGAGCGCGGGCCGGACTACACGAGCCCGGAACAGGCGCTGCGCGCGGTCCACCCGGACGACGTCGAGACCGTTCTGGCCGGGCGCCGCCGGGCGATCGAGACCGGCGAGCCGATGCGGTACACGTTTCGCGGCCGTGTGCCGACACCCGACGGCCGGCCGCGGTGGTTCTCGACCCGCGGCCAGGTGCTCCGCGACGGGGCCGGCCGGGTGGTCCGGATCGTGGCCGTCACCAGCGACGTCACCGAGCGCAAGCGGGCCGAGGAGGAGCGCGAGACCCTCAACCGGCAGCTCCAGGACGCGCAGCGGTGGGAGAGTCTGGGCGTCCTGGCCGGCGGCGTCGCGCACGACTTCAACAACATCCTGACGGTGGTGCTCGGCAGCGCCGGGCTGGCCCGGCGCGGGCTGTTGCCCGGCTCCCCGGCGGTCAACTACCTCGACCAGATCGAGCAGGCCTGTCGGCGCGCGGCGGAAGTGTGTCGGCAGATGCTCGCCTACGCCGGCCGCGCCCACGGGTCCGGGACCCGCACCGACCTGCCGGCGCTCGTCCGCGAGTCGGCTCCGCTGCTCGACATCCCCGCGGCGCACGCCACCGTCCGGCTCGACCTCGACGACCCGCTGCCGCCCGTCCGGGCCGACCCGGCCCAGGTGCGGCAGGTGTTGGTAAACCTGGTGACCAACGCGGCCGAGGCGACCGGCCGCGCGGGCGAGGTCGTCGTCCGCGCCCACGCCGCCGAGGTGCCCGAGGGCACCTCGGACGCCGACCTGCAGCTCGCGCCGCCGCCGGGTCGGTACGTCGTGCTGACGGTGACCGACCGCGGCCCCGGCATGTCGCCGGAGGTCCGCGCCCGCATGTTCGACCCGTTCTTCACGACCAAGTTCGCCGGCCGCGGGCTGGGGCTGGCCGCGGTGCTCGGCATCGTCCGGACCCACAAGGGCGGCATCCGCGTTTCGACCGCGCCCGGCCTGGGCACCACGGTCTCGGTCTACTGGCCGGCGGCGCACGACCCCGCGCCGGACGCGTCGGTGCCGGTCCCGGCCGCGCCCCCGACGGTCGCGGCGCTGGTGATCGACGACGAGATGTTCGTCCGCGAGGTGACCGCCTCGACGCTGGAGGAAATGGGGTTCGCCGCGCTGTTGGCCGCCGACGGCCCGTCCGGTTTGGACCTTTTCGTGCGTCACCGCGACGTGATCAAGGTGGTCGTGGTCGACGTGATGATGCCGGGGATGACCGGCGACGAGGTGGTACTGGCGCTGCGCCGGACCGCCCCGACCGTGCCGGTGGTGCTGGTGAGCGGGTTCACGGAGCGCCGGCTGCTCAAATCGCTCGGCCCGCGGACCGAGTTCCTTCAGAAGCCGTTTCACCCCGAAGACCTGATGGCGGTGGTGCGGCGCCTGATTTCGGAGTGCTGAAGCGACCCGCCGAGAGGAGACGGGGCTGTTTCCCGCCTCCTCTCGGCACCCGGCACTTCAGAACTCCGCACTCACCTCTTTAGTCCCGCCTCGGTGAACGTGTCCGGCGGGAAGCTCGGGTTCAGTTGCACGTCGCGGAAGTGGTACGTGCCGACCAGCACCCGCGTCCCGTCCGGTTCGGTGCGGTACAACTCGGTGCCGACCTGCAACCACCGTTCGACGTCAACGAAGATGGTGACCTCGGTGAACCCCTCGACCGCGACCACTTTCGGGTCGGTGCTCGCGGTCCCGCCGACCTCGAACGCGTCGATCTCGACCCGCGGGCAGACGCGCCGGATCACGTGACACTCGCGACCGACGTGTTCCGGCTTCTGCCGACCGAGGTACTCGAACTTCAGTTCGCCGGCGGCCTGACGGGTCTTCCACGCCTCGTACGTGCGGAGCATCGAGCGGTACAACCCGGCGTCTCGGACACAGTACCGCGACTGGCTCTTCGCCAGATCCGTGTTCGGGTCCACCGGTTTGCTGATTTCGCCCATGATCGCACCCGGCCGGTAGGTGACGACCTTGCCGCCGAGACCCTCCGGCGCGGGCTTCTCGCTGAACAGCGTGCCGCGGATCTCCGCCCCGAACCCGATCGACGGCTTCTTCGCGCCGGACGTCCACTTCATCAGTACTTCGATCGCGGTGTGGTGGTTCGAGTTGGGCACATCGCCGCGCACCCACACGTCGATCACTTCGACCGGGGGCACGGCCGGCGGCTTCGGCTCGCCCTTCACACGCTCCTGCATCCGGATCGTGCAGTGGAGCCCGTCCTTCACCTCGCGCTGGTACCGCGTGAGGCATTCGGCGAACATCTTGACCGGGTCGGTTTCCGCGAGCTTGTCGAACTGCTGCTGCGAGGAGAGCGTCGCGCCGGAGTCCTTGAACTCGGGCGGGGGGGGCGGCGGTTCGCCGTGCAAGAGCCACTCGTACCCGACGAAAACGAGGCCCGCGACGCTCAGGGCGAGAACTCCGGCGGCGACGACGAGCAAGCGGCGCGACATCCTGCGTCCTCCGGTCGGCGGTTGCGACCCGGACAGTGTACGGTCGCCCTCGGAGGGAAACAACACGCCCAGAAGGCGCAGGCCGCCGCGGATCATCTGCGTTGCCCCGGTTGCGGACCGGCTTTGCAATCGGCCCGAGTTGCGGACGTGACGAGGAGTGCGTATTTCTCGTGTTCGACCGGGCTTGCCTCACAACTGCAGTTGATCTCCGCTAACGGTCGATACTACCCGCCGTGAACCGCCTGCCGTGCCGAACTCGCGGGTTTGCCCACATGAACCGGCTGGTGAAACTGTTCCTCGTGCTGGGGTCGGCCGGGCTCGTGCTCCACGGCGTCGGCGCGGCCGGCCCGCGGCGCGGAGCCGAGCCGAGTTCTTTTGCGCCGCGCGCCCGCGTTGCCGAATACCGCACCTATTGCGACGGGTGGTCGGTTTCCGCGCCGTCCGCGGTGGCGGAGATGGACCCGCGGCCGCTTGTGTGGGTGGTGAACGGGGCGGGGGACCTGAAGGGCTGTTCCACCGCGCTTTCGCACGCGAACATGCTGGCCGGCGGGCCGCTGGAACTGAGCGTGTTCCCGTGGTCGCACGGCTACCGCCGGCTGCTCCTCGACCAGACCGACTGGAGCCACGCGAAAGAGCAGGGCGGGCGGCTCGCCGCGGCCATCCGGGCGCGCAAAGAGCGTGAGCCGGACCGCCGCGTCGCGGTGGTCGGCCACAGCGCCGGTTGCGGGGTCGTGCTGGCGACCGGCGACGTGCTCCCTCCCGACTCCATCGATCGGATGATTCTACTTGCACCGAGCGTGTCCACCGGGTACGACCTGCGGCCGTCGCTGTCGGCAGCGCGGGAAGGGCTGGACGTGTTCTGTAGCCGCAAGGACTGGGTGGCGCTGGGGTTCGCGGTGCGGGTCGTGGGGACGGCCGACACCGGATCGGGCACGGCCGCGGGGCGCGTCGGGTTCCATCCGAAGGGGGAGGCCGCGCACGATCCGCTGATAAGCGCGAAGTTGCGCCAGCACTTCTGGTCGGCGGACCTGGCGTGGACCGGCCACACGGGCGGCCACCACGGGATGCTCAGCCCGGCGTTCGTCCACGCGTACCTGTTCCCGCTGTTCGGGGCGCCGGTGAAGTGACGCGAGCGACAAAGGAGTGTCGGATGCGAAGCCGGTGGGTGGTCGCGCTCGGCGTTGCGGTTCTCGGCGTCGGTTCGGCACGCGCGCAGCAGCCCGTTGCGCCGCCGGCGCGCGAGTACCCGTGCGACCTTCCCCCGCTCCTGCCCGTCCCCCCGAACCCGGGGCCGCTGGCCGAAGTGCCGCGGCCCGGCCCGGCCGGGGTCGAATACGATCACGGCTACAACTACCTGCCCGAACGGCTCCCGGAACGGCCGCGCCGGTCGGGCGACGACGTGTGCGGTCCGCCCGGCCGCTGGTGGGTGGCGCCGTCGCTCGAACTGGCGTGGGTGCCCGCGCGCCCGGCAACTTCGATGGTCCGGCTGCGCGTCCTGGACCCGGTGACACCCGGCGGCACGCTCCCGGGGCCGCTCGTGCCGATGGCCGCGCGCTCCACCAGCCGGTTTCAGGCGGCCCTCGGGCTGGTCGTCGGGAGGTGGTTCGATGAAAACAACACGCACGGCGTCGAGGCGAGCTTTTTTCTGCGCGACGCGAACAGCACGTTCGGCGGACTGTCGCCCGGCTCGCTGGTCGTGTTCCCGCAGGGCACCGATCGCGGCGCGCAGGTGATCGCGTTCCCCCCGGATCTGGCACCGTTCGTTGTGGGCGCGTTCCCGGTTACGCTCGACACGTTCTTCGCCACCGCCGACGTAAATTATCGCCGCAAGCTGCTCTGCACCGACGGCGCGCGGCTCGATCTGCTCGCGGGCTACCGCTACGCGTACCTGCGCGATGAACTGTACCTCGGCGACGTCTCGGACGGCCACGACGAGTACCGGCTGAACCGTGCCGCGGTGACGAACGCGTTCCACGGCGGGCAGATCGGACTGGCGGGCGAGGTTCGGGCGAACCGGTGGTACGCGGCCGGGTCGGTGAAGGTCGCGCTCGGCGCGGTGACGGAGAAGGCGGAGGCGACCGGCGCGTTCATCGGCGCGGAGGCGCAAGCGCCGGGCGGCTATCAGCGGTTGAATGCGCTGGCCGCGGGGGAGCACACCGAGTTCGCGGTGATGCCGACGCTGAACGTGCAGCTCGGCCGGCAGGTGAGTGACCGCGCCCGCGTGTTCGCGGGGTACTCGTTGAACTACCTGAGCCGTGTCGCCCGGCTCGGTGACGCGCTCAATCCCACGACGACCGGGCTGACGGTCACCGACTTCTGGGTGCGGTCGATCAGCTTGGGCGCCGAATTCCGGTTCTGATCGCGGTCAAGAGGAGCCACGGATGAACACGGAAGACACGGATCAAGACAGAAGAGAAAGAGTTGAACTCACTCTTCTGTCTTGATCCGTGTCTTCCGTGTTCATCCGTGGCTCTTGTCCTTACTTCTTCACGAGTGCCGCGAGTTCCTTCACGCCCGCGGCCGGTCCACCGTCGGCCAGGAATACCGCGTTACCCGCGACGAACACGTTCGCCCCGGCCCGCGCGGCCGTCGCGATCGTCGCGGCGTTGATCCCGCCGTCCACCTCAATCTCGCACGCCGGATTGTGCTTGTCCACCAGCTCGCGGAGCTTCTGTAACCGCTCCGTGCTCTCGGGGATGTACGCCTGCCCGCCGAAGCCCGGGAAGACGGTCATGCACAGCGCCAGGTCGATGTCGCGCAGGTACGGCTCGATCTTCTCGACGGGCATGTCCGGGTTGAACGCCAGCCCGACCTTCTTGCCCAGCCCGCGAATCTGTTCCATCATCGGCCGCGGGTCCGGGAGCACTTCGAGGTGAACGATGAACGCGTCCGACCCGGCCTTGACGAACCCGTCGAGGAACCGGCCCGGATCTTCGACCATGAGGTGAACTTCCAGCGGCAGCGTCGTGACCGGGCGGAGCCCCTTCACCACGATCGAACCCATGCTCAGGTTCGGGACGAAGTGCCCGTCCATGACGTCGACGTGGATGCGGTCGGCCCCGGCCCCGGCGACCTCGCGGACTTGCTCGCCGAGCCGTGAGAAGTCGGCGGACAGGATGGAGGGTGCGATCATGGCTTCGCGTGTTGGGTGTTTGGTGCTCGGTGCTTCGTTTCCGGCCGCGGATTCTCGCCGCGTTCGCGGTGGACACCACACCGAAACAGTACACACTAAACACGAAACACCAAACCCGAAACACGATCGCGTATGAGCTACCGATTCCCGATCGCGCGCCGGATGCTGTCGTTCGCAGGCCGCGCGCGGCGCAACTGGCTCGACCGGCACCAGACGCGGGCGAACTTCTGGATTCACATGCTCGGCATCCCGCTCGCGTTCGCGGGCGTGCCGCTCCTGTTCGTCGCGGAGTGGTACTGGGGCGTCGGCGCGATTGTACTGGGCTACCTGCTCCAGTGGATCGGCCACCGCATCGAAGGGAACGACGTGGGGGAGTTCATTCCGGTGAAGCGACTGCTCGGCCTGCCGGTGGTGGCGATCGCGCCGCAGCACAAGCCGCTCAGCCGAACACCTCCGCCACCGTGATCGTGCCGACCGTGTTGCCGTCGAGTACGACCGGGGCCGCGGTGCCGACGGGGTAGTCGTTGCGCGTGGCGTAGGCGGCCGCGGGGCTGGTGTCGGTCGGCTGGGTGTAGACTTCGATAACCTTGTCGACGACGTTCACGACCCAGTACACCGGGATGCCGTTGTGGGCGTAGATGCGACCCTTACCGGTTCGGTCCACGCGCAGGGAACTGCTCGACACTTCCACCACCAAGCCGATATCTGCGGGACCGGGGTGCCGGTCACGGTAAGCGGATTCGTCTCCCTTTACGAAGGTGAAATCGGATTCCGGCTCACTGTCGCCGCCCAGAGTGACGGCCGACTGCCCGCGAACGTCCCAGCCGGTCGGGGCGAGGCGCAACAGGCGCTTGAACAGGGCCTGGACGACCGCGTCGTGTGGGGTGCCGCGCGACATCTTCTTCACCATCCAGCCTTCGAGGAGCTCGACGGCCTCACCGTCGATCAGGATGCCGTCGCGGATCATCTGGTGGTATTCGTTGATGGTGAACCGACGGAACCCGGCCCCTTCGAGGAACTCCGGCGCCGGCATCAGCGGCGTGGTAACGGTGTTGGACATGTGCGAGCCTCCTCCGTTAGTGTTGTACCACGGCCGGCGCGGCCGGTGTCAACGCCAGCAGTGAGAGGTGAGTCATGAACGAACGCGAGGCATTGCTGCGTGCGGTGTGCGAGAGCCCCGACGATGATACGCCGCGCCTGGTGTTCGCCGACTGGCTCGACGAACACGATGAGCCGGAGCGCGCGGAGTCCATCCGGCTTCAGTGCGCGGTGGCGCGGCTTCCGGTCGTGTCGTCTGCACGGCGGCACAAAGAAAATCTCATCACTCACTTGCTGCGCGCACACGAGCCAGTTCGGGCGTGGGAACTGCCCCGGCCGCCCGGTTGCCGCTGGGGCGAAAACTTCAGTCGCGGGTTCGTTACAGACATCACGGTAATTGAGACGCCGGCGTACGGTCTTCTTGAGGGTTGTTTCGATGCCAGCCCGATCACCTCACTCCTTGTGAACTGTTCACGGCTGGAGTGGGACGTGCTGTTTGCGGGCGGGTACCTGAATCGCTTGAGTGAGATGACAATCGAGTCGGCGCATGCGGAGGCCCATGCACCGGCGCTCTGCAAACTCCGCCCCTGGCCGCAACTGAAAAGGCTTATAATCGCCGGAACTGTCACCGAGGACAAGCAGTACGTGCGCATCGACTCTTGGACGGCCGATGCGCTCCTCCGAGTCTACGGATATCGTCTGCGCCTACCGCCGCGGGGCGACCGGGGTTAACGAGCGCCCTCACTCCCCCGTTCCCGCCTCCGGGGCGAAGCCGCGGCCCCGCGAACTCATTTCTCAACGAGTGAGCAGTTCTCCAACAGCGGGGCGCCATCGCCGGCCCCCCGGCAGGTGCCGCGAATCGTCACCGTGTCGCCCGGGGCGACCGCGGTCAACTGGTTCTTCCCGTCCTTCGTGAGAAAGTCGCTCACCACGAAGCGGTCGTCCGCGCCCAGGTAAACCGTGATCTTGCCGGGTTTGTTTTTCACCACCCGAACGACCTTTCCGGTCACCTCCAGGAACTTCCCCTTGTAGTTCTTGTCCGCCGCGACGATGTTCCCCTCGTACGCCTTTGCCAGTTCCTCTACCGTGACCACGACCGGTGCCCCGGGCGCGGGTCGGGCGAACTTCTCCACGAACGTGCAATTGCCCAGCGTCACGACGTCGTCCGATCGGCCCTTGCACAGACCTCGCACGACGATCGTGTCGCCCGCCGTGACCGCCGCCAGAGGGGTCTGGGACTCCTTTGTCGCGAAGTCGCAGTCGACCGTTTCACCCGCGTCGGTTTCGAACTCGATCGTCACGACGCCCGGCCTGTTCCGGACGACCTTGAACACCCGCCCGGTCAGTTGCAGCACCTTGCCCTTGTACTTCGCGTCCGCGGCGACCACGTTCTCGTCGTACGCCCGCTCCAGCTCCTCCGCGGTGACCGGAACGGGCGCCGCGGGCGGACCGGCCTTCGGGTCGGGCTTCTCTTCCGGCTTCTTGTCTAGCGAGCAGGTTTCCAGCGTCACCCACGTCCGCACCTTCCCCTTGCAGGTGCCGCGAACCGTGACCTCCTGACCGACGGCCACTGCCCCCAACTCGGCCTGCTTGTCGCGGTCGAAGTGGCAGTCCACGGTCGAGCCGGCGGTACCGGCCAGTTCGACCGTGATCTTGCCCGGTCGGTCGTCGCGCGTGATCTTTTTGACCGTTCCGGTCACCACGAGTACCTTGCCCTTGTACTTCTTGTCGGCGTCGAGTTCGTTGGCGTCGTATTCCGTGTCCAGCGCCACCGCGGTGATTTCGATCCCCGGTCCGGGATCGACCGCGACCTCGCCGCCGCGGTCCCGGAACGCGAGGGCCATCACCAGCACCCAGCAACCGCCGATCACGATCGCCAGCGCGTTGACGACGGTACCGGCAATCGGCAGGCCGGTGCCCTGTCGTCCGGCGGAGTTCTTGGCAACCACGATCCCGATCACACCCAGGAGCAACCCGAGCGCCCCGCCGCCGATCGCCAGCGCCCCGATGCACGGGATGAAGCTGGCGATCAGAGAGCCGACGCCCTGCAGGAGCGAAAGGAGGCCGAGCGTGCTGAGCTGTGGGAGCGGGGGCGGGTCGTCCCTGTACCGCGAGCGGCGCGAACCCGGTTCGTCGTCCTCGCGCCGGCGCTGCGGGCGCCGGCCCTCGTCGTGGTCGTCGCGCTCGTCGGTGTAGTCGTTGGACATGGGCGCCTGTTGCCGGTGCCGGGCTGGGTTGTGGAAGTGATTGTCGGCGGGAGTGTATGCTGCAGGCAACCAAATTTCTGCGGCTCGACGCGAGGCGACGATGAATGAACGCGACGCGCTCCTGCGTGCGGTGTGCGAGAACCCGGACGACGACACGCCGCGGCTCGTGTTCGCCGACTGGCTCCAAGAGAACGGCGAACCGGAGTACGCGGAGTTCGTGCGGTTGCAAGTGCGGCACGCAGAATTGCTCCGCTACGGCGCACCGGATTCCCACGGCTTCGCGGGCCTGGCTCGCGAGTTATGGCTTCGTCATGGAGAGCGGTGGCGCGCCGAACTGCCGCGGGTTTCCGGCCTGACGTGGCACGACGCGTTCTTTCGAGGGTTTCCTGAACGGGCGTTGGTGTTGAGCGACGCGGTGCTGCTTGCAAATGCGGTGGTCTTCGATCGCGTGCCGGTGAGGCACCTGACGATCAGCGAATTTGCGGCCGTCGATGGGTTCTCTCAACTGCCGTGCGTACAACGGTTGAAGACGCTGTCCCTGAGCGCATCAGATCCAGACGGATCCATTTCTCGCCGCTTGATCGAGAACGTCCGACTCAACCCATCGACGCTTCTGATCGTCGCCGGGGGATTGTCCGGAAACGACAAATACGCCACACTCCGCGCTGCCTTTGGCGATCAGTTGTACTGGCCGTTCACGCCCTCACCACCGACGTCACCTCCGCCACCACCATCGCGTCGGCGAAGGCAGCGGTAGTCACTCCCCCGTTCCGGTTTCCGGGGCGAAGCCGCGGCGCATCTGGTTCTCCGTGATCGTTCGCGGCAGCACGAACTGCAACAGGTAGTCCGGCCCGCCCGCCTTCGAGCCGATCCCGCTCAACTTGAACCCGCCAAACGGCTGCCGATCGACCAGCGCACCGGTGCATTTCCGGTTGATGTAGAGGTTCCCAACGCGGAACCGCCGCTTCACCTGCTCCAGGTGACTCGGACTGCGGCTGTAGCAACCGCCCGTCAGCGCGTACTTCGTTCCGTTGGCAATGCGGAGCGCGTCGTCGAGGTCCTTCGCGCGGATCACCGACAGCACCGGGCCGAATATCTCCTCCTGCGCGATGGTCGCGTTTTCCGGCACGTCTGCGAAGATCGTCGGCGGGATGTAATGGCCCTGATCCATCAGCGCGCCGAGGTCGGTTTGATGCGCGAGCCGCGCCTCCGACTTACCCCGCTCGATGTACTTCAGGATGCGCGACCGCGCCTCCGCGTCGATTACCGGGCCGAGCGAACAGCCCGGATCGTCGGCCGGTTTCACGGCGAGGCTCTTCGTCGCCTCTACCAGCCGCGCGAGGAACTGGTCATAAATGCCGTCGAGCACGATCGCCCGCGACCCGGCCGAACACTTCTGCCCGCCGTATCCGAACGCCGAATCCGCCACGCCCTTGACCGCTTCGTCCAGATCCGCGTCGGTGTCCACGATGACGGCGTTTTTGCCGCCCATTTCCGCGATCACCTTCTTCACGAAGTTCTGGCCGCCCGGCGTCTTCGACGCTTGCTCGTTGATGGCGAGCGCGACCTTCAGCGATCCGGTAAAGGCGATGAGAGCGACATCGGGGTGTTGAACGAGCGTCGGGCCGATCTCCTCGCCGTCGCCGGGAAGGAAGTTCGCGACGCCCGGGGGTAGCCCCGCGACCTGGAGACACTCCATCAGCTTCGCGCCGATGATCCCCGACTGCTCCGCGGGCTTGATGACGACCGTGTTGCCCGCGACGAGCGCCGCGGCGGTCATGCCGGTGAGGATCGCGAGCGGGAAGTTCCACGGCGCGATGACGACGGCCACCCCGCGCGGCTCGTAGAAGTAGCGGTTGTCCTCGCCCAACACGTCGCGGTGCTGCGGCGCGTCGAGCTTGAGCATTTCGCGCGCGTAGTACTCGCAGAAGTCGATCGCCTCGGCCACGTCGGCGTCGGCCTCGCGCCACGGCTTGCCGCACTCGTACACGATCCACGCGGACAGCTCGAACCGCCGCTTGCGGAACTGCTCGGCGGTGCGACGGAGCAGGCCCGCACGCTCTTCAACGGAAGTGTCGCGCCAGCCGTCGAACGCCCGCAGGCACGATGCTACCGCCTGGTTCGCTTGCTCAACGTCGGCCATCGCGACGTTGCCGAGCGGCTCGCTCGTGCGCGACGGGTTCTCGCGCGGCAGCCCCTTCCGGACCGGTTGCGGCCGGTTGTCGATGACGATGGGGTACGTGCGGCCGAACTCCGCGCGCACGTGGTCGAGTGCGGACCTCATCGCCGCGCGGTTCTCCTCGCGCGCGAAGTCGGTGAGCGGTTCGTTGCGGAACTCGGACCCCACCCCCCAACCCCCTCCCCCAAGGGGAGAGGGGGAGAACGGCCCAGACTATCT
>JAFKJJ010000021.1 GCA_017306025.1 Planctomycetota bacterium
TGGCGCAGCTCCCGCGAGAACCGAGGACACTCTTACGAACGGATATTGTTCTGGAACGCGATCCGCCACTGTGATACCCTCACAATCCTGCTACGATCCCGCCCCGACTCCACTTTTCCGCAGGTGCCCCATGACCCGTCTGTTGCTCGCCGCGCTGGTCGCCGCCGCACTGGCCCTCACCGCGACCGCCGCCGACCCGGCGCCGATGCCGCGCAGCAAGGTGAAGGTCGGGGAGCAGGCCCCGGACTTCGTCATCAAGGACGCGACCGGAAAGACCGTGAACCTCGCGGACCTGACCGCGAAGGGGCCGGTGCTGGTGCGGCTCACCTGCGGCTGCTCGGGCTGCGACAAGGAACTGGCGTACTTCCAGAAGCTCGACGAGGCGTACAAGGGCCAGGGGCTCATCAGCCTGTACGTGTTCAAGGAGCCGGACGCGAAGATGGCGAAGTACGCGGCCGAGAAGAAGCTCGGGGTGCTGTACGCGGTGGACCCGAAGGGCGAGAGCTGGAACACGTTCCAGACGAAGACGATGCCGACGAACTTCCTGATCGCCAAGGGCGGGAAGATCGTGTCGGTGGCCGCGGGGTGTGACCCGAGCGGGCTGCTCGCGAATTCCGTGTCCGACAAGACCGGCAAGCTGCTCGGCGTAGCGCCGGTGGACGTGAAGGGCGGCAAGTAAGATCGTCCGAAGCGAGCGCCGCAAACCGCCCCGCAAAACGGGGCGGTTTGTGTTTTCAGAGTGGCCCGCTCGCTCCGCGAGCGGTTGCCTTGCGGTCGTCGACGCGACAACCGCGTTCGTGGCGCTGAACCGAACGTGTCGCACTGCTCGCGGACCACTCCAGGCGTAATGCCGGTGCCTCCCTGGTATTGTGGGTGTGCTACCGATCCCACGACGCAAGGAGGCACCGGTGGACCCGAAGGCCGATCCAACTCCGTTCCTGCGGGGATTGTACCACCTGATCCCGCCCGACCGCATCGCCCACATCCTGGAATCCGCCGGCCGCCCGTCGGTCCGGGTGCGCCGCATCCCGGCCGACGCCGCAACCCGGTTGGTGATCGCGCTCGGGTTGTTCGCCGACCTGTCCATACCCCAGGTGTGGCGCCGGCTGCACCCGGCGACCGACGCACCGGCCCCGGTCGAGTCGGCGCTCGCCCAGACCCGCGCCCGGCTCGGGGTCCGACCGCTGCGCGAACTGTTCGATGTGATCGCCCGGCCGATGCCCACCCATCAGACGATCGGGGGCAGCTACCGCGGATGGCGACTCATGGCGGTGGATGGCACCACCCTCGATCTACCCGACACCGAGCCCAACGCCCGCACCTTCGGCCGACCGGGCACCGACCGGGCCGAGGGTGCCTTCCCGCAACTGCGCCTGTTGGCCCTGTACGAACTGGGCACCCGGGCCATCTGCGGGCTGGTGCTCAAGCCCGGGCGCCGCAGCGAGCAGGTGATGGCCGGGCCGCTGATCGACCGACTCGAGCCGGGGATGCTACTGATCTGGGACCGCGGGTTCTTCGGATTCCCCTTGGCCGAGCGGGTGATCCGGGCCGGTGCATACCTGCTGGCCCGGGTCCCTTCCGGTGCGCTCCTGGCCCCGACCCGGCGACTGAGCGACGGGTCGTACTTGGCCGAACTGCGCCCGCCCCGCGGGCACCCGGGCCGGGGCTGGTGGTGCGGGTGATCGAGTACACCCACGACGACCCGAACCGCCCCGGGTGCGGGCAGCGGAACCGGTTACTAACCGATCTGCTGTGCCCGGACGAGTTGCCCGCCGCGGAGGCGCCGGTGGTGTACCACGAGCGCTGGGAGCAGGAACTGGCGTTCGACGAGTTGAAGACCCACCTGAGCGGGCGCGACGTGCCGATCCGGAGCAAGACCCCGGCGGGCGTGGTGCAAGAGGTGTACGGACTGGTGCTGGCCTACTACCTGATCCGGCGCATGATCCACGATGCGGCGGTGACCGGGTCGGTGGACCCAGATCGGGTGTCGTTCACTGGTACGTTGCGGGTACTCTGGCGCCGCCTACCCGACGCGCCGGGGCGGCGCCGGCCGACGGGTATCGTGACCTCCTGCGGGAGGTACGGCGGCAGCGGCTCCGGCCGCGACGCGAGCGCTGGTACCCACGTGTGGTCAAGCGGAAGATGTCGAGCTGGAACAAGAAGCGGGCGGAGCACCTCCACCCGCCTCAGCCGACCAAACCCTTCCGCGAAGCAGTAGTTGTGCTTAACTGAAGGGTATTGACCCTAACCCTACGACGCGCGGTTGCCGGGCGTGCCGTCGCGGCTGTCGAACGTCCACCGCCGCGAGCTCGCCGCCGTGCCGGTCCCACGCGACCGGCACGGTCCGTGTGTAGCAACCCGCGGCGTTAGCCGGTCGGTCGCGGGTCGTCGTATCGTATCTCCGCACCGCGGCCCGTGTAACGGGTTACGCCGGCCGCCTTTGCTCGGGCCGTTCGGGGCGTGTAGATTTCTCCTTGTGGGCAGTTGGCGGAGTTGAGAAAATCTGTTCGGCCGACGCCTCACGGCGCTGGATTCCGCCCAAGAAGAGGAACCGCCATGCGCGGGTTCAAACTGCGGCTGCTGTCGTGCGGGATGCTCGTCGCGCTCGTCGCGTGGGTGGTGACGTGGAGCGGCCACGCCGTCCGCGGGCAACCGCTCCTGCCGGGCGGGCCGGTCGGACCGGGCGGGAAGAAGGACGACAAGAAGAAGGAGGACCGTTCCGAACTCGACGAGAACCTCCCGTTCGCAATGCAATACGAGCGCGACCACAAGCGCCGGCTCGAAGGCGTCCGCGACTACCTTAACGTCAAGAACGTCGAAAACATCAAGTGGAACGAGGTCTGCTCGTTCCTCCAACAGATCCTCGACTCCAAGAGCGACTCGTTCTTCGACGTGAAGTACAAGATCGGCGACACCTGGCGCATCAACCGCATCAGCGTGAAGACCGAGGCCAACCGGATCATCTCCACGTTCTCGCCCGAGGGGCTCCAGTTCTACCAGCAGGCGCAAGGGGCCAACGCGGCGCAACTGCTCGAAGACGCCCGCAAGGCGAACTACGACGTCGCGATGCTCGCGGACCTGTCGCAGCGGTACTTCCACACGAAGGCCGGCGCCGAGGGCACCATCCTCCTCGCCACCGTCTACCTCGAACGCGGCAACTTCATCGAAGCCGCGCACGCGTTCGAGCGCCTCCTGCCGCGCAAGGACGTCGACGACCTGTTCACCGCCCGCACGCTGTTCAAGGCGTGCCTGGCGCTCAAGCGCAGCGGCGAGCCGCGCCACGCGGAGGCGCTCAAGGGCGCGCTCGAACGGCTGGAGAAGGTCGCGAAGAACGGCGTGCAGATCGGCCGCACGACCTACACGATGGAGAAGCTGCGGGCCGAACTCGACCGGCCGATCGAGATGATCCAGGCCAGCGCGCTCGTCGACGTGTGGGCGATGCGCGGCGGCAACCCGGCCCGCTCGGCCGTCGTCAACGGCGGCCCGCCGTTCCTCGACCCGATCTTCCGCACCACGCTGTTCCAGTCCGGCGACGACGAGCCGAACCTCTGGATCAAGGGCGCGCTCGACCCGCTGTTCGCCCGCGACGCCAAGACCGCCGCCCGCGGCGTACCGCTGCCGGGAAGTTTCCCGATCAGCACCCCGGACCTGCTCGTCTTCCGCGGCTACGACGGGGTGTACGCGGTCGCCACCCGCGACCGCGTCGTCGGGGGACAGGTGGTCCGCGCCGGGACCGTGCTGTGGCGCTCGAAGACCACGGCCGGCCTCCACCAACTCCTCGACAGCGGGCTGACCGACGACATCGACATGAAGCGGGACGTCCAGAACTGGTGGAACACGTACTCCAGTCGGCAGGTGAACGTCTCCAGCATCCTGTACGAGAACCCGCTCATCGGGACCCTGTCGCACGACGGCCAGAACGTCTACTTCGCGGACGACGTGGCGATCACGCCGCCGCCCGTGTACTCGAACCCCGACTTCGGTATCCAGGGCGGGCCGCAGTACCGCCACAGCGGCGACCTGGCCGACATGGTCCGCGCCGGGCGCCTGGTCGCGGTCAACATGAAGAGCGGCAGCGTGGTGTGGGACCTCGGCCGCGTCAAGCCGTTCGAGGGCGCGCCGCCGCTGCCGCCCGTGCTCACCGAGGAAGAGGCCGACAAGACCACCGACGCGTTCCGGCTGTGCCGCGACGCGGTGTTCCTCGGCGCGCCGATGCCGATCAACGGCAAGCTCTACGTGCTGATCGAGCAGGCCGCGTGCGTCCGGCTCCTGTGCCTCGACCCGAAGACCCTCGTTCAGGTGCCCGGCCAGACCAAGAAGCCGGCCCTCGTTTGGAGCCAGAAGCTCGGCAAGCCCAACAACCCGCTCCCGCAGGACTCGGTCCGCCGGTACCAGGGCGCGACGCTCGCGGCCGGCGAGGGCATCATCGTCTGCCCGACCAACTCCGGCGTCGTCGTGGCCGTGGACATCATGTCCCGCAGCCTGTTGTGGGCGCACGCGTACCGCACGCTGGAGAACCAGAAGCCGGTGCGGGGGTTCGGACCCGACGGCCAGCCGATCATCCCGGAACAGCTCCCGAACGCGCGCTGGCGCTCGGCCGGTCCGATCATCAGCAACGGCCGCGTCGTCGTCACCGCGTTCGACTCGCGGAAACTCGAATGCCTGGACCTGCGCACGGGCAAGGTGCTGTGGTGGGTGCCGCACGACGCCAACGACCTGTACGTCGGCGGCGTCGTGAACGACCGCGTCGTGGTCGTGGGCAAGAACCAGGTCCGGGCGTACCACCTGACCGGCGAGGACAAGGACACGCAGAAGCCGAAGCTGGCCTGGGAGTGCAACGGCACCCCGACCCCGACCGGGCACGGGGCCATCGGCCGCAACGCGTTCTACGTCCCGGTCCGGCAGGACAACGCGGGCGTGAACGCGGTGCCCGCGGCCGAGATCTGGGCCATCAACCTCGAAGACGGCAAGATCAACTCGAAGACGGCGGCCCGCAAGCGCAACGACACCGCCGAACTGGCCAAGTACGGCATCGGCAACCTCGTGTTCCAGGACGGGATGGTGTTCTCGCAGTCGCCGTGGGAGGTCGCCTGCTACCCGCAACTGGAACTCAAGATCGCGGAGATGGACAAGCGGCTGAAGGCCAACCCGAAGGACCCGGTCGGGCTGCTCACCCGCGGCGAACTGCGCCTCGACGACGGCAAACTCAAGGACGCGATCGCGGACTTCAAGGAGGCCGAGAAGAACGACCTGCCGCCCGAAAAGCGCCCGCTGCTCCGCGAGAAGCTCTACATCGCGTACACGGAGCTGCTCCGGATCGACTTCAGCGCGGGCGAGGGGCACCTCGCGGAGTACGAGGCGCTTTGCGAGCTGCCGGGCGACCCCGAGGAAACGCCCGAAGACAAGGTGCGCCGTGAGGACGAGACCAAGCGCCGCAAGCGGTACCACTACTACCTCCTGGCCCGCGGCCGGGAGGGCCAGGGGAAGCTCGGCGAGGCGTTCGACCACTACCTCGCGCTCGCGAACCTGGGCGAGGGCAAGCAACTGCTCGACATGCCCGACGAGCCGAACGTGAAGATGCGGCCGGACGTCTGGGCGCGCGGGCGGATCGAGTCGATGATCCGCCGCGCCGCGACGCCCGAGGCGAAAAAGTCGCTGGAGGTTCGCGTCGTCAAGGAGTGGGACCAGGTCAAGGACGGCACGGACCTGAAGAAGCTGCGCGAGTTCGTCGCGGTGTTCGGGCCGTTCTTCGACGCCGGCCGCGAGGCCCAGTTCAAGCTCGCCGACGTGCTCCTCTCGACCAACAACGAGGCCGACGCCCGCGAGGCGCAAACGCACCTGTCGCAGCTCCGCGTTGCGGCCGACGACCCGGCCATCCGCGCCCGCGCCACCGAGGCGCTGGCGCAGCTGATGATCAAGAACCGGATGATGGAGGACGCGGTCGGGCTGTACCTGCAACTGGGCAAGGAGTACCCCAACGTCGTCGTCCGCGACGGCAAGACCGGGGCCGACTTCCTGACCAGCCTGCTCACCGACAAGCGGCTCCTGCCGTACCTCGAACCGAGCCGCTACCCGCTGCCCACGCGGGTGAAGGCCGAGCAGACGCCGCTGGCCTCGGGCGTCAACTTCGGCGCGCAGTTCGAGATCGAGTCGCCCCCGGACCTGTTCCCGATGTTCCGCCAGTACCGGTTCGTGCTCGACCAGTACGTCTCCGGCAACGGCTCGTGGACCGTCCGCGGGTTCGACCGGGCCACGGGCAACGAGCGGTGCCGGTTCCCCAACATGGCCGCGCCGAACCTGTACTCGAACACGGGCCAGCCGATCCCGTACTCGAAGTTCGTCCAGGGCACCGGCCACCTGATGCTCGTCCAACTCGGCATGTGGGTGTACTGTTACGACCTGGCCGAGAAGAAGGAGCTCTGGAACAAGAACCTGCTCGGCGACCACCAGCCCGTGGTTCAGCCGGGCAACCCGAACCCGCCGGTCGAGGTGACCAGCGACGGCGAGTGCGTCGTCCGGTACGCCGACGGCTACACGGTCACGCTCGGCCGCTCGACGATCCTCCAGCCGGGGTACGTCTGCCTCCTGACGCGCGACGGCCTGGAGTGCGTCGAGCCCCTCACCCGGCGCCTCCTGTGGACCCGCAAGAGCGTCCCCGAGCGGACGCAGATCTACGGCGACGCGCGGTACGTCGTCATGATCGAGACCGACGCGCAGCGCAAGGTGGTGTCCACGAAACTGCTGCGGGCGGTCGACGGCATGGTGGTCGAGAACTCGCCCGACTCCGGGCGCACCCTGGCCGACGCCAAGTCGTTCAAGCTGTACGGGCGGCACGCGCTGCTGTCGGCCGGAGGGGGCGACCAGCCCCGCGTCCTGCGGCTCTACGACATGGCGACCGGTAAGGACGCGTGGAAGAAGGAGTACGACGCGAAGTCGATCCCGATCACGGCGCCCCTGAACTCCGAGTGGACCGGGTTCGTGAAGGCCGAGGGCACGGCCGAGATCTTCTCGGTGAGGACCGGCGAGACGGTCGCGACGCTCAAGATCGACCCGAAGAACGTCGAGGCGCACCTGAAGTCGTGCGTCGGGGCGCAGGTCCTCGCGGACGCCGACCGGTTCTACCTGATCCTCGACCGCGACCCGGCGGCCGGCTCGACCAACGGCACGCGCCCGGTCCCGGTGTACAACAACTACATGCTGCGGTCGCAGAAGGTGAACGGCCCCGTGTACGCCTTCGACCGCGGCAGCGGCAAGCGGCTGTGGGTGTACGCGGACGTGCTGGAGAACCAGTGGCTCGTCCTCGAACAGTTCGCGGACCTGCCGGTGCTGATCGCCGCGGCCCCGGTGATGCGCGAGAACAACCAGTACCAGCACGCCGTCGTGGTCATCGAGAAGGAGCGCGGCCGGCTCGTGTTCGACAAGCCGGTGGTGTACAACGGCAACTTCTTCCAGAACCTGACCGTGGACGCCAAGAACGGCACGATCAGCATGAACCGGTTCGACACGCGGGTGTTTATCACCCCGGACGAGCCCAAGAAGTAGCCAAAGGGACAGAGCCACAGAACGACAGCAACCAGAGGGACGGAGCCACAGAAAGACCGGGTAGGACACCGACCCGTCTCTCGTGCCGTTGCTGTTTTCTGCTGGTTATCCTCTGTGTGCTGTCCTTCTGTGGCTCTGTTTGCTGTCCCTCTGTGACTCCGTCCTCTCCCGCCTGCGGTCAGCCGGTTACCACCGGTGTTAAAGTTTTGCCCGTCGGTCGTCCTTTATCCACAGCCCCACACCCGCGGTCGTGCGCAGGCCGTGCGTGCGGGGCCTTCCACGCGGAGCGCTCCCATGCCCCGAAGTTGGTTGATCGCGGCCCTTGCGGTCGCGGCCGTCGCCGGCGTCGTGTCCGTCCCCGCGCCCGCGCCGGTACGGGCCGCCGAGGACAAGAAGAAGCAGCAGGACGTCGAGACGGCGATCGAGAAGGGGCTGGAATACCTCAAAAAGACGCAGATGCAGGACGGCCACTGGGAGGCGCAGGGCGGGCAGTACCCGACCACCATGACCGCGCTCGCGGGCATGTGCTTCCTGATGGAAGGGAGCACGCTGAAGGAGGGCAAGTACTCCGACCAGGTGACCAAGGCGGTCAACTGGTTCCTCGCGCCCGCCCGGCAGCAGGCCAACGGCATGATCGGGGACGTGCGGAACCCGACCGAGTCCACCCGCTACATGTACGGCCAGGGCTTCGGTACCCTGTTCCTCGCCAGCGCCTACGGCGAGGAGGAGGACAAGGACCAGCGCGAGAAGCTCGAAAAGTTGCTCAAGAAGGCCGTGGAGTTCATCTGTAAGGCCCAGACCAACAAGAAGCACAAGAAGCCCGAGGGTAAAGAGGTCGAGATCGGCGGCTGGGGGTACGTGAGCGCGGCCGACGGCGGCAACTTCGACGAGGGCTCGGTCACGATCACCGCGCTCCAGGGGCTGCGGGCGGCGAAGAACGCGGGCATCCCGGTTCCGAAGGAGAACATCGACCGGGCGGTGAACTACCTCGAAGCCTGCACCACCCCCAAGGGCGGCATCATCTACAGCTACGCGGGCGGCAGCGGCGCGGCCCTCAACGGCCAGGAGCGCCCGCCGCTCACGGCCGCGGCCATCTGCTGTGGGTTCTCGGCCGGTCAGTACAACGGCGACCTGCCGAAGAAGTGGATCAAGTTCTGTAAGGACCACATCCCCATCGGCAAGGGCCGCCAGAGCCACGACGAGTACCAGACGCACTATTTCGCGCAGGCGGTCTACGCGCTGGGCGACACGCGGTACGGCGACATGTTCCCCAACGAGCCGAAGGACTCGTGGCTCACGTGGAGCAAGTTCAAGGACGGCGTCGTCCAGGGCATCCTGGACAACCAGGACAAGACCACCGGCGGTTGGACCCAGGGCTACATCGGCCCGGTGTTCACGACCAGCGTGAACCTGACCATTCTCCAACTGGAGAAGGGCATCCTGCCCATTTACCAGAGGTGAGCGGGCGGCCGTGCCGGCGGGCGGGGTTGTGCCGACCCTGCCTGCCGGTTCGCGTTGTCGGGGCCGCAAATCCCGATTTTCCGTGCGACTTTCGCGATCGGCGCGACCTATTCGTATCCTTACAATCTACCCAATTTCGCCACCTTCCGAGAGTCAGGCCGCAATGAGCACCGACAGCCCGCAGGGCCAGATGGCGCAGTCCGACATCGACTCCATCCAGAAGTTGAAGTCGGCGTTCGACAACATCAAGAAGCAACTCACCCGCGTCATCGTCGGGCAGGATCTGGTGATCGAAGAGCTGCTCATCGCGCTCTTCAGCAAGGGCCACTGCATGTTGGAGGGCGTGCCGGGTCTCGCCAAAACGCTCATGATCAGCACCCTGTCGCGGTGCCTCTCGCTGGAGTTCAGCCGCACTCAATTTACGCCCGACCTGATGCCCGCCGACATCACCGGGACCGACTTCATCGAGAAGAACCCGGCCACCGGGTCGTTCGAGCTGTTGTTCCGGCCCGGCCCGCTGTTCTCGAACATGGTGCTGGCCGACGAGATCAACCGCACCCCGCCCCGGACGCAGGCCGCCCTCCTCGAAGCGATGCAGGAGCGGCAGGTGTCGGTCGGCCGGGTGCGCCACAAGCTCGCCAACCCGTTCTTCGTGCTGGCGACGCAGAACCCGATCGAGCAGGAGGGAACGTACCCGCTGCCCGAGGCGCAGCAGGACCGGTTCATGTTCAAGGTGTACGTGAAGTACCCGAGCTTCCAGGAAGAGTTCGAGATCGCGCGCCGCACGACCGGCGTGCAGGCCGACGAGATCACCCCCGTGCTCTCCGGCGAACAGATCCAGGAGATCCAAACGCTCGTCCGCAAGGTGCCGGTCACCGACCACGTGATCCAGTACTGTCTGGCGCTCGTCCGGCAGACGCGCGTGGGCGAGCCGGGCACGCCGCGGTTCGTCAAAGACTGGCTGAGTTGGGGCGCCGGCCCGCGGGCGGTGCAGAACCTGATCCTCGGCGGCAAGGCCCGCGCGCTGCTCTACGGTCGCGCCCACGTCACCACCGACGACATCAAGGCGCTGGCGTTCCCCGTCCTGCGGCACCGCATCCTGACGAACTTCACCGCGGCGTCGGAAGGCGTGAACACCGATATGGTCGTGAAGAAGCTGATCGAGGAGACGCCGGAGAAGGAAGGCGCGCTCCTGGGCGACCCGCGGTTCCAGAAGATCTTCGCGTCGTAGTGGGTGGTGAGTCGTGAGTGGTACGGCGCGTCCGCCGTACCGTCGACCGCTCGCCGAACGCCACTAACCACTCACCACTAACCACCTACCACATGGCCCGCAAGACCGACTTCAACGACCCGCGCCGGTTCCTCGATCCGAAGGTCATCGCCCGCATCTCGCAGCTCGACCTGCGGGCGCGCCAGGTGGTCGAGGGGTTCCTCTCGGGCATGCACAAGAGCCCGGTCTACGGGCAGAGCGTCGAGTTCGTTCAGCACCGCGAGTACATGCCCGGCGACGACCTGCGCCGCATCGACTGGAAGGTGTGGCAACGGTCCGACAAGTTCGTCATCAAGCAGTACGAGGCGGAAACCAACCTGCGTTCCTACGTCGTCGTCGACGCCAGCGAGTCGATGCTCTACGGCAAGGACAAGCACCGCCGCGCCGGCACGCTCTACAAGTACGACTACGTCGCCACCGCCGCATCGAGCCTCGCGTACCTGACCGTCAAGCAGCAGGACTCGTGCGGGCTCATCACGTTCGACTCCGACGTGCGCGAGTCGATCCCGCCGCGCTCGTCGCAGAAGCACATGGACGCGGTGACACGTGCGCTGCACGTCTCCAACCCGAGAGAGAAGACCGACGTCCTGAAGATCATGCGGCAGGTTGCGGAGAACATGCCCAACCGCGGCCTCGTGCTGATCTTCTCCGACCTCCTGTGCGACCGCGAGCCGCTGTTCAAGGGGCTCGAAATGCTCCGGCACCGGCGCCACGACGTGATGGTGTTCCACATCCTCGACGACGCCGAACTGCTCTTCCCGTTCTCCGGGATGACGAAGTTCGAGGGGCTGGAAGAGCAACCGGACCTGCTGTGCGATCCGCGCTCGCTCCGCGAGGGTTACCTCGAAGAGCTGGAACTGTACCTGACGGAAGTGCGCCGCGGCTGCACCCGCATCGGGATCGACTACACGCTGCTCCGCACCAGCGACTACATGGACGCGGTGCTGTCGAAGTTCCTGTTCCAGCGGATGTCTTCGCGGGCCAACCCGGCCCGGCACTGACTCGTATTTCTTGTGGTCCGGGCACTCCGTGACCGGAATGCCTTCGGCTGCAGAAAAGACATCCGGTCACGGAGTGCCCGGACCACAACGCTTCGCCGAGACCCGCACCGATGCTTTCCGCGTTCCTCAACCCGCTGACCATCATCGCCGGCTCGGCGCTGGTCGCCACGCCCATCATTATTCACCTGATTAACCGCATCCGGTTCCGGCGGGTGAAGTGGGCGGCGATGGAGTTCTTGCTCAAGGCGCAGAAGAAGATGCGCCGCAAGAAGATCCTCGAACAGCTCCTGCTGCTGTTGCTCCGCTGCCTGCTCGTGTTCCTCGCGGGCGTCCTGTTCGCGCGGTTCATCGGGTGCGAGTCGGGCCGGGGGAAAGAGACGCGGCCCACCACCCACCTCGTCATCCTCGACGACACGCCCAGCATGGCCGACGGCTGGCGCCGCGAGGACGGCACGCAGACCACCGCCTTCGAGGAGGCCAAGCGCCTCGTTTACGAGCGCATCATGCCCGCGGCTGCCGAGGCGACCACCAACCAGACGCTCCACGTCCTGCGGCTGTCCGAACCCGACGACCCGTACCCCGCGGCGACGAAGGTCGTGGACGGCAGCCCCAAGGAGCGGTCCGTCGAGGAGATCCGCGAGGAGGCGCGCGTCCACGGCGGGAGCATCACCCGGATGGAGGAGGAGCTCCGCCCGAAACAGGTTTCGACGGTGCGCAAGAGCCTCGTCGACGGGCTGCGGAAGGCGAAGGATCTGCTCGCGGTGCGGGCCGCCGGCGACACCGCGCAGGTGCTGCACGTCGTCTCCGACCTCCGGTCGGCCGACTGGGCCGCCGACGGTCAGAAGATCGGCGACCTGCTCAAGGAGTTCAAGGAGAACGGCGTCGCGGTCCACCTGATCGACGTCTCCAACCCGGCCCGCAAGCCGGACCGCAAGTCGCCCCCGTTCAGCGACAACGTCGCCATCGTCGAACTCAAGCCGCGCAACCGCGTCGTGTCGGTCAACCAGCAGGCCGACATCGAGATCCGCGTGAAGAACTTCGGCTCGACGGACCTCAAGGACGTCGGCGTCTCGTTCTACCTCAACGGCCAGGGCAACGTCATCCCGTCGGTCCAGATCCCGACCCTGCCGGCCAACCAGGAGCGCACCCACACCGTCGCGGTCACGTTCACCCAGACCGGCGGCAAGGACAAGCCGCTGGAGCGGTTCAACCTGATCACCGCGGCGCTAGCCAACGCCGGCCAAGACGGGCTGGCGATCGACAACGCGCGGCACACGGTCGTCGAGGTCCGCGAGGCGGTGCAGGTGCTGGTCGTGGACGGGCGCACCGTCGAGGGCGGCGTCGACCTGCGCCAGAAGCCCGAGGGCGACAGCTATTACCTCCGCACGCTGCTCCTCGAAACGAAGGCCCAGGAGCTGGGGCGCATCCGGGTCGACTCGCGGGAGGCGAAGGAGCTCGATTCCCTCGACCTGCGGCCGTACTCGGCGGTCTACCTGATGAACGTCCCGACACTCGGCGAGGCGGCGGTCAAGCGGTTGGAGAAGTACGTCAGCGAGGGCGGCGGCGTCGGGGTGTTCCTCGGCCCGAACGTGAAGTCCGACGACTATAACACGCGGATGTTCCGCGGCGGTCAGGGCTTCTTCCCGGTGCAGTTGGCGAACGAGCCGAGCAAGGAGCTGACGCCGGAGCAACAACTGGCGCGGCAGTTGGCGTTCAACAAGCGCGTGCTGCTCCGCGAGTCGGCCCACAAGCAGCACCCCGCGCTCAAGCGCATCTACACCAACGACCGCGGCGAGCTGCTCAAGGACGACGGCGTCGAGCGGTTCTTCTACTTCACCAACATCGACGTTCACTGGCCGGTCGCCAGCCGCCGCGCGCTCCGCGAGGACAAGCTCGTTCAGGAGCTGTACTGCATGCCGAACGAGGCGTCGATCGCCGCCTTCGAGGAGAAGACCGAGAACCTCGTGTCCGAGGTCAAGAAGCGGTACGGCGAGGCGAAGTTCGCGACCGCCCGCAAGTTCCTCGACCCGCTCCTGGCCCGGGTCCGCGAGACGCCCAAGC
Source organism: Planctomycetota bacterium (assembly GCA_017306025.1). Taxonomy (GTDB): domain Bacteria; phylum Planctomycetota; class Planctomycetia; order Gemmatales; family Gemmataceae; genus Gemmata. Next base: position 13,336 of record JAFKJJ010000021.1, read on the forward strand.
AGACGAACCCGTCGGCCCCGTTGTCGGTGCTCGCGCGCTACCTCGACCAACTGCTGTGCGACCAGATCAACGACGGCGACGAGAGCGAGCCGATCCTGCGCGAGTTCTGGAACGACCCGGAGATGGCCGAGACCCGCAAGCAGGCGATGGAGCTGCGCGACGAGGCCAAGTACGGGGACCCGCTGTACGTGGTCAAGCAGTTCGGCCGCGGCCGGGTTGCGGTGATGACCACCGACGCGGGCGGCACGCACGCGAGTAAGAAGACGTGGACCGACTGGTCATCGGGCAAGGGCGGCGCCGGCTGGGTGGTGATCGTCGGCGAGATGCACAAGTACCTCTCGGGCGGCGGCGACGAGGCGAACCGCTCCGTCGGCGACCGGTTCTTCGCCGAGTTCGACTTCGCGAGCTACGGGCCGGAGGTGGCGGTCAGTTTCTTGTCGGCCGACGCGGCCAAGCCGAGCGCCGACCGCAAGCTGACGATCGACCGCAAGGAGCTCGGCAAGCTGACGATGGACGCGCCGGCCAACCCGAGCGGCTCGCCCCCGGACGCGCCGAAGCGGCCGTTCCAACTGAGCTACTCCGGTGCGAAGGTGCCCGGTGCGTACCTGTTCACGCTCACGCGGAAGCAGGGCGCCGGCGACACGAAGGCGCCGGCGGGGGGCGGGGCCGTCACGCCCGACCCGCTCGGCGACAAGGACTTCGTCGGGGTCGCGTTCAACGTGGACGCGCTCGCGGAGGGCGACCTGCGGCGCGCCAACACCGACGACCTCGCGGCGCAGACGAACAAGGTGCCGTTGCACAACACCGAGGACCTCGGCTGGATCGACGAGTTCAAGCAGAAGCCGACGGACCTGTCGAGCGGGCGCTGGCTGTACCTGCTGGTCCTGCTCGTGCTGATCGCGGAGCAGGCGTGGGCGGTGCGGATCAGCTACCACACCAAGCCGGAAGACCTGGAACTGCTCGCGCCGTCGGCCGCGGCGGCCTACGCGCACCACGCCGTGCCGACCCCGGCGGCCGCGGAGAACAGTGTTTAGTGTTTGGTATTTGGTGTTTTGTGCCGAGCGCGTCGAACGGCTCTCGTGATCGAGAGCCGTCGCGCCGAACCGCAAAACGCCAGGCACGAAACACCAAAACCGAAACGCCAAACACCGAACCCGAAACGCGACTCAGATGAACGAGACCACCACGACCAAGAAAACCGAGTTCGTGTTCCGCCGGCTGGCCGACTCGTTCGACCAGTTCGTCGGCGACCTCACGGGCACGCTCTTCGGCGGCACCGTCTCGCTCAGCCTGCTCGGGCTGCTCCTCATCGCCGTCGTGGCCCGCGTCACCTACCACTACGCGACCGCGGCCCGGCGCGCCGCGGGCACCAAGGACCCCACCGCCGGCTGGCTGAAGACCGGCACGTGGGTGGCGCTCCTGGCGTTCGTCGGCTGGGGCCTGTACGCGTACTACGTTCGCGACACCGACCCCGCCCGCGCCACCGCCGGCGAGGCCGTCTCGACCGTCGCCAAGCACAACGCGATCAAGTGGTACGCGTTTACCGCGGCGCTGTTCCTCCTCGGCTGCGTCTTCGTCCTGCTCATGTACGTCCGGGACATGAAGACGGTCCGGTGGTACTTCGCGCTGCCGCTCGCGGGCCTGCGGATGGCCACCTACGCGATCCTCTGCTTCGTGTTCCTGCTCCCCGCCGAGCAGACCTGGGAGGACACCAACAAGCAGTCGCGCGTGGTCGTCCTGCTCGACATCTCGCCGAGCGTGACCGCCGTTACCGACGAGATCGGCACCGGCCCGGGGCGCAAGCCGAAGACCCGCATGGACGTCGTCATCGAGTTCCTCTCGGACGAGCGGGTCGCGTTCCTCAAGAACCTCCTGGATAAGAACCCGGTCGCGGTGTACGCGTTCGGCACGCGGCTGGACGAGTCCGCACAGGTGATCGCGCAGGGCGAACCGGTGTGGTCGCGGGCCGAGTGGGAGGCGTTCGCGCGATACGACTTCAAGCCGTTCGTGCTCCGCGGGCTGTCCGACGAGGGGAAGATCCAGGTCAGGAAGCTCGACGTCTGGGAGGGCGACCGGCCCGGCACCCCGGACTGGGCCGCGGGCCTGTACGCGCGCCGCGACGACCCCGAGTTGCAGAAGACGTTCGGGCTGACGTCCGCGGACGACGCGGAGAAGCTCAAGAAGAACCTGGTGCTGCTCGACCGCCGCATCGACGTGGCCCGGACGATCGCCCTGGGCACCAACGTCGCCGATTCGGTCACGGCCGCGGTCAACCGCGAGTCGGCCAACATGGTGCAGGGCATCGTCGTGTTCTCCGACGGCCGCAGCAACCTCGGCTCCGACTCCGGGTACGCGGAGCTCCGCGAGCGCGCCGCCCGCGAGAAGATCCCCGTGTTCACGGTCGCGGTCGGCGAGGACCGGCAGACGTCCGCCATCGTCATCAGCGACGTGCAGGCGCCCGGCGAGGCGCCGGTCGACGAGGCGTGGAAGGTGGTCGTCGAGGCCGACGGCGTCAACATGGCGAACAAGGAGGTCGAGGTGTTCCTCGACCTGTTCATGCCGGAGACGCAGGCCGACGGCTCGACCCGGCCGAAGGACATGAAGAAGGGCGCCCCCGACCACACGCTGACCGAGCGGCTGGTGTTCGCGCCGGGCGACCCGCCGCACGGCCAGGCCGAGTTCGTCATCGACCCCGCCAAGCTGCCCGAGAAGCTGACCGTGGAGTCGAAGGACGCGGCCATCAAGAAGCGGGTGCTGGTCGCGGGCAAGTGGGGCGCGCGGGCGCGGATCGCGAAGGACCCGCAGGAGGCGTTCGCCGAGGCCGAACACGTCCGCGAGCGGCCGGGGATCAACGTCGTCCAGCAGAAGCTCCGCGTCCTGCTCATCGCCGGCGCGCCGTCGCGCGAGTTCTCGTTCCTCCGCACGCTCCTGGTCCGCGAGGCGCAGGACAAGCGGGCCACGCTCACCACCTTCATCCAGAACGAGGCCGGCACGACCGGCAAGCTCACCCCCGAGACCGACGAGAAGATCCTGCTGCGGTTCCCCAACCGGTTCGACCTGTCCAACAAGCCGCCCGCGGACCCCGCGGACGCCGGGTACAACTTCAACGACTACGACGTGATCCTGGCGTTCGACCCGGACTGGAGCGAACTGAACGCGCAGCAGGCCGACGACCTCGGCCGGTGGGTGCGCGAGGGCGGCGGGGGGCTCATTTACGTCGCCGGCCCGATCCACACGTTCCAGCTCGCCCGCATCGAGGAGAACAGCGGGCCGCTGCTGCCGCTGTTGAACGTGCTGCCCGTGATCCCGGCCGACATCGTGGCACAGCGGATCAAGCCCATCCCGAAGACGCCGCGGCGGCTGTACCTGCACCCCGAGCGGATCATCGGCTCGGACCTCCTGAAGCTCGACGACAAGGTCGCCGACGACCCGGTCGCGGGGTGGGAGCGGTTCTTCACCGACCGCGACAAGTACGTCAAACTGACCGACACCGAAACCGACGGCACCCCGAAGGAGCTGCTGCCGCGGCGCGGCTTCTTCTCGGCGTACCCGATCAAGGCGGTGAAGCCGGGCGGCGCGGTGCTGGCCGAGTTCGCCGACGCCGGCGACAACCGCGAGCCGGTGGTGGTGCCGTGGATCGTGACCAACAACCCGTCGGCCGCGTACCGCACCGCGTTCCTCGCGTCGGGCGAGCTGTACCGGATGCGGGTGTTCGAGCCGGGCAGCGGCACCGGCCGCGAGTACTTCGAGCGGTTCTACGTCAAGCTCATCAAGTACATGGCGGCGAAGCGGAACGTGAAGGCGCCGCGCGGGCGCGTGCTGGTGAGCAAGGAGGGCGTCTCCGGCGCCCCGCTGCGGGTCCAGGCGCGCATCCTCAACGAGAGCGCCAAGCCGTACGAGCCGGGGCAGATCGAGCCCAAGTTCAAGGTCGTTCAGGAGACGCCCGGCGGCGAGAAGCACGAACTCGGCCCCTGGCCGCTCGCGCCCAAGCAGACCGCCGCGGGCGGGTTCGACGGCTACTACGCGGGTCAGGTGCTGCTCGACCCCAAGCAGTTTCCGCCGGGGGACTTCGTCTACCGCGTCGTGATCGACGTGCCGGACTCGGCCGGCGAGACGCTCACCGACACGTTCGGCGTGCGGCGGTCCGACCCGGAGATGGACAACACCAAGCCCGACTTCCCGGCGATGCTGCGGATGGCGAGCGAGTTCGACAACGACTTCCAGGCCCGGGTGACCGACACCAAGGTGAAGCTCGAACTGGGCCAGAAGCTGCCGAAGGAGGCGGGCGTGCCGCGGCTGGCCTTCAAGATCACCGACACGGAACTGCTGCGGCTGGTCCCAGAGTGCATGGGCGTCCAGAAGGTGCAGCACCAGAACCGCGGGCCGGTGCGCGACGTGTGGGACCGCGGGGTCACGATGCCGACGGTCGAACCCGCCTCCGGGTTCGTCCAGAAGTACCTGGTGTCGTGGTGGTCGGGGCAGCGGCTGTCGGTCGTGATGCTGTCGGTCGTCTTCCTGCTGTCGTTGGAGTGGCTCGCGCGCAAGCTGTTGCGGCTCGCCTGAGTCGTGCTCGGCGTTTCGCGTCGTGTGTTTCGCCCGCCGCGGCCGGACACGAGCGAGCGCCGAGCGACCGAACCCGAAATACAGAACACGAAACACCAACACCAACCGCGAAACACGACTATGGCCGTGCAACCCCAGCGAGCGACCAGCCGACTCGCCGAGCGCGACCCGCAGGTCTACCACCCGCTCGACCGGCTCCGCGGGATCATCCGCAAGTACGTCGTCGTCGAGGGCGTGCTCTCCGCGGCGCTGTTCGTCTCGCTGTGGTTCACGCTCGGGCTCGTGCTCGACTACGGGCTGTTCAAGGTCACCGGGTGGGACTGGGTCCGTGACGGCGCGAAGTGGGTCCGCGGGCTGGCGCTGGCCGTCGCGCTGGGGCTGTTCGCGGCGATACTCGTGTTCCGCGTCGCGCGGCGGCTCAACAAGGAGTTCTCGTACCCGGCGCTCGCGCTCGTGCTGGAGCGGCGGTTCCCGAAGGTGCTCGGCGACCGGCTCATCACCGCCGTCGAGATGGCCGACGTCGACGCGATGGGGCGCTTCGGCTACTCGAAGGACATGATCCGCGCGACGATCGCCGAGGCGCGCGAGCGGGTCGGGAAGGTGCCGGTCGAGCAGGTGTTCAACTGGAAGCGCCTGTGGCTGCTCGGGCTGCTCGCGGCGGGGCTGTTCGTCGGGACGCTCGCGTTCGCGTTCGCGAGCCACGCGGTCGCGACGGGGTCGGTCGCGCCGTACCGGTTCGCGTGGAAGTTCGCGCACGTCACCGGCATCTTCGCCGAGCGCAACCTCGCGCTCATGAACACCCCCTGGCCGCGGCGCGCCCACCTCGAACTGGTCGGGTTCCCGTCGAGCGGCGAGCTGACCGTCGGCCGCGACGCCCCGCCCCCGCGGATCGTCGCCCGCGCCTACCGCTGGGTGATCGCCGACCGCCACACCCCCGACGGGTGGCGCCCGCTCCTCTGGTCGGACCTCACCGACGAGTTCCTCGGCCGCCCGGTGCCGCAACTACCCCCGGCCGTGCTCGCGGCCACGTCGGGCGACGAGCGCGCGGTCGACGCCGTCGAGCGGCTCGTGTACGAGACCGAGGGCGAGGTCCCCCCGGACCTCGCGAAGTTCCGCGCCGAACTCAAGGCGCAAATGAGTTCGCAAAGCGGCCCGTCTTACGAGGAACTCCAGGAGGTGTTCCGGGCGCTCGCCGCGAAGGCCGACCGGCCGAGCATGGGCCGCACGCTCCGGCGGCTCGACGTGCCGACGGAGGTGACCTACCTCTACTCCGGCCGGCGGACCGGCGGCAGCGGCACGCTCAGCCCGCAGCAGGGCAACGAGTTCGCCGGCGAGATCGGCGGGCTGAAGGAGGACGTCGACTTCGTCGTCCGCGGCGCCGACTACGAGAGCGGCGCGCGGCGCATCCGGCTGATCGCCCCGCCCACGCTCCGGCGCCTGTTCCGCGACCAGGCCGAGCCCGCCTACCTGCACCACGCCCCGACGAGGGAAGAGGGCATCAACCCGCAGACCGGTCGGCCGTACGACCCCGAACCCTACGACACGCTGGAGGGGCTGCTCCAGAAGGTCGCGGCGAAGGACCTCTCGCTCACCGGCGACCGCAACGTGTTCATCGTGCCGGCCGGGACCGAACTCACCCTCGTCGCCGAGGCGTACCGCGGCGACGACGGCCAGGTCCCCGAGACCGATCGCGTCGTCTCCGCGCACGCGATCCCGGTGGCCGGTCGGTTCCCCGGCACCGTCTACGACGACAAGGGCAAGCCCACGCAGACGCCCGTTCCGCTCAAGGTGGCCGAGGACGGCAGTTCGTTCAGCATCGCGTTCAAGGAGAACAAGCTCCCGGACGCCGCGGGCAACCCGACCGTGGGGCTGCCCAAAGCGAGGTCGGCGGGCGGCGACTTCGCGAGCGTCGCGACGGCCGCGGCCGTCGCCGCGACGAAGAAGCAGACCGACTTCCGGCTCACCGACAACGTCGAGTTCAAGGTGGTGTTCACCAACCGGTACAACGTGAGCACGACGCGGTCGTTCCTGATCCAGGTCGTTCAGGACCAGGCGCCGACGGTGGAAGTGGCGGTGGACGTGATCCGCAAGTCGGGGAACTTCTACCTCGTGACGCCGCGGGCGCGCATCCCGTTCAACCCGGAGAGCTTCGTCAAGGACGACCGCGGGCTGAGCAAGGTCGAGTACGCGTTCACGTACTGGGCCGAGGACTCCGACGTGGTCCGCGGCATCCGCGCGAAGTACGCGCTGCGGTCGCTGCTCGACACCCCGCTGCCCGGCGCTAAGCCGGCCGCGTTCCTGCCCCGCCTGC
>JAFKJJ010000022.1 GCA_017306025.1 Planctomycetota bacterium
CGGCGATCCCGATCGCCGACACGAGCGTGGTGAAGAAGCTGGGCGACAAGTGTAACGCGCTCCAGCGCGAGTTCGCGGGGATGTCGGTCGCGGACCTCGGGACGGAGGCACAGGTCCTGATCCCGGAGAGCTGGCGCGCCGGCCACGAGGACCACTTCGCGGCGGTGATGGACGAGTTCGTGCGGTACTTCCAGGCGCCCCGCGCGATCCCGCCGTGGGAGCGCCCTAACGCGCTGGCCCGCTACTACATCACCACGAAGGCGGTGGAAATGGCCCGGGGCAGTGGGCGGTGGGCAGTGGGCAGTGGGCAGTAAAGAGAGGAGGCCAGAACCATTGTGGCTCTGGCCTCCTCGTTCTTTCTACCTTGTCTTCTCTGCCCACCGCTCACTGCCCACTGCCCACTGCCCACTGGTCCCGCGGCTCCCACCCGAGCAACTCCCGAGCGGAACTCAGGTCGAACGTGTGCCTGTGAACGTAGCGGCTGCTCGCGTACACCACCGCGAACGGCGGGAGCTTCGGCACCGCCACCGCGGCCGCGAAGAACCGCCCCGCGTCGCCGGGGCTGAGGTACACGTCCTTGCCGAACGGGCTCTGCCGGAACTCCTCCTCCTGGCCGGCCCGGGGGCACCACCCCAACCGGACCGCGAGCACCTCGATGCCGTGCTCGCGCGCGTACACGCGCCCCAGCGCTTCGAGAAACACCTTCGTGCAGGCGTAAAGGTACCGCGGGCGCAGCGGCGATTCGGGCGTGACGGGAACCTTCCCGTCGGTGAGGTGTTCGGCGATCACCTGGCCCGTGCTCGCGAGGATCACGCGCGGAACCTTCAGCACGCGGGCCGCCTCCATGATCTGATACGGCCCGACGACGTTATTCGGAACGAGGTCGCTGAGGAAGTTGTCGCCGTCGTTCGGGGGCGTGCCCCGCGGGAACTGCGCGTCGTCGGGGGTTGCCGCGAGGTGAACGATCGCGGCCGCGTCGGTCGCGGCGCGGCGGAGCGCGTCGACGTCGGTGAGCGACGCGACCACACTCTGCGCGGACGGGAGGCCGGACGTCGGGTTGACGTCGAGGCCGACGACGTGGTGCCCGCGGCTCACGAGTTCCGCGACGACCGCGCGCCCGATGCGCCCGGCCGAACCGGTCACGAGGATTCGCTTTTGCGTGCTCATGGGGCTGTTCTAGGAAATGCGCCGCCTCCGCAACGCCGCAGGGACGGCGTTCCCGTCCGGCCGGCCATCGGTCACTCGATCTTGATGGGCAGTTCGGTCGTGTCGGGAGTGACCGCTCACTTGAGTTCGATCGTGACCGCCCCGCCGGATTCGGGGACCGTCACGGTCACGCCCGAAGTTTGGGGGTCACCGAACTTCGCCGGGACCGTGGCCGCCTTCGCCTGCGGCGCGTTCCCGCCGGCATCTTTGTCCGAACTGCCGACGTTCATCGGCCCGCCCACGTAAGCGACCTTCTGTTCGCCCGGCACTACCTCGGTCATCAGGAACGTACCATCGGGCCTGATCGCGGCCGTAGCAAAGTCGCCGTTGGGGGCGAGGAACTTGATGACGCCGGTGTTCAACTGCTGCCCCCGGTAACTCACGGTGCCGGTCACGTTGACCATCTTCTTGGCCGGCTTGCCGCAACCGGCGGCAAGCACCAGCGTCGCGGCCAGGAGGGTCGCGGTCCTGAGTGTCATGTTACGTCGCTCGGTGAGGGAAAGGGAAACGCCGGCCGAGTTCGCTCGGCCGGCGCGACGCTTCAACGGCGCGGGTCAGAAATCGCCGACGACGAGGCCGTCCTGCGGCCAGAGGGCGCGGCACCAGGCCGTCTGATCGACGCCCGGGGTCACGGCGCGGACGCTGCCGTCCATCATGCCGATGACGCACACGCCGTCGATCGCCTGCACCCGGTACGGGTCACACGCGGCGACCGTCGGCTGCGATTGGGGCGGGGCCGACGTCGAGGCGGCGGTGATAGTGGTGCCCGTGCTGGTCATCAGCCGGGTGTCGAAGTACGGCCCCTGGATGTAATACCACGTGAGGTTGTACGCCCACAGCTTGTGGTTCAGGCCGTCGGTCGAGTTGCTGCTCGGCCCACAAACCGCGTACTGCTCGGCGACCCCGACCGTGTTCGACGTGCCGTCCGTCATGGAGAGCAAGGTGAATCGCGCGTTCCCCTTGGTCACCTTGCCGATGACATCGACGCCGGCGACGGGATCGACCGGCGTGCCGTACACTGCGTGGTTCATTCCGTAACTGCAGAGCCCCCACGTCCCGCCGTTGGCCTCGGTCCAGGTGTCCGGTGCGTTGGACGGGTCCCGCGGCGACAGGTAGGTCTTGATCTTTTTCGCGCCGGCCGACACGCCGGCCGCCCGGTCGGCCTGGGCATTGGGCGGCGGGGCCGGCCATGCCCCGCCGTTGGCGATGCCGAGTTTGTAGACGTTGTCTTGTTCGATGTACGGGAGGATCCAGAAATACCCCGACACCGGCTGACCGCTGCCGGGAACGACGACGGCTGACAGTGGCGGAACGATCCCGTTCGCGTCGTGGAAGCTGTGATTCGCCAGCATGATCTGCTTGACGTTGTTCTGGCTCTGGAGTCGTGCCGCTGCGCTCCGCACCTTTTGAACGGCCGGCAGCAGCAGGCCGATCAGGATGGCGATGATCGCGATGACCACGAGCAACTCGATCAGCGTGAACCCGCGCCGGGTCCACGAAGCCGGGGGAGAGAATGGGGTCATAAGATGACACTGTCCAATCGGGCGAATGCCGGGCGAGAAATGGATGGAGATCGAAATCGCACTTCACCGACGTGACCGATGTGCAGAGAGACCGCAGGTTTGTGCGAGATCTGAGCGAGGGCGAGAACCTGACAGAACCGTCTCCGCTTTCATCAGCATATCATCGTCGCAGGCGCGGACAACCTTTTTTGTTGAGCGATTTCGGCCGCGCGTTCTGTTCCCGACACGTTGTTCCGCCCCGCGTGCGGTCGCGGTATACTCCGGCGATCAACTACCCGAGGAGCGTTCATGAACCGCCGCGACTTTCTCGCCGCTTCCGCCGCCGCGATCGCCACAACGTCGTCCGCCGTCTCCGAGGACAAGCCGATGCTCCCGATTGTCGACACGCACCAGCACCTGTGGAACCTCGACGAGTTCAAGCTCGCGTGGTTCGATCCGAAGACGCCCGAGGGGAAGATCCTCGGCCACAACTTCACGCCGAAGGAGTACGCCGAGGCCACGAAGGGGCTGAACGTCGTCAAAGCCGTCTACATGGAAGTGGACGTGGTGCCCGAGCAACAGCAGAAGGAGGCCGACTACATCGTCGAGTTGTGCAAGAGCGGAAAAACGCCGACGTGTGCCGCGGTCGTGTCCGGCCGGCCGAATTCCGACACGTTCCCCGAATACGCGAAGCAGTTCAAGGGCCACAAGTATGTGAAGGGCATCCGGCAGGTGCTCCACGTCAAGGACACGCCCGCGGGGTACTGCCTCGACGAGAAGTTCGTCAAGGGCATTCAGCTCCTGGGCGAACTCGGGCTGAGTTTTGATATGTGCGTGCGCCCCGCGGAACTACCGGACTTCGCCAAGCTCGCCGACAAGTGCCCCGGCACGCGGTTCATTTTGGACCACTGCGGCAACGGCAGCCTGAAGCACACGCCGGCCGAGCGCGAGCAGTGGAAGAAGGACATGAGCGAGATCGCGAAGCGCAAGAACCTTGTGGGGAAGGTGAGCGGATTCATCGCCACCGCGCCGGTTCGTGGGAAAGTGGCGCCCGACGACCTCGCCCCGATCATCAACCACACGCTCGACAGTTTCGGCCCGGACCGCGTGATGTTCGGCGGCGACTGGCCGGTGTGTCTGCTGGGCGTCGAGAAGTACGCCGACTGGCTCAACGCGCTCAAGGCGGTGGTGAAGGACCGCCCGGAGGACCAGCAGAAGAAGCTGTTCCACGACAACGCGGTGAAGTTCTACGGGCTGTGACGCCGTTCCGACGTGCCGGGACCGCTTCGGCACGTTCGAGAGCCGCCAGAACGACTCGGCGATTCGCGTCGTTCTGGGGAAGTAGGTAATCCCACTTCGCACTTGCATTCCGACGCGTCTTCGGCAATGAGTGGAATATTGGCCGCGACCGCTCGGCTCGGTTCAGGCGCCAGGGAGGACACCATGCTCGCGCTCATCGCGATCCTGCTCGGCGGGCTGACGTTCCACACGCGGGCACCGGTCCCGCGCGACACCCCGCCCGACCCGACGGGCCGCGGGTACATGGGCATCACGGTCGGCAGCGGGTCGCTGACGATCAGCGAGGTCATGCCGAAGACGCCCGCGGAGAAGGCCGGGCTGAAGACCGGCGACGCGATCGTCCGCGTGGGCACGCTGGAGCCGACGAACTTCGATCAGGTCGTCGAACACGTCACCTCGTTCCGCCCCGGCGCGACGGTGGAGATCGAGGTGCAGCGCGGCTCGGAGCGCAAGACGTTCAAGCTGAAGCTCGCGAGCCGCCCGGTCGAACTCGACCCGCAGCGCCGCTACCCCATCGAACCGTTCCCCGAACCGTAACGGCCGCCCGAACCCGAACCGCGTCCCGCGTCGACCCTTTCCGGCGCGGGACGCTTTCGTTTTGCTTGTGGCCGCACGTGCGTTACAATGCCCGCAGAGCCCTCCCCACCGCCTCTTCCGACCGGCATCCGCTCACTTTGAGGTTACCCCAGGCATGACGGCCCTGCTCCGCCGTGCTGCGCTCTTCGCGGCGCTGCTCGCACCGCCGACCCGCGCGTCGGCCGGCGACGACGAGTTCTTCGAGAAGAAGATCCGCCCGCTGTTGGCCGAGAAGTGCCTCAAGTGCCACGGCGGGCCGGACGGCAAGGTCAAGGGCGGACTGAAGCTCACCTCACGCGCCGCGCTCCTCGAAGGCGGCGATTCTGGTCCGTCCGTCGTGCCCGGCACGCCGGAAAAGAGCCTGCTCGTCACCGCGGTGAAGTACACCGACGACGGCCTGAAGATGCCGCCGAAGGGGAAGCTCTCCGACGCGGAAATCGCCGACCTCACGAAGTGGGTGAAGGCCGGAGCCTCCTGGCCGAAGGAGACGGCCCAGGCGAACCCCGGCCCGAAGGCCGACGGCCCGCTATTCACCCCCGAACAAAAAGCGTTCTGGGCGTTCCAGACGGTGCGGGAACCGAAGGCGCCCGAAATCCGGAACCCGAGGGCCGTGATCCGAAACGACATCGACCGGTTCGTCCTGGCGAGGTTGAATGACAACGGGCTGTCGCCGGCCGCCCCGGCCGACCGACGCACGCTCATTAGGCGCGTCACGTTCGACCTCACCGGCCTCCCGCCGGCGCCGGAAGAGGTGACCGCGTTCCTGAACGACACCTCGGCGAACGCCTGGGAGAAGGTGATCGACCGGCTGCTCGCATCGCCGGCCTACGGCGAGCGGTGGGCACGGCACTGGCTCGACGTCGCCCGCTACGCGGACTCGAACGGTCTGGACGAGAACACGGCCTTCGGCAACGCGTGGCGGTACCGCGACTACGTCATCAAGAGCTTCAACGACGACAAGCCCTACGACCGCTTCCTCAGAGAGCAACTCGCCGGCGATTTACTGCCCGCGGACTCCGACGACGCGCGCCGCGAGCAGCTCACCGCCACGGGCTTCCTGTCGCTCGGTCCGAAGGTCCTGGCGGAGCCCGACAAGCAGAAGATGCTGCTGGACATCGCCGACGAGCAACTCGACACGGTCGGCAAGGCGTTCATGGGGCTGACGCTCGGCTGCGCGCGGTGCCACGACCACAAGTTCGACCCGATCCCGACGCGCGACTACTACAGCCTGCTCGCGGTGTTCACCAGCACGCGCACGATGCAGAACCTGAACACCGTGGCGCGGGCGTTCGAGCGCGACCCGTCCGGCTCGGAAAGGCCCGAAGTAAAGGCCGACCGCGCGAAGCTCGATCAGCTCAAAAAGGAGCTGAAGAAGGTCGAGCAGGAGTTCAGCAAGACGCCCGAAGCCGACAAGGAGAAGCGGCGCGAGCTCCACCTGAAGGCCGAGGAGAAGCGGGCCGCGATCAAGAAGCTCGAAGCGGCGCTGCCGGCCCCGTCGGCCGTGCTTGCCGTGGAGGAGGGCACCGCCGGTGCGTACGGGACGCAGGGGCGTAACCTCTACGTGCAGGTGCGCGGCAACTATTCCACGCCGGGTGTCGAGGCCCCGGCCGTGTTCCCGCGCATCATCGCGGGGGAAGATCAGAAGCCGTTCGTGCCGGTCGGGCCGAACCCCTCCGACAAGCTCGAAGCGAACAAGATCCGCTACGGCGCGCTCCGCGAGCGCAGCGGCCGGCTCGAACTCGCGAACTGGCTCGCCGACCCCGCACACCCGCTCACCGCGCGGGTCTTCGTGAACCGTGTGTGGCAGCACCACTTTGGTGAGGGGATCGTGCGATCCCCGGACAACTTCGGCCGGCTCGGCGAGCGCCCCACGCATCCGGATCTGCTCGACTGGCTCGCCGTACAGTTCACCAGGAACGGTTGGAGCCCGAAGAAGCTCCACAAGCTCATTCTGCTGTCGGCCACCTATCAGATGAGCACCGCGCACGACCCGAAGGCCGCGCTCGCCGACCCGGACAACCGGCTGCTGTGGCGGTTCAACCGCCGGCGGCTCGAAGCGGAAGCGGTTCGCGATTCGATGCTCGCGGTGGCCGGAACGCTCGACCGCACGGCGGGCGGCTCGCTGCTGAACAACGGCAACTTCGAGTACGTAACCAACGACCAGTCGAACACCCGGACGCGGTACGACAGCCTCCGCCGCAGCGTCTACCTGCCGGTGATCCGCAACAACGTGTTCGACTTCTTCCAGGCGTTCGACTTCGTCGAGCCGCACGTCGGCAACGGCAAGCGGGCCAGTACCGTGATCGCGTCGCAGGCGCTGTACCTGATGAACAACCCGTTCGTCACGGCACAGGCGAAGGCGTTCGCGGGCTCGCTCCCGAAGGGCGGAAGCGATGAGACCCGAGCCAAGTCCGCGTACCTTCGCGCATTCGCCCGCGAGGCTACTGCCGACGAGTTGAGCCGCGCGGTGAGCTTCGTTCGGAAGTACGACGCGGCACTCGCCGACAAGGAACCGGACGCGGCCGCGCGCCGGGCGAGGGCGTGGGCCGCGTGGTGTCAGGTGCTGTTCGCCAGCAGCGAATTCGTGTACGTGAACTGATTTCCTCTTGTGGGGCGGGCCGCCCGGCCTGTCATCGCTTCGGCAGTCCGGGCGGCCCGCCCCACGACAAGAAGAGCCGCCATGCCTACGTTCTGCAACACGTTTACCCCCGCGCTGTCGCGCCGCGACGTGCTCCGCCTTTCCGCCAACGGCTTCGGGCTGCTCGCGCTCGCGGACGTGCTCCGCGCGAACGAAGCGAAGGCGCCGAGCGCGCTGGCCGTGAAGAGGCCGCACTTCGAGCCGAGGGCCAAGCGCGTCATCTTCCTGTTCATGCACGGCGGGCCGAGTCAGGTCGACACGTTCGACCCCAAGCCGATGCTGAAGCGGCACCACGGCCAGCCGTACCCCGGCCAGAAGCCGCGCGTGCAGTTCGCCGCGACCGGTAACCTGTTACAGTCCCCGTGGGAGTTCCGCCCCGGCGGCCAAAGCGGCATTCAGGTCAGCGACCTGTTCCCCGAGGTCCGCAAGCGCGCCGACGACCTGTGCGTGATCCGCTCGGTCCACGCGGACAACTCCGCCCACGGCGGCGCGCTGCTTCAGCTCCACACCGGGAGCGATACGTTCGTCCGGCCGAGCATCGGGAGCTGGGTGACCTACGGCCTCGGCAGCGAGAACCAGAACCTGCCGGGGTTCATCACGCTCTGCCCGACGCTCGGGCACGGCGGCCTACAGAACTGGTCGAGCGCGTTCCTGCCGGCCGCGTACCAGGGCACGCCCATCGGCCACTCGGGCATCCCGGCCAAACAAGCGACGGTGAAGGACATCACCCCCGCGGCCGCGCCCGACCTCCAGCGGATGCAACTCGACCTACTGAAGCAGATGAACGGCGCTCACCTCGCGCAGAGCGGCCCGGACGCGGCGCTCGAAGGGCGGATCGGGTCGTTCGAGTTGGCGTTCCGGATGCAGGCGGAGGCGCCGGCGGTCACCGACATCTCGAAGGAGCCGCTCAAGACGCGCGAGATGTACGGCATCGGCGACGGCCGGCCCACGGACAACTTCGGTCGGCAGTGCCTCACGGCGCGGCGGCTGGCGGAGGCCGGCGTGCGGTTCATCCAGTGCACCCACAGCTACAAGTGGGACCAGCACGGCAACCTGAAGAAGGACCACACGAAGAACGCCCTCGAAGTCGATCAGCCCATCGCGGCGCTGCTCGCCGACCTCAAGCAGCGCGACCTGCTCAAAGATACGCTGGTGTGGTGGGGCGGCGAGTTCGGGCGCACGCCCGCGGCGCAGGGCGGCGACGGCCGCGACCACAACCCGCACGCGTTCAGCATGTGGCTCGCCGGCGGCGGGGTGAACGGGGGCACCGTCCACGGGGCGACCGACGACTTCGGCTACTACGCGGTAGACAAGAAGGTCCACATGCACGACCTCCACGCGACCATTCTCCACCTGCTGGGACTGGACCACGAGAAGCTGACGTTCCGGCACGCCGGCCGCGACTTCCGACTCACCGACGTGAAGGGGACCGTCGTGCGGGAGATCTTCGAATAGGGGCGAATTGACCGCTTCTCCGCGACGACCTACCATACTCTGAACGCGTTCGTTGTCGCGCGCTCACCGGCGAGGTTGCCCCTTGGTCCTACCGTTCATCCTCGCCGTCTGCCTGTGCGGGGTCTTCTGCCTCATCCCGCTGGCCGTATACCTCTGGTGGCTCGCGCGGGTCACCCGGGGCGAGCACCCCAAACCCGTTTCCGGCCCGTGGGACTTCGCCGGGCTCATGGTCGGCCTGTCCGGGTTCGTCGTCTTCGGCGGCGGGTTACTTCTCACGGTCTGTCAGTCTAACTTCCGATACTGGATGCGCGGCAACGCCGAGGCGTTCCGCTCGGCGTGGATTCAGGAGCGCGTCACCTGGGCGGTGCTCGTCGCGTTCTACCTGCTCGCGGTCGCCGGGGTCGCGGGGCTGACGCTCCTGGCGCGCCGGCGCACGGTCGTCGTCTACAACGTCGAACCGGCCGCGTTCGAGACGCTCCTGGTCGAGGTGTTCGACCAGCTCGGCCGCCCGGTCGAGCGCCGCGGCCGGCAGTGGATCGCCGACAAGCCGCTCTGCGAGGTGGACACGTTCGAGGCCGGCCGCACGGTCACGCTCCGGTGGGTCTGTGAGGACGTGCGGCTCTTCGAAGAGGTGGACCGACAGTTGCGCGCCGCGCTGGCGACGCAGTCCACCGGCGACAACCCCGCGAGCCGGTGGCTCACGGCGGCGACCGTGGGCAGCGCCGTCACCGCCGCCTGCTCGTTCGGACTGCTCCTCTACGGCCTCTCCCTCATGCGCTAAAGAATCCCTCGCGTCCGTCCCCCTCTCGTGCCGATACAGGCGGTACTGACCGGCCGGTGTTCGGTCACCACGGAAGAGGTACACACATGAAGCGGATGCTGATGGCGGTGGCCGCGCTGGGGCTCGCGGCCGGGGCCGTTCGAGCCGACTGGGGCGGGCCGGCGGCGCCGGGCCACGGGGCGGCACCGGTCCCGCAGATCGGCGGGCCGAACACGCTGCTGGGGCCGTCCGAGCCGTTTAACGGCGTCGCGCCGGACCCCTACGGGCTGCACCCGCGGCTGAAGAAGCTGTTCCGCCTCAACGGCGCGCCGAAATCGCAGTACTACCCGCAGATGGGCTACACCCAGAGCGGCCCCGCGTACAACCCGACCGGCTACCCGCCGGGCGCGTACGGTCCGGCCCAGGGGACGCTGGTGTTCCCGCATCACCCGTTCGTCCGCAGCCCCCGCGACTTCTTCATGCTCGACGCGAACAAGTGACGTGCAATCGACTCGCACGAAGCCCGCGCCGACCTCCGGTCGGCGCGGGCTTCATTTCGTTTGCGCTTCCATCTCCTCGATTCGCTGCCGCACGGCGTCGGGTATCGCGCACTTGCACTCGTTGCGGTAGTCGTAACTGACGATGACGGCCGTGCCCTCGCACGCGACCGCGTCCCACGCCCGGCTCACCACCTTGTGCTCGAACGTCATACGGTCGGGCAGGATGTCGCTTCCCCGCACCCCGACCCACACGCGATCGGGGAACTTCAGCGGCTTGCGGTAGGTGGCGTTCGTGCTCTTGAGGATCGGGCCGAGGCCGAGTTCGCGCTTCGTCGCGAGCCAGCCCACGCGGTCGAGGTACACGAGCCGCGCGTCCTGGAAGTAGCGGAAGTACACGAGGTTGCTGACGTGGTCGAACGAGTCCATGTCGCTCCAGCCGACATCGAGTTCGATGACCACGGGGAATTCGGCGAGTAACGGGTGGCTCATCCGATCTCCTCGATCTTCGGTTCGGCGACGGCCTCCGGCCCCCAGAGCTGAGTCGCTTCCTGAACGAACTTCTGGTGGAAGTCCGCCCGCAGCGCCGCGAGCGTCGTGAAGTAGAACCACGGAAGCCCCGCGGCCTCCAGGCGCGGCTCGTGGGGCTCGTACCAGTCCGTGGCGGCCTCGCCGGGCCGCGCGCGGCGACAAACGCCGAACCCACAGCCGCAACCGCCCTCCGGCCAGACCGGCCAGTTCGCCGCGTCGCGGAACATCTCCGCACGCGAAGCGTATTCCCGGCCGGGCGGGGACGCCCTCCCCCCGGCCGAGACCCAGTGAAAGCAGAACTCTTCGGGACAGACGGTCGCGGGCGGGCGCTGGTGCAGCTCCCATTTCATTGCGGTACCGCACGGGCGTGCGGCGCACGGGTGAGGTCACTTCCACTTGTTTTGCCGGTCCAGCTCTTTGAGGTAGTCGAGCGCCTCGTCCACGGTACACACCTGCGCGCCGGGCACGCGGCCCTTCGTGTCGAGGTCGCGGAGCGCCATCAGGTCCTCGAAGTCGTCCGACTCCTCCAACTTCTTCCTCTGCCGGTGGCCGAGCGTGCCCGCCTTGTACTCCAGTGCCAGCATGTGGTTCTCGATCAACCACGCGGTGCGCTCGGTGACGAGGCCGTCAAGGGCCTGGAGCCCGGCCCCGACGTGGTCATACGGGTCGATCCCCTTCCCCACGTCGTGCAGCAGTGCGGCCGTCAGGAACTCCTCGTCCCACGGCCGCTCCGCGCGGGCCAACTCGAACACCTGGAGCAGGTGGTACAACACGTCCCCTTCCGGGTGGTACTTCGGGTTCTGTTTCACGTTTTCGAGCGGCAACAGTAGCAGCCGGAAGAGCTGGTACGGGTCCGCGGACTCTTCCTGCTCCGCAATGGCCTCGTCGATCGACACTTCCGGGTGCTCGCGGGCGATCAGCTCTTCCAGTTCGCGCGTGCTGGCCCGCTCGATCGGCTTGCCCGTGATCGACGACTTGAACACGTAATGCGCCTTGTCCTCGGGGTACACCGTCAACTCGAAGTTGAACACGTCGAACACGTGAACGTGAATGAACACGCGGCTCTCGCCGTGTTTCACCACCTGTTTCCGCTCCACGTCGAACTGCAACCCCTCCTCTTCGAGCGCCGCGGTGACGGGTTCGACGTGGTCGCTGAAGAGGTGCAGGTCGATGTCGGAGCCTTTGCGAACGTGGCCGGTCATCACGCTGCCGATGAGCCGCGGGCGGAAGCGACACAACACGCGCATGAGGCGCAGCGCGTGGAGCCGCATGTCGCGGAGGTTCGCGGTGCGTGCCTCTCCCTCGTGAACGCGCGCGAACGCCTGGATCTGGTCGCGGATCTCGGCGTTGCTCGGGAGGTCGCTGGGTTTGACGGTGCCGCGGCACAGCCGTTTGGCGGCCTTACGTTTCGCGGTAAAGTACTCGGATTCGATGCGCTCGTACATGAGCCGGGCGGCTTCGAACGCGATCGCGTGACGCAACTTGGCGTCGGACATGCTTTCGTGCGGCGGTTTGTTTGGCGAGCCTGTCCGGTGCCGCCGCGAGGCTCGATCGAATTGTAGCCGAAAGTCGTGAGATCGAAAGTCGGAAAGTCGAAGAAGTCCGTTCCGAGGGTCTTCGACCTCACGACTTTTCGACTTGAATAGACCGCCAGTAATCCAACACGTCCGCGAGCGACCGGTCGAGCGGGAAGCGGGGCTCCCAGCCGGTCGCGGCGCGGAGCTTCCGCACGTCGGCGCGGGTCATCGCGGTATCGGCCCGGCGGCCCGGCTCGATCTTCGAGTTCACGCGGATGGGAACCCGCGCCAGCGCCACGAGCCGGTCGAGCAGGTCCCGAATGCAGTACGCGTCGCCGCGGGCCGCGTTGTACGCCTCGCCCGTCACGCCCTTCTCCAACAGCAGCGGGAACGCCGCGACCATGTCCCGCACGTCGGTGATGTCGCGGCGCGCCGACAGGTCGCCCGTCTCGACCACCGGCGGTTGCTTCCCCGCCTCCGCGGCCGCGATCTGGCGCGCGAAGTTGGGCACCGCGAAGTCGGCGCTCTGGCGCGGGCCGATCTGGTTGAACAGCCGCACGCGCACGACGTCGAGTCCGGCGCTGCGGGTGTACTGGTAGCTGAGAAGGTCGGCCGCGGCCTTGCTCGTGGCGTAAGGGCTGGCCGGCTTGAGCGTCGTGTGCTCGTCGCACGCCTCGTTGGGGCGGTCCGGCTCGCCGTAGATCAGACCGGACGAGACGAACAGCACGCGCGGCCCGAGGCCGGTCCGGATGACGGCGTCGTAAAGGGTGCGGGTGGCGGTGAGGTTGTCGGCCCACGTGCGGTCGGGCTCGCGGAACGAGCCGCCCGTGTTGGCGTAGCCGGCGAGGTGGATCACCCACTCCGGGCGGGCGTCGCGGACGGCCCGCTCCGCGGCCGCGGGGTCGTTCAGATCGGCCGCGAGCAGCGCCGCGTGCGGCGCGAGGTGATTCAGACCGGCCGGCCACACGCCGCGGCGGCTCACCCCGAACAGCGCGTGCCCGCCCGCGGCCGCCAGGTGTTCCACCAGGTGCCCGCCGACGAACCCGGTGATGCCGGTGATGAGGATTCGCATGTCAGTAGCGCGGGGCGCGGCGTTCGGAGCGCGGAGTTGAAGACAAGAACATCCGTCTTACACCCTTTGTCTTCCTGCCCTCGTTCCGCGCTCCGCATTCCGCGCTCGTCAGATGCCGCGGGCCTTGAAGTCCGGGAGCGGCTTGCCCTGGAGCCGGGCGAGGTCGGCCCGCACCATCCGCTCGACCAGTTGCTCGAAGCTCACGTCCGGCTTCCAGCCGAGCACCCGCTTGGCCTTAGACGGGTCGCCGATGAGCAGGTCCACTTCCGCCGGGCGCACCAGCGCCGGGTCGATCTTCACGTACTTCTGCCAGTCCAGTCCGGCCACCTGGAACGCCAGCTCCACCAGCCGGCGGACCGTGTGCGTCTCGCCGGTCGCCACCACGTAGTCGTCCGGCTGGTCCTGCTGGAGCATCAGCCACATCGCGCGGACGTAGTCGCCCGCGAAGCCCCAGTCGCGTTTCGCGTCGAGGTTGCCCAGCCGCAGTTCGGTTGCGAGGCCGAGCTTGATCCGCGCGACGCCGTCGGTCACCTTGCGGGTCACGAACTCCTTGCCGCGGCGCTCGCTCTCGTGGTTGAACAGGATGCCGCTGCAGCAGAACATGTTGTACGACTCGCGGTAGTTCACCGTGATCCAGTGGCCGTACACCTTCGCCACGCCGTAGGGGCTGCGCGGGTAGAACGGCGTGTCCTCCGTTTGCGGCACGGCCTGCACCTTGCCGAACATCTCGCTGCTCGACGCCTGGTAGAAGCGGATCTTGTCGCGCCCCAACAGGCGGATCGCTTCGAGCACGCGCGTCACGCCGATGGCGGTGAACTCGCCGGTCAGGCACGGCTGCTTCCAACTGGTCGGCACGAAGCTCTGCGCCGCGAGGTTGTACACCTCCGACGGGTCCGTCTCCTTGATGACGTCAATAAGGGAGAGCTGGTCGAGCAGGTCGGCCTGGTGGAGGTGGATCTTCCCCGCGAGGTGCTCGATCCGCTCGAAGGACTCGGTGCTGGCCCGGCGGACGATCCCGTGGACCTCGTACCCCTTGTCGAGCAACAGTTCGGCCAGATAACTGCCGTCCTGACCGGTGACGCCGGTGATGAGCGCGCGCTTCATGCGGACCGCCTTGTAAACGGATGGAAGCCCGCGCCGCGCATGCCGAGGTCAGTGCCGGGCGCGGGCCGGGCCGTCGCGGTTTTGTATAGCGTGCCGGCGGTCGGGCACAAGTGGGAAAGGCCCGCCGCGCTCACAGTATGAGTACGGGTGCGAGTGTGAGCGAAAGACAGAAGGACGAGAAGATGGGGTGAAACGCCCGCCGGCCGGAGCCGTTCACGGCTCCGGCCGGCGGGCCTTCGATCACCGGACAGTTACTTCTTCGGTTGCAGGAGAACGGCGAGATACGTAGTGAGGCTGCCGTACATGGTGTCGTAAGACCCTTCCGCGCCGCGCGGGGCCGGGCCGAACAGCAACTTGTGCTTCGTCATGTGCTTGACCAGATCGGCACCGGTCAGCCCCACGGTGTCCCAGGTCGGGTCGATCAGGCCGGCCGCGGCGCCGCCCTTGAGCGCCTTGACCGCGCTACTCAACCGATTCAAGAACTGCTTCGCCGCGGTCGCGTCCTGGGCCGGCAGATCCTTGATGACCGGCGCCGACGCCTCTTCCAGGCGCTGGAACGCGACTTCGAGCCGGGTCACGCGGGTCGCGTCGGGCGCCTTGCCGGCCCGCACGGCCTCCGCGACCCCCGCGAACTCGTCCGCCAACTCGCCGCAGCGGTTCACCAGCGCCGGGGCGTCGAAGGCCGTCGGGAAGTCGAGACCGCTCTGCCGCGAGAGGTTGAGCAGGTCGGCCGCCGGCGAGCCCGCGAACCGCATGTCCTTCATCAACAGCGGCGGGATGTACGCGGACGGCCCCTTCGCCCCCTTCCCTTCGGCGCGAACTATTTCCTTGAGCGCGTCGTTGAGCGCATCGCCCGAAGCGATTCGTGCGCCGTCCGCGGGGGGCAGCGCCGGGCGCGCCATGTCGGCCGGAACCGGCGCCGCCGTGTCCGCCACCACGAGCGCCGGTGCCGGGTTCCGGCTCCCACCCGACGACAGAGCGGCCACGGCCGACGCTTCGCGCTGGGCCTTGGCAAGAACGTCGTACTCGGTGACGCTCTGGCTCGTAGGTCTGTACACCCCGTACACCCCGTACGTGTTGTACGCGGCGGTCGGCCAGATGTAGGTCGGGACGCCGGGCCGGAACGCGTATGCCAACGGACCGTAAGCAAACTGCTGGTTACTGACCGTGAAGCCGCCGAAACTGATCCGCGAGCCGTAACTGAACTGGTACTGCGGCCATCCGATGACGGGAGAAATGAGCGGGACCGGCGCGACCGGCATCACCGGACGCACGATAGGCACAAGGGGCACGAGCGGTACGGGCCGCACGATGGGGACCGTGAGCGGCGCGCCGCCGGGCAGTCCGAACGGTCGAATGAACTGAGCCGACGCGGCAACGGGCGTGAAGAGAAGCCCCGCACCACCGAGAACGAACAGCGTGGACAGCCGCGACATGGTGTTTCCTCATTGAGCTGAACTACGTTCCGGCTCCGTCGCTACTCACTATTCGGATAAACCGCACCACCCTTACAGGACACTTGACCCCGTGTTACCGTACTGCCGGCCGATCCGACAGCTCAGTAGGCTCAAGATGCACAACCGGTGCCATCTATAACGCGTACGAGTGGTTCACGTTGGCTCGGGGCGCAAAAGGCGAACGCCCCACGGGTTAGCCCGCGGGGCGTTCGGGTGCATCTCGTCACGAGCGGCAAAAAATCTTACGCGTTCGGGAGAATAACAATCTTACCCGTGAGCGTACCGGACTTGCGAAGTGTGTTGTCCTCTTGCAGTTGGTGCGCTTCGGTCGTCTTCGACAGGGGAAATTGGGCACCGATCAGAACGGTCAACTTCCCCTCGGTCCGCCAGCGGTTGATGTCGTCGGCGCACGCACGCTGCTCCGCGGGAGTCATATTGAACATCGCGAAGCCAAGAAGAGACAACCCCTTCACGTAAAACGGCCCGTTGGGGAACACCGGTCGGGCTTGCCGCCCGGCCATGACGACGATCCGCCCGCGGGGAGCCATCAGTTCGACGGTCTTATCAAGATCGCTCGGCGGCAGCGTCTCGTACCACAGGTTCACCCCCGTCCCGCCGGTCGCGTCTTTCACGCGGGCCGTGATGTCGTCCGTCTTGTAGTTGATGGTGGCATCTGCCCCGAGTTTGCGGGCCTCTGCGGCCTTATCCTCGCTCCCGACGGTGCAGATCACCTTCGCGCCGGCCGCCTTTGCCATTTGAACCACCATCGAACCGACACCGCCGGTTCCGCCGTTCACAAACACGGTTTCCGCGTGTGTCAGATTCGCGCGCTGGAATAGCCCCAGATGTGCGGTGATGCCCACGAGCGCCCCGGCCGCGGCCTGCTCGTCCGAAACACCGTCCGGCGTGTGATACACCCACTTCTCCTCAACGCACACGAATTCTGCGCAGGTGCCCTGTCGCCCGAGCAACCCCTGGTTGCTGCCCCAGACGCGCTGACCCGGCCGAAACTCCTTCACCGCGGAACCGACCGCATCCACGACGCCCGCGAAGTCGGTCCCGGTGATCGCGGGCTTCGGAAGTTGCATCGGCGCGGCGCCGCTGCGGATGTAAGTGTCGATCGGATTGATTGATGCGGCGAGCACCTTCACCCGAATCTCTCCGGGTTGCGGTTCGGGTGTGGGAAGATCGCCGACGCGGATGACGTCGGGCGTACCGGTCGTTTCAAAGAACGTGGCTTTCATGGTGGACTCGGTTCGGGTTGGGGACGCGGCGGGTTTCGCGCAGAGAACCGGCTCGCCGGCGGACTTCGGCCACTTCCCGCACCCGATAGAATAGGCGTCGCGGTTCCGCGGTCACCGCGGTTCCGCTCACTTCCTCGGTCCGGCCGATCCTCTCCCGTTCCCCGGACGTGTACGCGAGGGCTTGTAGTGAACACCTCCCCGAGCAGGCTTGTCGAATACGGCGCGGTCATCGACTCGAACGTGATGGTCCGACCGCCCGACGTCACCGAACTGGAACTCGAACCGGGCCACCCCGGCGAGCACGACGTGGAGTACGTCGAGCGGCGGAAGGCCCTGTTCGCTCTCACCCGCCGACACCGGCTCGAAGGGCTCGGGCCGCCGCTGGTGGCGTACACGCCGGAAGAAACGCGGATCTGGCGCGCCGTGTCGCCCCAACTGGACGCGCTGCACCGCAAGTACGCGTGCTCGATGTATCTGGCCGCGAAGGACGAGTTGGCGATCACGCAAACCGAGATCCCGCAGTTGCGGACGCTCAGCGCGCGCCTCGAACGCGAGACCAACATGCACCTCGTCCCGGCAGAAGGCGCGCTGCCGTATCGCACCTTCTACGAGTACATCGCGAACCGCGGTTTTCCGGTAACGCAGTTCATCCGGCACGGATCGCACCCGGAATTCACGCCCGAACCGGACATGATTCACGACTGTCTGGGACACGTGCCGCCCCTGATGAACCCTGATTACGCGGAACTTCTAACTCTGATCGGTAAGGCCGCGGCGACCACCCCGCACGGCGACCAGGTGCTCGCGCTGAAGCGGTTCAGTTGGTTCAGCATCGAGTTCGGCTTGATCGAGGAACGCAGCGAAACGAAGGTGTTCGGGGCGGGTATCCTCTCCAGTACGGGCGAGATCCCGCATTCGCTCTTCTCGAAGGACGCGACGCGAAGGCCGTTCGTGACGGACACCGTCATAGCGACCGACTACGACCCGTCACAGATGCAAAAGGACTTCTTCATCGCGCCGTCGTTCACGTTCCTGCGGCGCGAACTGGAGGCGCTGGTGCGCCGGTTCGGGATTCCGGTGTTGTAATTCAACGACGGACTAACCACAGAGACACAGAGACACAGAGAAGACCGAAGAGAGATTTTTCAAGAACTCACTGCTCTGGACTTCTCTGTGTCTCTGTGTCTCTGTGGTTAGTTCCTCCAGGTCCAATCATGACAGACATTCCCCTCCGCAAGATCGACCACGTCCGGTTCTTCGTGGGCAACGCGCGGCAGAGCGCGTTCTTCTACCGCAACGCGTTCGGGTTCGACGTGCTCGCCTACGCCGGCCTCGAAACGAAGGTGAGGCACGAGGCCGGCTACGTTCTCCGACAGGGCGAGATCACGTTCGTGCTGACCTCGCCGCTGTCCGAACAGCACCCGGAGAGCCGGCGGCTCATCACACACGGCGACGGCGTGATGGACGTCGCGCTGGACGTCCCCGACGTCCGCACGTGCTTCGACGAGGCCGTGAAGCGCGGCGCAACGCCGGTGAAGCCGCCGGAGGCACTCGAAGACGAGCACGGGGTCTTCGAGACCGCGAGCATCAAGGCCTACGGCGACACGACGCACACGTTCATCAACCGCGACCGCTACCGCGGCGTGTTCGCGCCCGGGTATCGGTCGCTCGACCCAGAGCGATACCAACCCGGCACCGCGAAGCCCGTGGGCCTAGCCGCGATCGACCACATCGTGGCGAACGTGGAAGAGGGGAAGATGAACGAGTGGGTCGAGTTCTACCGCAAGGTACTCGGCTTCAACCAGCTCGTCTCGTTCGACGACAAGGACATCAGCACCGAGTACTCGGCGCTCATGTCGAAGGTGGTGCAGAACGGCACGGGGCGCGTGAAGTTTCCGATCAACGAGCCGGCGCACGCGAAGCGCCGCAGTCAGATCGACGAGTACCTGCAATACTACGGCGGCCCCGGGGTGCAGCACATCGCCCTCATCACGGGCGACATCGTGAAGACGGTCCGCGCGATGCGCGCCAACGACGTGTCGTTCCTGCGCGTGCCCGGAACCTATTACGAAACCCTCACGGACCGCGTCGGCCAGATCCGCGAGGACGTCCGCGAGTTGGCCGAACTTGGTATCCTCGTTGATCGCGACGACGAGGGGTACATGCTCCAGATCTTCACGAAGCCGGTGGCCGACCGCCCGACGCTGTTCTTCGAGGTGATCCAGCGGCGCGGGTCGAAGAGCTTCGGCAAGGGGAACTTCAAGGCGCTCTTCGAGGCGATCGAGCGCGAACAGGCCCTGCGCGGCACCTTGTGAGATCCAGCCATGCGCGCCACCGATGTGCTCGCGACCGATCCGGGCAGGGTTCCCGTCGATCGCTGGTTGTTCGAAGGCGATTTGGTCGAGCGATGGAATGGCGCGGGTTTCCACACGCCGGCCCATGCCGCCGCGGTCATGAACGTCTCACGCCTCTTGTCGAACTGGTGTCGTGCAACGAGCAACCACCGCGCGTTCGGTTATGGGTGCCCCTTCGTGTTGGCCCGCAACCCCGACACGTTGGTGACCTTTGACGCGAGCGTGGTCAGGCGCGACGTTTGCGAAAAGCCTCGGTGGAACGACGCGCGTATTGAGGGCGCTCCCGTTCTCGCTGTTGAGGTGGTCGAACTCGACGAAGACCCCGATCTACTGACACGGCTGGTCGAGGTTGCACTCCGAACGGGAACCGGATCGGTGTGGATGATCGACCCCCACGAGGAAATCGTCGTTGTGCATCGTCGAGGCTGCGAGTCACAGTATTTGAACGGCGTAATGGCTCTGGACGGCGGCGCGGACCTGTCCGGATTCCGCTGCCCTGTCGCCGAAATCTTCGAGTAGCCCATGAACTACCCCGACCAACTCGCCGCACTCCGCGCCGCCGACCCCGTTCTCGGCGAGCAGGTCCAGCCGCTCCGTAACCTCGAAGCCATCCTAAAATGGGCGCCGGGCGCGGGCGTCCCCTTCACCGGTATCGACCTCGTTCAGCAGGACGAGTACAGCTACGACCTGTACCTGCCCCTGCCGGATTCGCGCTGGTTGGTGTTCGGCGTGAGCTGATTCGGTGAACTGGCGGCGGTCGCCGTCTGGAACCATCGGCCCACGGCCGACGAACTGCTCGCACGCCGTGTCGAACTCGGCTGGAAGCCGACGTGTTCCTTACTCAAGGAGGGGCCGAAGGTGCTGGGCCACGCCGCCCGTCTTCTCGGTCAAAAATCGTAAGGTCGAAAGTCGTAGACCCCGACGACGACTGTCCGAGACTTTACGACTTTC